>JAYUEP010000001.1:0-24714 GCA_043739165.1 Hyphomicrobiales bacterium
CAAACACCGGCGGCCTTCGCTGCCAAGCTAACCGCAACAGGGCTCCACGCTGCGCTCACTGACGGCTCCGCGTTCCGCCCTGTTGCTCAACCCGCCCAACTGGGCATACAACTGCCGGAGACTCTAAAAGCTGCCGGATGAAACTTCAGTGGCAGGTCAGTTCGTCTTTGCTCAGGTTCCAAGATGCTTCGCCGTGAAGTTCAAATAGATCAGCGTAGGCTGAAGCGACTAGTTCTGAGAATTTAACCTTGAAATCTTCGTCTTTATGAATTGAAAAAACATTTTTACCAGCGTCTGTTTTTTTGCCCTCTTCATCAACGATGCCTATAAACTGGATGGCATTGATCACATAACTTTCATTCTTAGGGGCAAGTCCAAGTTTTTTTACTGTTTCAGAATTTACATTTTGAGGAAAATTCTTTCGCAAATGCTGTATCATCTGAGCAATGTTACCTGCTCCAGAGATATATGGATGATTGGCCATACTTAACTCCAATATCTTGCAACTTGCGGGAGCATAGGCTCTTAGCGGCTTGAGTCAAAAGGGGATTGAATGAAGCTGTGGAATACTTGCTCCCTCACGCCGCCTTCCCGACCTTCACCTTCACATCCAACCCCGCCAGCGTCGCGTGGTTGATCAGCGCGTTGACTCTGCGCAGGCCCCTCACCCGGCCTTCGGCCACCCTCTCCCCGCAGGCGGGGCGAGGGGCGGAGGACGTTGGCGCGCCTGAAAATATTCCTTGACAAAGGAATAAAACTCTCGTACATGCCTTTCGGTCCTCTCCCACTGGGGCTCGGTGTACGACGGTGCATCTGGCGGGAAGGGGCGGCAGGTCCTGCGGGCGGCGCAAACGTGGCGTTCAGCCTCCGGGGATGCGAGACGGTCTACCCAGGTCATTACGGGCCTGGCCAGTAGTCTGGGCGTTTATGGACGGGTATCGCACTTTACGTGTGACCTTCATCGGGCCCGTCTGCCCCAAGAGCCAGTTCCCCAACGGGGGCTCTTTCAGATCACTCTAGCTCCTTAAGGTGGGGTGTGTGATCGGGGTCACAACAACGCGATTGCCAAGCCCTTGCATCTTAAACCTGTCGGCGCGTGGGGCAACCCAACGCTATCATAGCGGCTCTAATCTAAGCCGCACCCGCGTCGGATTTCCCCACGCGCTTCCCTTCTTTTCTTCTCCGCTCAAAATGACAGAGCGAACAAGGGCGGAGGTGTGCCCTTCTCCCCCTCACAGTCTCCCTCAAACCGCGCGGCATTTGATTCTCGCCGCGCCGGACTACTGCTTCACCGCGATCAACCCGCCGGGGCCAACGCCCACCATCCAGATTTCATCCGGCCCGGCGGTGAAGGCTTCTTTGGCGCCCTTGATCTCGGCGGTGAGGTTGCCAGGCTTCACCTCCAGCGTGGGGCCATCGGGGCCCTTGGCGCCCTGGCCCGGTGCCAGCTTCACATGCTTGCCCGCAATGGAAACATCGGCCGCCTTGTCCGACATGTTGCCGAAGACCAGTTTCACCATGCCGGGCTTGGGGGCAAGTGGCGAGGCGGCCGCCTTGGCTTTCTCCGTCACCGTCAATTCCGCATCGCTCATGTCGCTATTGCGTTTCACCACCAATTTCGCGGGACCATCGGGCGCGGTGAAGGACAGCTCGGCTTCCGTATCGGCAACCTTGGCAGCGTCTTCCTTCCAGCCCTTCTTGCCCAGCTCGGCCCGGTAAAAAGCCACAATCTCGGCCACGCTGTTGGGGGCGGAAAAGTTCACGGCGTGGCTGAATGCCGTTCTGGTGGAGCCCATATTGCCCAGTCCGTCGGGAATGGGCAGGCCGTCCTTGTCGATCGCCACCAGCGGGGGTGCTGCTGGTGCATCAGGGGCCTTGCCCGCATCGGCACTGGCCTGCGCATCACTGCCAGCGCCACCTTTGGATTCAAAGGCGGTGCCATCGGCGGTCACCTGCGATTGGTCACCCATTTTCATCACGGTAACATTGGCCACGTCATCGCCATTGGCCATGAAGGTGAGCACCGCCATATTGTCCTTGTTGATGACGGAAGGTTGTTCCTTCCAGCCGTGCTGCTTGGCCATGTCGCGGTAAAATGCAGCGAGATCTTTCACCGGCATGGCGCTGGAAAAGGTGAGTGAGCCGCTTTCGCCATCATAGGTCACGTCAGTTGCGTCATCGGGCATCGGCAGCGGCGGTTTGGCATCTTCGGCAAATGCAGGGCTTGCGAAGCTAAGAAGCGCAGCGAAAAAAAGTGCGGCAACTGGCGTGGCATGTCTGGCCATGGCAAGACTCCTTCAAGTGCCCCTCGGGTTGAGAATTCTCCAACTTTACGCTTGGGTCAAGTGTCGTCAGGTTGTGGTTGCGCCGTGCTTTAAGCTCCTTCATCTTGGTCAAAAAGGAATCTGCCATGTCTCACCCCGATCTTCCCTCTAACGCCGCGCTGGCGGGCCGTGTCTGGCTGCCGGATGTGGGACCAGCGGTAGTGCGCGTTGAAGGTGAGAAGCTCATCGACATCACGCCCGTGTTCCCCACGCTGCGCGATCTCTGCGAGATGAAGCACCCGGCCGAGGCACTGGCCGCCGCCGAGGGCAGGGCCATTGGCGCGGTGGCCGAGGTGTTGGCCAATGCCAATCCGGCAAAACACAAAAAAGCCAATCCACACGCGCTCTCACCCATCGACCTGCAGGCGGTGAAGGCGGCGGGGGTGACCTTTGCTGTCTCGATGATTGAACGGGTGATTGAAGAAAAGGCGCGCGGTGATGCGGCAGCGGCGGCATCGGTGCGGACACGGATCAATGAGCTGGTGGGCGGGGACCTCCGTAAGATCAGGCCGGGCTCTGCCGAAGCCGCAGAGCTTAAGGCCGCGCTGATCAAGGCAGGGGCGTGGAGCCAGTATCTCGAAGTGGGCATTGGCCCGGATGCCGAGATCTTCACCAAGGCACCGGTGCTGTCATCCGTCGGCCATAATATGGATGTGGGCATTCACCCGAAATCAAGCTGGAATAATCCCGAGCCGGAGATTGTGATGGTGGTGGCTTCGACGGGCAAGATCGTCGGCGCGACTTTGGGCAATGATGTGAACCTCAGGGATTTCGAAGGCCGCTCAGCCCTGCTGTTGGGCAAGGCCAAAGACAACAATGCCTCCGCTTCACTCGGCCCCTTCATTCGTCTGTTCGATGAAAGCTTCAGCCTTGACGTTGTGCGCAAAGCCGAGTTGGCAATGAAGGTGACGGGGCTTGATGGTTTCGTGATGCAGGGCCATTCGAACATGGCCGAAATCAGCCGCGACCCGACCGAAATTGTCGCCAATGCGATCAACGCCAATCACCAATATCCCGATGGGCTGGTGGTCTATCTTGGCACGATGTTTGCGCCAATTGCGGATCGCGGTGAAAAGGGCAAGGGCTTCACGCACCATATTGGCGATGTGGTTGAAATCTCCACACCGCTCTTGGGCACGCTGCGCAACCGTGTGGTGCGAACGGATCAGGCCGCACCCTGGACATTTGGAGTGGCGGATTTGATGCGCAATCTGGCGCGGCGCCAATTGTTGTGAGCAATTCATTGGGCATTCAGCTGGAGCGTTGCTATAAGGCCGCGGCTTTGAGGCGGAGAAATTGATGCAGAAATTGCGTTTGATAGTGGCGGCGCTCGCCGTTGTGCTTGTAGCGCTGTGCGGCTTGGCGCAGGCCCAAGATGCGGAGCTGCGTGTCATCACGCGCCAGATTTCACCCTTCGTGTTCAAGGACGGCGATAGTTACAAAGGCTTCTCGGTGGAACTCTGGGCCGCCATCGCCAAGGAACTGGGCAAGCCTTATCACTTCATTGAAAAGGGCAATGTGAAAGAGATCATGGCTTCCATGGCCGCAGGCGAGGGCGATGTTGCCATCGCCGCCATATCGATCACGGCTGACCGTGAACAGAAATTTGATTTCTCCCAACCGATGTTTGAATCCGGCCTGCAAATTCTCACGCGCAATGAACAGGGCAGTGCGCCGTCGTTTTGGCAGCAACTCTGGCCGTTGCTCACCAGCACCAGCACGCTCACCGTTCTGGGCCTGCTTGCCGCACTGATTGTCGTTCCTGCCCATATCGGCTGGTTTGCGGAGCGCAAGAAGGAGAACCATCTTTTCCCGTCAAGCTATTTCCCCGGCATCTTCCACGCCATGTATTGGGCCACGGGGGCGGCGGCCGGCCAACAGCCTGATCCACTTTATTCGGGCCTTGGGCGCGTGCTTGCCACGGCCTTGGTGATCGGCAGCCTGTTCTTCACCAGTTATTTCACCGCCACGATCACCACGTCTTTGACCGTTCAACAATTGAAGAGCGACATCAACGGGCCGGAAGACTTGGCCAATCGCAAAGTAGGCACGACGACTGGCAGCACGGCGGAGACTTTTGTTACAGGCATAGGGTCTATTCCCGTGACCTACGACAAGATCGACAATGCGCTTGAAGCCTTGAATTCGAAACTGGTTGATGCCGTGGTGTTCGATGCGCCGGTGCTGATGTATTACGCCGCCAACAAAGGCCAAGGTAAAGTGCGCCTTGTCGGCAGTCCGCTGAAGAAGGAAAACTATGGCATATTGTTCCCGCAAGGCTCGCCCTTGCGCAAACCTGTCAATGAGACGCTGTTGAAGTTGCGCGAGATCGGAACCTATGATGCAATTTATGCCAAGTGGTTTGCGAGTTCACAAGGCAGCGCCAATCCTTAAGCGCGTTATCGTGTGGGGCTTTCGTAGGTGCCGAATACGCGGTCCCAAAACCCCGTCAACACACCAAAATTGCGACCGTCCTTGCCGTGATGGTGTCTGGCGTGGAGCAGCTTGAAATGGCGCAGCAACTTGCCTTGTCCTTGGGCGTGGTGCACGATGTGATGGACCGCAGCAAAAGCCACGTAGCCTGATAGAAAACCCGCGAACCAAGGCAGGGCGGCCCAGAGCCCCAGTACAAGAGCAGCGGGCAAATAGGCAATAAGGGCAAATATGCCCATGGAAAATACGGTGGGGGCCGCAATCATCGCACGCGGCTCATCGTGATGGGCCTGATGGAATTTAGCAAAATAGGGCCAGCCATGCAGCACAATGCGATGCAGCAGATATTCAGCCAAAGTCCACACACAAAGTCCAAAAGCAAATTGAAATGCGCTCATCCCGATGGTGATGCGACCATGTCCCAACCACAGGCAGAAAAAAATCAAAGGTGGATAGGTCACATAATCCAAGTGAAACGCCACCTTGGACATGCGAACCGATACAAGGCCCAAACTGGCCTCGCGCAGGGTGTTGAGTGTTGCTTGGTTCATGCCATGCTCCATCAACTGGGCATTTTGCGGATGCGCATGACAGACATTCATCAGCATTGTGACGTTCGTATGGCGGGCGCCTCTAACCGACGAAAGCGCGTTCCACCACGATGCTGCCAGGCGCGGTATGTGAACCCTCAACAAAGCCCAGAGGTTCAACCATGGCTTTGATATCCTTGATCATGGCCATGGAGCCGCAGAGCATGATGCGATCTTCTGCCGGATCAAGTGAAGGAATGTCGAGCGCGCGGAAGAATTCGCCGCTGGTGATCAGGTTTGTGATGCGGCCTTGGTGAGCGCTGTCTTCGCGGGTCGTGGAGGCAAAATGCAAGAGACGTTTGTTGGCGTCTTCGCCGACCAGAGGGTCATCCTTGGTGGCGGCCACGGAGTCGAAACCGTATTTCAATTCATCCTTGGTGCGGCAAGTGTGCGTGAGAACCAGCGTTTCAAATTTCTCATAGGTTTCGGGGTCGCGCATGATCGACACGAAGGGCGCAATGCCGGTTCCCGTTGAAATCATGAACAGGCGCTTGCCGGGCAGCAAAGCATCATGCACCAGCGTGCCAGTGGTTTTGGGACGCAGCAGAATTTCATCACCCGGTTTGATGTTTTGTAGTTGTTCCGTCAGGGGCCCGCCGGGTACTTTGATCGAGAAGAATTCAAGGCTCTCATCCCAGCTTGGGCTGGCAATGGAATAAGCGCGCAGCAGCGGCTTGCCCTCTTGCGGCAGGCCGAGCATCACAAATTCGCCCGAGCGAAACCGCAAGCTCTGGGGGCGGGTAATGCGAAAACGAAACAAACGGTCCGTATAGTGCTGGACATCCGTCACGCGTTCTGCAAATAAACCATGCGAATTCAATGTCATGTCTATCTCGTTCGTTATATAGAACGTTTGATACAAAATGCCGAACGTTCTGGCAAGGGGTAAATTGGAACCGGGCGTTGGCGCGGTCGTTGACCTCGATCAAGAACCGGGGCAGTTGTTGGCGAGGCGCTGATTTGACGAGAGGGGCAGCAATGCGGAAATTTGCGATGTTGGTTTTGGGCGGTGCGCTCATGCTTGGTGTAAGTGCTGCGAAGGCTGCACAATGCGGCAGCGATGGCGGCGGCTTTGAGTCTTGGAAAAGCGCTTTCGCTCCTGAAGCAAAAGCCGCGGGCGTGGGCGCGCGCGGGCTTTCGGCGCTGGCTGGCACGCATTATGCCACCAAGACGATTTATGCAGATCGGCACCAAAAGAGTATGCATCTTGGGCTTGATGCCTTTATGCGGCTGCGCGGGGCACAAGGCATCGTCTCGCGCGGGCGGGCGATGAAGGCTGAGAATGCGGCGCTGTTTTCTTCGCTCGAAGCACGATACGGCGTACCCCCCGGACCGATCGTCGCGATCTGGGGCATGGAGACGGGCTTTGGCGCCGTGACGGGCAATCAAAATACCATCTCCGCCGTGGCATCACTCGCCTATGATTGCCGCCGCCACGATTATTTCACCGAGCAACTTGTGGCGGCCTTGAAGCTGATTGATCGCGGCACGCTTTCGGCCACATCGGTCGGTGCCATGCATGGCGAAGTGGGGCAGACGCAATTCATGCCCAAGAATATTTTTGCCTATGGCGTGGGTTCGAACTTGAACAGCAAAGGCGATGCCCTAGCGTCGACCGCCAATTTCCTCAAAGGCCATGGCTGGAAACGTGGCGCGGGCTATCAGCCGGGTGAGGCTAATTTCGCTGCTATCCAACAATGGAACGCCGCCAGCGTTTATGAACAAGCGCTGGCGATTATCGGCAAGAAGATTGATGAGTGAAGGTTCAGCCTCTCACTTTCAGATTTTGTGGATCATATAGCGAAGCAAAATGAATTTGTGCCTGCACCTTCTCTTGCGCCACAACGAGTTCATATGAACCTTCCCGGGCCCAATCTTCTGTGACACCTTCGGGGTTGCGCAGGTAACCATAGCCAATGGGCTTGCCGAGCGTGTAGCCGTAACCGCCACTAGTGAAATAGCCTGCAAACTGGCCATCACGCAAAATGGTTTCGCGGCCCAAGAGCACAACATCTTCGCGCAGTGTGGTGAAACCCGCCATCAGTTTCTTCAGGGGTTCGCCACGTTTGGCTTCCAGCGCTTTGCGGCCGATGAAGTCTTCATCTGATTTGAGTTTCACGGCCCAGCCGAGGCCTGCTTCCGGTGGCGTGTCATTGGGCGTGATGTCGGCACCCCAGGCACGGTAGCCTTTTTCGAGACGCAAGCTCTCAATAGCGCGGTAGCCGCAGTTCACCGCGCCCCAGCCAATCAATGCGTCATAGATCGCAGGCAGGGCGGCGATGGGTGCGTGGAGTTCATAACCCAATTCGCCCACATAGGTGACGCGAAGGGCGCGGACTGCATAGCCCTTGACCGAAATGGTTTTGACATCGCCAAATTTGAAACCTTCGGACGAAACATCATCGCGGGTGACGGCGGCGAGAATCTTGCGCGCCTCCGGCCCCATGAGTGACAGCGTGCCCCAACCTTCGGTGACATCACTGAGCTTGGTGTTCATGCCCGCCGGAATGTGATCTTCGATCCAATGATAATCGTGGGTGCGAAAGCCAGTGCCGGTAACAATATAGAAATGATCGCCCGCAAGGCGTGCCACGGTGAGATCGCATTCGATGCCGCCGCGCGTGTTCAAGAGCTGTGTGTAAGCCAAGCGGCCGTCGGATTTTGGCATGTGATTGGCACAGATATGTTGCAGAGCGGCGAAAGCATCGCGTCCTTTCAGTTCAAATTTGGCAAAGGAGGATTGGTCAAACAGGCCGGCTTTCTCTCGCGTGGCCTTGTGTTCTTCGCCCACGGCAGAAAACCAATTCTGGCGGCCCATGGAATAAATATCTTTGGCTTCAGCGCCATTGGGGGCGAACCAGTTGGGGCGTTCCCAGCCAAGCTTGGAACCGAAACAGGCCCCCGCCTCTTTCAACCGGTCGTAGAGCGGCGAGACGAGCTTGGGCCGCCCGGTTTGATATTCTTCATGGGGGAAGCCCACAGTGTAATGCTTGCCGTAAGCCTCCACGGTGCGCTCATTCACAAAGGTTCGGTCGCCGTGCAATGCGGAGAAACGGCGAATATCCACGCTCCATAAATCCGTCGGCGCTTCGCCCTTCATCACCCAATCGGCCAACACCCAGCCCGCACCACCGCCCGAGGCGATGCCAAAAGCGTTGAAGCCGCAACCGAGATAGAAGTTCTTCAATTCCGGAGCGCGGCCCAGAATGAAATTGCCATCAGGCGTGAAACTCTCCGGCCCGTTGATCATCTTCTTTATGCCGGTCGAACCCAGTGCGGGCATGCGGGCGAGGGCTTGATCGAGGTGTTGTTCGAAATGGTCCCAATCGTCATCGAAGAGCTGGAATTCAAATGTCGAAGGCACTTCGGCCACGTCCCATGAAATTGGATTTGACTCATAACCACCAAATACCAAACCCCCCACCTCTTCCTTGAAATAGGTGCGGCGGTCCGGATCGCGGATCGTTGGCGCATCCCTGGCGAGGCCTTCGATCTTTTCAGTTATGATATATTGATGCTTCACGGGTTGTAGCGGCACGCTGACACCGGCCATGGCTCCGATCTGCCGCGCCCACATGCCACCGCAGTTGACGACGCGTTCACATTTCACAGTGCCCTGATTGGTGATAACGGCGACAACCTCGCCCTCCACAATTTCGAAGCCTTCGACGCGCACGCCTTCATAGATCTTTGCGCCATGCAAGCGCGCACCTTTGGCCAAGGCTTGAGTGATGTCGGAGGGCGAGGCCTGGCCATCGGTGGGCAGAAAGGTTGAGCCGACGAGATCGGAAACATCCAGCAAAGGCCAGAGTTTTTTGGTTTCGTCGGGCGAAAGCAAATGCATATCCATGCCGAAGCTTTGCGCTGTGGTGGCGAGGCGTTTGTATTCGGTCCAACGATCTTCATTCGTGGCGAGGCGCAGGCAACCCGTCATTTTCCAGCCTGTCTGCAATCCGGTCTCGGCCTCCAGGCTTTTATAAAGGTCGACGGAATACTTCAGCACTTGCGTGATGGAAGCCGAAGAACGCAGTTGTCCGACCAGCCCTGCCGCATGCCAGGTTGAGCCTGAAGTAATCTTGTTTTGCTCCAGCAAGATCACATTGGCCTTGTGATCACGGGCCAGATGATAGGCGGTGGAGCAGCCGATGATGCCGCCGCCGATGACAATCACTTGGGCTTCAGCGGGGAAAGGATTAGTCATGATTTTCCATACTTGTTTTCGTGAGTTTTGAGAATGGTTTCGAAGCGCGAGAGATATTCGGCGGCATAAGCAATATAGTCCGCGCCAGGCGCGTTGAGAAACAATTCGGAGATCATGCCCCAGATGGCTTCACGCAATGCGGCTGCAACCTTCATTGCCGAGAAGGCGCGGGTGATTGCATCACCGGGTGCGCGTTCAAAATAATGTGCCAGCATTTTTGCTTCGAGGTCAGAGTCGAATGAATTGGCGGCGGCGAGATTGGCGAGATCAAACATAGCCGTGCCGAAGGCACCATATTCCCAGTCAATCAGCCAAAGGCGCTTGCCGTCATCGAGGAAATTGGATGGCAGCAAATCGTGGTGACCGAAGATGATCGGCAGCGGAACCTGCTGGGCTTCCAAGCGGTCAACAATTGCCAGCCAGCGCGGCACTTCATCGGCGCAGGAATGTTTTTTTGCAACAAGCGTTGCGCCATAGTCGCGGATGATCTGGAACACCCAGAAGATCGCGCCTTGGCCAATGATCCGGCGCGGCATTTGGCGGTGGCAGCGCTTGATCATGTCCACGCAGGCCAGCCAATTCTGCCGCACATCGGTTTCAGAAAAGGTGCGGGCAGTAATGAAACGCAGTACCATCACGCCGTCTTTGCTGTAGAGAACTTCCGGCGAAAGGCCAGCCTCATGTGCGGCAGTGGCGGCTATGGCCTCGCGGGCGCGTGCGACTTGATGGAACGGGTAATCATGGCCGACCCGGGCCACATAGGTGCCGGAGCCATCCGTCACCTTGAAGCCAGCGTTGGAGACCCCGCCTTTCAGGATTTCAAGTTGCACATCTCCCTTCCACAGGGGCAGGTTGCGTACACGCTGTTCGGCAGGAACCATGGTCTCCTCATCGCCGTTCTTGTTGCGGCGTCACCTTGAAAAATGGCCGCATCGGCTTTTCGTGTCAACGCGGGAACAGCAGAATTTGGCGCATGATGCCATGTTATGTCGCAAAGACTTGGCGAGTTGACCGAGGGCCAAACTATGACCTAAACTTGAATCGTTTCAAATAGGGTGGAATCGATGCGCTATATGCAGCCGTCAACGGCGAAAGAAGCAGCAACGCTGCTGAACAAGGAAAAAGGCAAGGCCTTTGTGCTGGCAGGGGGAACTGACCTGCTGGTGAAGATGAAAGCCGGAATGGTAGAGCCAGACTTGGTTGTTGACATCAAGTCCATCAAAGGCATCAAAGAGATCAAAGGATCGGCCAAGGGATTTGTGATCGGGGCCGCCGTGCCTTGCGCCGCGCTGTCGGAAAACGCAGCTTTGCTGAAAGCCTGGCCCGGCGTGGTCGAAGGCGCGCAGCTTATCGGCTCGAAGCAAGTTCAAGGCCGCTGCACTATGGCTGGCAACCTGTGCAATGCTTCGCCTGCCGCGGATAGCGTTCCGGGGTTGATTGCTGCTTCTGCCAAGGTGGTGATCACGGGCCCTAAAGGTTCACGCAAACTTGCGGTTGAGGATGTGCCCGCTGGCGTGGGCCGCACAAATTTGAAGAAAGGTGAGTTCATCACCGCGATTGAATTGCCAGCAAAGAAGCCTCGCTCGGGCGATGCCTATCTGCGGTTTATCCCGCGCACGGAAATGGATATTGCCGTTGTGTCTTGCGGTGTGGCGCTGACGCTTGATGCCAAGGGTGTCGTCACTCACGCCCGCGTGGCGCTGGGTGCCGTGGCGATCACAGCGCTTCTTGTGCATGACGCAGCCAAGGCCATTATCGGCACCAAGCTCGATGATGCGGCCAAGGCCAAGCTGGCCGCCGCTTGTTCGGCAGCTTGCAAGCCAATTGATGACAAACGCGGCACCATTGCGTTCCGCACAGAAGTGGCAGGCGTGCTCGCCCGGCGTGCTGCTGAAACCGCTTATGCCCGCGCTGGAGGAAGATAATGGGAGTTCATGTTCAAACCACGGTGAATGGCGATCTGGTTGAGTTCGCCTGTGAGACGGATGAAGTTCTGCTCGATGTGTTGCGTAACCGTCTGGGGCTGACAGGTGCCAAGGAAGGCTGCGGCACGGGTGATTGCGGCGCGTGTTCAGTGATCCTTGATGGCCGTCTCGTTTGCTCTTGCCTCGTGCTGGGCGCTGAGATGAATGGCAAGAAGGTCGAAACCATTGAAGGCATGGCCACGGGCCAGACGCTGCATCCGTTGCAGCAGCACTTCATTGATGGCGCTGCCTTGCAGTGTGGCGTGTGCACGCCGGGCTTTCTGATGGCCGCGCAGGCGTTGCTGCGCAAGAATCCTGATCCAACAGAAGAAGAAATCCGTTTTGGCCTTGCCGGCAATCTATGCCGCTGCACGGGCTATGACAAGATCGTGCGGGCCGTTCAGGCCGCCGCCAAAGAAATGAGAGGCTGACATGTCAGTTGATTCCATGAACCCGGCCCTGGTTGATAAGCAGTTCAAAGTGATCGGCAGCCGCGTGCGGCGACCTGATGGCATTGACAAGGTGACTGGCCGCGCCCGCTATGGCGCAGACATTACCATGCCCGGCCAGTTGATTGGCCTGGTGCTGCGCTCGCCCCATGCCCATGCCAAGATAGTGAAGATTGACACATCCAAGGCCGAGAAGCTTTCGGGTGTCAAAGCGGTCATAACATCCAAAGACATGCCGGACCTCACCAACGGGGACCGGATGATGCTCGACATTCTCGAAAATTGCATGGCGCGTGGCAAAGCGCTCTATGACGGCCATGCCGTTGCCGCCGTTGCCGCCATTGATCATGCCACCGCCAAGAAGGCGCTGAAGCTGATTGAGGTGACCTACAAAGTGTTGCCACATGTGACGGATGTGGATGAAGCTTTGGCCAAAGCTGCTCCAATCTTGCACACCCATATCGTCACGGAAGGTGCTCCGAAATCTGAACATGCCACCAATCACAACAAATATTGTGAATATGGCCATGGCGATGTGGAAGCCGGGTTCAAGGAGGCCGACGTAGTTGTATCGCGCAGCTACAAAACTGAACAAGCGCATCAGGGCTATATTGAGCCGCATTCGGTCTCGGCTTCTGTTTCTCCCGATGGCACGGCGGAAATGTGGGTCTGCACACAGGGCCACTTTATTTATCGCAACCAATGTGCCCAGCTTCTTGGCATGGATGCCTCAAAACTGCGCGTCACGGCTTCCGAAATCGGTGGCGGCTTTGGTGGCAAAACCCATGTGTGGGCCGAGCCTGTGGCACTGGCCTTGTCGCGCAAGGCCAACCGCCCGGTAAAACTCACCATGACACGCGATGAAGTTTTCCGTGCCACGGGGCCAACGTCTTCCACGTCCATTGATGTGAAGATTGGTGCCAAGAAAGATGGCACGATCACGGCCGCATGGGCGGAGCTGCGCTATCAATCCGGCTGCTTCCCCAGCAACTGGGCGGAAGTGGGCGCCATGACGGCCTTTGCCTGCTACGATCTGAAAAATGTCAAGAGCATTGGCATTGACGTTGTGACCAACCGCCCGAAGACTGCGGCTTACCGCGCGCCCTCTGCACCCATGGCGGCCTTTGCGGTTGAAAATGCCGTCGATGAATTGGCCAAAAAGTTGGGCATGGATCCGGTGGATTTCCGCATCAAGAACGCAGCCCAGCAAGGCACCAAGTCTTCCTATGGTCCGGTTTACGGCCCCATCGGCATTGGCCCCACATTGCAAGCTGCCAAGAACCACCCACATATGAAAGCGCCATTGGGCAAAAACCAAGGACGCGGCATGGCCTGTGGCTTCTGGTTCAATTTCGGCGGACAGACTTGTGTTGATCTCAATGTGACACCTGATGGCCATGTGACTTTCGCGCAAGGCACCATTGACGTTGGCGGCTCACGCGCCTCCATCGCCATGGCGGTGGCTGAAGAACTGGGCATCACTTACGAAGACGTGCGCAGCGTGATCGCGGATACGTCTTCGCTCGGTCACAATGACATGACCGATGGCAGCCGTGGCACATTCTCAACTTCAATGGCCGCAGTGTTTGCGGCGCGCAATGCCATCACGGTGCTGCGCGACCGCGCCTCAAAGATGTGGGAAATTTCCGTTGACGACGTGGAATGGAAAGATGGCCATGCCCATGCCAAGGGGGCGGGCCATGGCAACCGTGCACCGTTGTCGTTGGCCGAGATTGCGGCGAAGGCAGGCACCACTGGCGGCCCAATTGCCGGCCATGCTGAAACAGTCGCGGACAACGCCGGCGTTTCTTTCGCCACGCATATCGCCGATGTGGAAACTGACCCGGAAACCGGCCGCAGCCTGATCAAGCGCTACACAGTGATCCAGGATGCGGGCAAGGCCATGCATCCTTCTTATGTTGAAGGTCAATATCAGGGCGGTGCCGCACAAGGCATTGGCTGGGCTTTGAATGAGGAATATGTTTATGGCAAGGATGGCCGCTTACAGAATGCGGGCTTCCTAGATTACCGCATTCCGGTTTGCTCGGACTTGCCGTTTATCGACACGCAGATCTTGGAAATCCCCAACCCCAATCATCCTTATGGTGTGCGTGGTGTTGGCGAAACCTCGATTGTTCCGCCACTGGCAGCGGTGTCGATTGCGGTCACCAATGCCACAGGCGTGCGCCAGACCCATGTGCCGATGAGCCCACCGCGCGTGTTGGCGGGCTTGAAGGCGAAGAAGTGACACAGACAAAGGCGCGCCACACAATTCATTTGTGGGGCGCGCTTCGTCCGCATGCGGGCGGGGTTGAGAGTGTTGAGCTTGAAGCGGGCACCATCCGCGAGTTGTTTCGCAAACTGGTGGAGCAACATCCCGGCATGGAAGCGGATGTGCAGCGCGGCATTGCAGTTTCGATCAATGGCAAAATCTACCGCGACCAGTGGGAAACGGTGCTGCCAGACGGTGCCGAGATCTATCTGATGCCGCGATTGGCAGGCGGATAAGGCGTTTCAAGGAATTCACTCCCTCCGACCTAAGGGATCAGCTAAACTTTGCCCAAAAGGGGAGTTGCTGATGAGCGCCTTCACGACATCGCTGGCCGAAGAGTTGCAGTCCATCCGCGATCAATCGCTGTGGAAAGTGGAGCGCGAGATTTTATCCTCTCAATCGGCGCATATTTCAGTTGCGGGTGGGCGCGAGGTGTTGAATTTCTGTGCCAATAATTATCTTGGCCTGGCCAATCATCCCGCACTCATTGCCGCTGCAAAGGATGCCTTGGACAGTCACGGATTTGGCATGGCATCGGTTCGCTTCATTTGCGGCACAACGGATTTGCACCGCCAGCTTGAGGCGCGTTTAGCCAGCTATCTTGGCATGGAAGACAGCATTCTCTTTGCCGCCTGTTTTGATGCCAATGGCGCGGTGTTTGAACCGTTGTTCGGCGAGCAAGATGCCATCATTTCTGATGCGTTAAACCATGCGTCGATCATTGATGGCATCCGTCTCTCCAAAACCAAACGCTATCGCTATGCCAATAATGACATGAATGAATTGGAGGGCAAGCTGAAAGAGGCCAAGACCGCAAACGCCCGCCGGATCGTCATCGCCACTGATGGCGTGTTTTCCATGGATGGCAGTTTTGCCGATCTCAAATCCATCCGCGCGCTGGCTGACAAATATGATGCGCTCGTCATGGTGGATGATTGCCACGCCACTGGTTTTGTCGGCCCGCAAGGGCGTGGCACGCCGCATCGCGCAAGGGTGAAAGTTGATATTCTCACGGGCACTTTGGGCAAGGCACTGGGTGGCTCGGCGGGTGGTTATATTGCTGCATCGAAGCAAATTGTGGATTTGATGCGCCAGCGCGCGCGGCCTTATCTTTTCTCTAATTCGCTTCCGCCGCCGATTGTTGCGGCCAGTCTCAAAGCCATTGATTTGGCCGAGCAGGGCGATGATTTGCGCGCTCGCCTTTTTGAGAATGCCAAAACCTTCCGTACACTGATGAATGCGGCAGGCTTCAAGCTTCTGCCCGGTGAACACCCGATCATTCCCGTCATGCTAGACGAAGCCGGGCTGGCGCAGGAGATGGCGCGCGCGCTTTATGATGAAGGGATATATGTTATCGGGTTTTTCTATCCCGTTGTGCCGCAGGGCAAGGCCCGCATCCGCACGCAAATGTCGGCAGCGCATAGTTTGGTAGATGTTGAAAAAGCTGCGGAGGCATTCACAACAGTGGGCCGTGCCTTGACGGTGATTGCATGAAAGCATTGGTTAAAGCCACCCGCGCCGAGGGGCTTGTTTTGCGCGACGAGCCAAAACCCGACATGGGCGTGGATGACATTCTCATCAAAGTGGCCAAAACGGGCATTTGCGGGACGGATCTGCATATCTGGAAATGGGATGAATGGGCGCAAAAGACCATTCCTGTTCCCATGGTCGTGGGCCACGAGTTTGCGGGCGTTGTCGTCGATGTGGGCAGCCACGTGCGCACCGTGAAAGTGGGAGATCGCGTTTCAGGTGAAGGGCACTTGATCGGCATGAAAAGCCGCATGGCACGGGCCGGACATTTTCATCTGGACCCTGAAACCAAAGGTGTGGGCGTGAACGTGCCCGGGGCCTTTGCGGAATATCTCAGAATTCCAGCCTTCAACGCCATTCATTTACCTCCGGAAGTAGATGATGAAATTGGCGCCATCCTTGATCCCCTTGGCAATGCCGTGCACACGGCCTTGTCATTCGAGCTGATTGGTGAGGACGTGCTGATCACAGGGGCTGGCCCTATCGGCATCATGGCCGCAGCCGTGTGCCGCCATGTGGGCGCGCGGCATATTGTTGTGACCGATGTGAATGATTATCGATTGGAACTTTGCAATCAGGTGACAGATGCCGTCACCGTCAATGTGTCACGCGAGAACCTGCGCGATGTGATGGCGAAATTGCACATGGCTGAAGGTTTTGACATTGGCCTTGAGATGTCTGGCGCGCCACAGGCCTTTGACCAGATGGTGGACCACATGATTGTGGGTGGCAAGATTGCCATGTTGGGCATTCCAGCCAAGGCCACGACGGTGGATTGGAACCGCGTGATCTTCAAGTCGCTCACCATCAAGGGCATCTATGGCCGCGAAATGTTTGAGACCTGGTACAAGATGATCGCCATGTTGCAATCGGGCCTTGATGTGCGCAAGGTGATCACGCACCGGATGAAGGCAAAAGACTACGCACAGGGCTTTGCCCTGATGAAGCAGGGTGCTTGTGGCAAGGTTGTGTTGGACTGGTCATGAGTGAGAAACAGTTAATTTTGCGCGCGGAAGTTCCAGCCGACAAAGCGGTCATTCACGCTCTGACGAAGCTAGCCTTTGCTGACATGGAACATTCGGCTGGCGATGAGCAAGACATGATCGACGCCTTGCGTGTTCAGGGCGCGTTGGCCCTGTCATTGGTAGCAGTCAAGGATGATGCGGTTGTCGGCCATGTGGCTTTTTCGCCAGCGAAGGTATCATCAGGGGAACAGGGCTGGTTTGCCCTCGGGCCTGTCTGTGCTGCGCCGTCAATGCAAAGGCAAGGTATTGGCAGCGCGCTGATTGAACGGGGGCTCGACATGTTGCGCCAGCGCGGTGCCAAAGGTTGCATTTTGGTAGGCCATCCAGACTATTATCCGCGCTTTGGTTTCAAGATTACGCCGCAACTTGCACCAGAAAGCGAGCCAGCGGAATATTTCATGGTGCTCTCCTTCGGCACAGCTCTGCCTGCTGGACGCTTTGCCCTTCATCCGGCATTCTACAACCCAACATGAAACTGAAATTTCCTGAACACTCGCTGCCTGCCGATGCGAATGCCAAAAAAGCGGTGAAGCCTGTCATTTGTTATCCTGTAGAAGGATTGCAACAGCCGGATCTGGTTGCTTACCGCGCCGCGCGCGAAGGGTGGCGCAAGACGGGCGAAGTGCTGGTGCCACCGCGAGAGGCGCGTTGTTTTGATGTTCCTGCCGGGCATTATTTCCGCATTGTCTCTGTTGAAGGGCCGCAAGTGGGCGACCTCAATTTGTGGAACGTCGCTAACTATGCGGAGCGCTTTTTCTCTGGCAAAACGCGGGCCCTCCACGGCACGCATGTTTCAACGGGGGATCGGCTGTGGAGCAATTTACCTTATCTGCGCCCGATTGCCACGATCACAGAAGACACGCTGTATTGGTATGGCTTTGATGAATTCGGCGGCAGTGTGCATGATGTGATAGGGACGCGCTGCGATCCATACACACACCGATTGCTTTCGGGTGATGATTACCACCATTGCTGCCACAGCAATCTCACCCGCGCTTTTGCCAAACGCACTGGCCGCAGCCAGCGTGATGCGGAGAGTTTCATTCATGATGTGATGAATGTGTTCATGTGCACTGGCTTCACACGCGACACCGGGCAGTATTTCATGAAAGCCACACCGGTGCGGCCCGGTGATTTCATAGAATTCTTTGCCGAGATTGATTTACTTGGGGCTTTATCTGCCTGCCCCGGCGGCGATTGCGGGGCTGAACATTCGAGCGACACCACCAAATGCTCGCCGTTACTTGTTGAAATTTACGCTCCCTCCTCCCCACCTCAAGGTTGGGTGTCTCCCGCTGTGAATGGCTATGCCGGCTTAAACGATGCTAACGCGAAAAACGTTGCTTGACGCGGCTTCAACCTTGGCTTTGCATGGCTGTCGCAATTCAGCGAAAAGTTGATCTTGGTCACAGGGCGGAAACAACAATGAGCATGGGTTCACTTTTTCAAGCACGGTTTTTCGGGTTCACGTTTTCTGTGCTGGCTATCCCCTTGCTGATTTTGAGTTTCTGGGTATTTCCAACCCATCCCAATTTGGTTGGGGCGCTCTTGGTCATCGCCGTGCTGCTTTCGTTGGTTGGCTTGCGCGATCTGGCCCAAACCAGCCATGCCATCCTGCGCAATTATCCAGTGCTCGGCCACCTGCGCTTCTTCCTTGAGAAAATCAGACCGGAAATGCGCCAGTATTTTTTTGAAGGCGACACGGATGGCATGCCCTTTCCACGTGAACGGCGCGCCATTGTTTATCAGCGTGCCAAGTTGCAACTCGACAAACGCCCCTTTGGTACGCAGGGTGATGTTTATGCTGAAGGGCATGAATGGATGTTGCATTCCATGCAGCCCATGCCGGTGGCTGCTGAGGCCTTTCGCTTGACAATTGGCGGACCGAAATGCAGCCAGCCCTATAACGCATCAGTGCTCAACATTTCCGCAATGAGCTATGGGGCTCTTTCGGCAAATGCCATTCGGGCCTTGAATTTTGGAGCCAAGCAGGGCGGCTTTGCCCATGATACGGGGGAGGGCTCAGTCAGCCCCTATCACCGCGAAGGGGGCGGCGATTTGATCTGGGAAATTGGTTCAGGCTATTTTGGTTGCCGTGCGGCGGATGGGGCGTTTGATGCCGACAAATTCGCCGCAGCGGCCACCGAACCGCAGATTAAGATGATTGAGATCAAGCTCAGCCAGGGCGCCAAGCCCGGCCATGGCGGCGTTTTGCCTGCTGCAAAAGTGACCGAGGAAATCGCCCGAATTCGCGGTGTGCCATTGGGGAAGGACTGCATTTCGCCAGCCAGCCATTCAGCCTTTTCCACACCCTTGGAGCTGATTAAATTTGTGGCGTTGTTGCGCCAGCTCTCTGGGGGCAAGCCGGTGGGTTTCAAACTGTGCATTGGGCAACGCCATGAATTTCTGGCGGTGGTCAAAGCCATGCTGGCGCTTGATGAAACTCCGGATTTCATCGTGGTTGATGGCAAAGAAGGCGGCACCGGTGCGGCACCTGCCGAATTCATCGACAATATCGGTATGCCGCTGCGTGACGGCCTGTCATTTGTCCATGCTTCGCTCGTTGGCGCGGGCTTGCGCGACCGCATCAAGCTCGGTTGTGCGGGCAAGATCATCACTGGATTTGACATGGCGCGATGTTTTGCTTTGGGGGCCGATTGGTGCAATGCTGCGCGCGGTTTCATGTTCGCGGTGGGCTGCATTCAGGCGCAAACCTGCCATACGGGCCATTGCCCCACTGGTGTCGCCACTCAAGACCCGCTGCGCCAGCGCGCCATTGTGGTTGCCAACAAGTCTGAGCGTGTGGCCAATTTTCACCGCGAAACAGTTCACTCATTGGCTGAAATGCTGGCGGCCGCGGGCCTTAGATATCCGAAAGATATGAAGCCAGAACACATTTTGCGCCGCGTGGGTGATGGCCGGATTTTCACTTTGGCAGACCAGTTTACATTTCTGGAGCAGGGAGCTTTGTTTAAGCCAGATATTCCAGCAAGTTTTGCAGAAGACTGGTTGCGGGCGCGGGCCGAGACGTTTTAATCTCACTTCACCGCGATGCACTTATTGTAGCGCCGGTCCACGCTGGCGGCGTAGCTGGCGGTGGTCATTTTGTGTGAGAGTTTAGGGCTGGAAAGATCGATGCCCGGCAGTTGGGCAAAAGGTGCTGGTTTACCCGTCTTGCGGAAATAGAGGCCCTTCACTGCGATGAAGGTTTGCGTGGTGGCGAAGCTGTCGTCTTTCTCACGGAGCAAATCATCCCTGAGCTGCTTGTCTGACAAACCAAGTAGATTGGTCATCACGATGGCACGCAGGGCCTTTTCACTGGCGCTGAGTTGGTTCGATGGCCGACCGTCCTTGCCATAGAGCAGCAAATCACCATCGCGCGACAGCTTCTGTTTCGTCAGTATACTGATGATGTGCTGAAAGGCGGCATTGCGGCTGGAATAGCGCCCGGCATTGAAATCAGCAAAGCGGAAAATCTTTTGCGCATAGCCGCTGTCATAGCCCAGCAACTGCTTCACGCCGTAAAACAGGCCGCCGCGCCTTGTATAGAGTTCGTCGCGCACGGCGTAATCATCGCTTAAAGTCATTGGCAGGTAGCGGTGCCTACGGGCTTCATCCAAGGCGAAGCGGACAGACACTTGCATCGAACCAACGGTGGAAATGTTGTTGCGCTCCTCGATCATGCGGTTGAGCAGGCCGCTTTGCACGACGAGGGACATGTTGGAGGCGGTTCCAAAGTCATTCACCATGGCCCGGTAGGTGAGATCGAGGTCGCGTTCGGTGCGCGCAATACGAATGCGCTGCAAATAACTTTTGTCGCCCTTGGGGTGGTTGTCCAGCCAGTCCATCGCCATGCCGCTCAGAAAGGGCACATGGCCAAATTTCTCATGCAGGGCTTTTTCGGCAAGTTGACCAAGGCCGGGCACGGCGGGGTTGGCGACAAAGTTCGACTCTTGATCAATGACTGCAATCGCCGCACAGACATTTTCACGTGTCTGTGGAATGGACTGCACTTTGAGCACATCGAGCAAATCGCTGGCCCAGCCATCCGCCTCCTGCACGTGGGGTCTGGCATGTTTGATGAGGAGATAAGCCTCGCCCGGCGTTACGTCAGCGGCCCAAGCCGACGCCCCCGCAAAAAGAAACGCAAAAACACCTAAGAAGAGTCGCCGCATGGCTTGCAGATTAGCGTGGTTTGTGGCGAATTTGTATCAGGAGAAACGCATGAACCGCAAAGACGCAATCACCCTCGACCGCAAGGATCCCTTCGCCAAGAAGCGCCAGGAATTCAGCATTCCAAAAGGCATGATCTATCTCGACGGCAATTCGCTGGGCGTATTGCCCAAGGCTGCGGTGAAGCGTGTCCAACTTGCGGTGGAAGTGGAGTGGGGGCGTGATCTCATCACCTCGTGGAACACGCATGGTTGGTTCAACTTGCCGCGCGTGATCGGCGACAAGATCGCCAAAGTGATCGGTGCTGTGCCCGGCAGCGTGATCGTGGCCGACACGATTTCCGTGAATCTCTTCAAGGTGTTGAGTGCGGCTGTTCAGAAACGGCATGAACGCAAAATCATCCTGTCTGATTCAGGTAATTTCCCCTCTGATCTTTATGTCGCCCAAGGCCTGACGCAGTTCATGGCTGATGGGCATTACCTGAAAGTGGTGGAGCCGGAAGATGTTCTGGGTGCGATCACCGAAGAGGTTGGCGTGGTGATGGTGACGGAGGTAGATTACCGCTCCGCCCGTCGCCATGACATGAAGGCCATCACCGACAAGGCCCACGCAATGGGCGCGCTGGTGGTGTGGGACCTGGCGCATTCGGCAGGCGCCGTGGCTGGGCGGTTGATGGAAGTCGATGCCGATTTTGCCATCGGCTGCACTTATAAATATTTGAACGGCGGGCCGGGAGCACCCGCCTTCGTGTTTGTGCATCCGCGCTTGCAGAATGAAGTGATGCCTGCACTTGTGGGCTGGTGGGGCCATGCGCGGCCTTTCGCATTCTCGGAAGCCTATGCGCCAGCACCCGGCGTTACGCGCTTTCAATGCGGCACGCAGCCCATGCTCAACATGGTGGCTCTTGATGCCGCGATGGATGTTTACAAGGGCGTCAACATGGAACGGCTTCACGGCAAGGGCAAGAAGTTGTGTGCGCTCTTTGCCAAGCTGGTGGAAGAACGCTGCGGCAAGTTTGGTATTTCCGTTCATGGCGAACAGAATTGGGACGGGCGCGGCAGCCACGTTTGCCTCGCGCATGATCAGGCCTATGCTGTGATGCAGGCGCTGATCTCACGCAAAGTGGTGGGCGACTTCCGCGCGCCCAATCTTATGCGCTTCGGCTTCACGCCGCTCTATGTGAGTTATGCCGATGTTTATGATACGGTGGAGCACCTGCATGAGGTGCTGAGCAAGAAGCTGTGGAACAAGCCCAAGTTCAAGGCGAAAGCGGCGGTGACTTGACGTGTCCGTAGAGGGCCGGGAGCAGGAGTGTAAAAGTACATACATCCGAACCAAACGGAATCATGATCTGTCGGGAGTAGCTTGCTCCCCTGCAACAAACTGAATTTCGAAATACTGGAAAACAGATGGTGCCGCGCCGGGAATCGCGCAGCGAACCGCTGGAAAGCTCAAGCCCAAAGGCTTATTTCTTGGATTGGCTATTCTTCGACACTAGCGCAAAAGCCTCCTGAACTGACGTCATAAACTGCGCAGGGAAAATGATTGTTGAATTTTTTTCGACTGCTATTTCTGCCATTGTCTGAAGTGTCCGAAGCTGAAGCGCCACGGGATGTTCGGTCATGATATCTGCAGCTTGTCCGAGCTTAACGGCGGCTTGGTATTCCCCTTCGGCAGCGACGATCTTAGCGCGACGTTCGCGTTCTGCCTCGGCCTCCTTTGCCATGGCGCGTTGCATGTTTTCGGGGAGCATGATGTCTTTAATCTCGACTGCCGTTACCTGGGTGCCCCATGGTTCCGTATGCCCGTCGATGACTTCCTTGATCTGAAGGTTGATGCTCGCCGTATCCGATAGAAGCTGATCAAGGCTAAATCGCCCCACAACATTCCGCACTGTGGTCTGGCTGATTTGGCTAATCGCGTTATTAACATTTTCAATGACGATCACAGCCTTTTCAGGGTCGGAAATGTGGTAGTATGCAACTGCCGCTATGTCGATCGAGACGTTGTCCTTGGTGATGATTTTCTGTGAGGGGATTTGCATCGTTACAGTCCGCAGAGACACACGTACCATTTGCTGGATCGGAACGAAGACAAGTGAGAGGCCAGGCTCCCGGACACCCGAAAATTTTCCGAGTAAGAACACGACTCCACGCTCGTACTGGCGCAACACACGAATCGAAGCGACAAGAAATGAGATTGCAACAGCGACGAGAATGTAAAGCCAATCCATGGTATCTCCATTTGGTTGTCTGAACACTTCAACCGACGTGAACGCGGTGGTCGGCCTACCCAGACCCCATGTTCTTCCATATATGAGGCGTTAGCAAGGCCAAGCCCACTTCACATGGAGGTGCTCTCCGGCACGCAGGGCTTCGAAGCATGTGCTGCTAGCTGTGCCACAACACCGGAAATTCTTCCGTCTCCATCTTCGCCCCCGCAGGCAACCGTTCTTCCAATCCCGGAAACGGCGGTGATGTTCTCCACTTTCTTGGCGCGTGGGTGATGTCGTCGCCGATGAAGCGCACGGAGAGCACGCGCCTTCGGTTGCCGCCTGCCACGCCGCCTGCGCCGTGGAGTGTGAGCATGTGGAAGAAGACCGCATCGCCCGGCTGCAGCGCCCAGCCGAGGATTTTGAATTTGTCTGGGTTGCCATCAATGTCGGGCAATTCTTTCAAGCTGCCTTCGGGGAACCATTTGGCCTCGTTGTTCATGAAGGTGCGCGGCATCAGCCAGCCACCGGTGTGCGAACCCGCCACGAATTTCAGCGTTGCGCCTTCTGCCACAGGATCAACAGGCAGCCACATGGAGCAATTCATCGCGCCATCGATATTGTAATAAGGCTGATCTTGATGCCAGGGGGTTTTGGCCGTGGTTTTGGGCTCTTTCACCAGCAGGTGATCATGATAGAGGCGCACTTCCGTCGCGCCCATCAACTGGCCAGCGATTTCGGATGCGGGGCTTTCAAAGATGAACTGCTTGAATTCGGGAATGCGCTGCCAGTTGCAAAAGTCTTCGATGAAATAGCCGGGGTCTTCCGGTTTGCTGGCCACAATGGCAAGCGGGGAGGGCGCGGCCATATTGCGCTCTATGCCTGCTTCCAGCAGTTTCATTTGTGCAGGTGTGAAGGCTCCGCGCACCACAGTGGCGCCATCCACGTGATATTGCGCGATGTGTTCGGCTGTGAGTTTCATGTCACCACTCCTGCTTTTTTATCTGCATCGCGCAGTTCTTGCTTGCGCTTGGCGGGGTCACCAAAGCCGCCACCGCCGGGCAGGTCGATGATGAGCGAGTCACCCACGGGCACGAGATGGATGCCCTTGTCTGGCAGGGGTGCGCCGGAGCCGAGGCGTGCCAACCCGCGTGCGCCTGGCTTGCCGCCATCGCGGCCTTGGGCAGCATTTTTGATGCGGTCAAAGGTGGCGGCTGAAATGGTGAAAGGTGTGGCCTCACGATTTTTCACCACGAAGCGCTGTGAAAGGCCACCGCGCCATTCGCCTTCACCGCCAGAATTGGGCAGGAATTGCTTTTCTTCGAACCACAGCGGGCACTGGCCTTCGATGATTTCGATGGGAATGCCGCCAATGCCGGAAGGGAAGGCCATGCAGGCCAGACCGTCTTTGCCTGGCCTGCCGCCAATGCCACCAAGGCCGATGGCGAGAACCGCATATTCCGCAGCACCCTTGAGTTCCTTGGGTGAAACGCGGCCATGGGCGGAGTTGAACATCAACATCCAAATGGAGCCAGCACTTT
>JAYUEP010000002.1:0-24636 GCA_043739165.1 Hyphomicrobiales bacterium
TGCGCTTCTTCATCTGGGCGATGAAATTCACGGCCTTCTATCAGGAACCGAAGAAGAACCTGGCGAATTTTGAAGACCGGTTTGAAGCGGCGACGCGGCGCAACAACGAGAATATGGAAAAACTGGCTGACGCGGCGCAGGCGGCGCGCGGGCGCGGCATGCATTAAGCTTGGGTATCGCCAAATCGGTCCCCCCTTTCACTTCTGGTTCAGCACTCCTATCTATGGTGGCTGACCATTAGTGATTCACCTTGAAAGGCCTATCATGCACGATCCGTATCAATTCGCACCGCAAGCCTCATTCTGGCCGATGGTCATTCAACAAGAATCCCGCGGCGAGCGCAGCTATGACTTGCCGTCGCGCATGTTGCGCGAGCGGATCATCTTCATCAACGGCGCCATTGACGATCAGGTAGCGGCGTCGGTTTGCATGCAGCTTTTGTTTCTTGAGGCGGAGAACCCCAAGAAGGAAATTGCCATGTATATCAACTCGCCCGGCGGTGTGGTGACTTCCGGTCTGGCGATCTATGACACGATGCAATTCATCCGCCCGATGATCTCAACAACTGTCATGGGGCAGGCGGCTTCGATGGGTTCACTGTTGCTGTGTGCTGGCCACAAGGACATGCGCTTCGGGCTGCCGCATTCGTCTGTCATGGTGCATCAACCGTCGGGTGGTTTCCAGGGTCAGGTGACGGATATTCTCATTCACGCGCGCAATGTTGAAGCACTGCGGCGGCGGTTGAATGAGATCTATGTCAAGCACACAGGCCGCTCGATCAAGGAAGTGGAAGATGCTCTTGAGCGTGACAATTTCATGTCGGCCGAGCAAGCGCGCGACTTTGGGTTGATCGACAAGGTTCTGGAAAAACGCCCAGAACTCAGCGATTCCAAGTAGTTGCTGGAACTGTATCGGATTTTACATCAACTTTGCAAGCAAGTGGCCTCTATGCCTCTGGCAAGGAATGATTAATACCCGTGGTCCAAGCTGGATTTGGGCATGTGATTTGGGCTAATCTCGAGCATTCATGGTACCGTTGAGTCCCGAAAGTGAGGTTATATGAGCAAGAACGCACCAACTGACAGCAAGAATACGCTGTATTGCTCATTCTGTGGCAAGAGCCAGCATGAGGTGAGAAAACTCATTGCGGGGCCGACTGTTTTCATCTGCGATGAATGCGTTGAGCTGTGCATGGACATCATCCGCGAAGAGAACAAGTCTTCGCTGACCAAATCCAAAGACGGTGTGCCAACACCGCATGAAATCCGCAAAGTGCTGGATGACTATGTCATCGGCCAGGATCATGCCAAGCGCGTGCTCTCTGTTGCGGTTCACAATCACTACAAGCGCCTCAACCATGGCGGCAAGAACAATGGCGATGTGGAACTGGCGAAGTCCAACATTCTGCTCGTTGGCCCCACAGGCTCGGGCAAGACGCTGTTAGCGCAAACGCTGGCACGCATTCTCGATGTGCCTTTCACCATGGCTGACGCGACGACACTCACCGAGGCTGGGTATGTCGGCGAAGACGTTGAGAACATCATCCTGAAACTGTTGCAGTCTGCCGACTATAATGTCGAGAAGGCGCAGCGTGGCATTGTCTATATCGATGAAATTGACAAGATCAGCCGCAAATCTGACAACCCCTCAATCACTCGCGACGTATCAGGCGAGGGCGTGCAGCAGGCGCTGCTCAAAATCATGGAAGGCACGGTGGCTTCGGTTCCGCCGCAAGGTGGGCGCAAACATCCGCAGCAGGAATTCCTGCAAGTGGACACTTCGAATATCCTGTTCATTTGCGGCGGCGCTTTTGCAGGGCTTGAGCGCATTATCTCGCAACGCTCAAAAGGCACGGGTATTGGCTTTGCCGCAACCGTGCGTGGGCCGGATGATCGGCGCACGGGTGCAGTGTTGCGTGAACTTGAGCCGGAAGATTTGCTACGCTTTGGCCTGATCCCTGAATTCGTCGGCCGCTTGCCAGTTGTGGCCACGCTGGAAGATTTGGACGAAGTGGCCTTGGTGGAAATCCTCTCGGCTCCCAAGAACGCCATCGTGAAGCAATATCAGCGCCTGTTCGAAATGGAAGGCGTGAAGCTGACCATTCCCGAAGACAGTTTGAAAGCCATTGCAAGACGCGCAATCGAACGCAAGACGGGTGCGCGTGGCTTGCGGTCCATCATGGAAAGCATACTTCTCGACACGATGTATGATCTTCCCGGCATGGACGGGGTTGAAGAAGTGGTGATCTCGAAAGAGGTTGTGGCGGGTGATGCCAAACCATTGTTGATCTACGCAGACCGCGAGAAGAGTGGCGGCAAAGCGGTTCCCGCTTCGGCTTGATGCGCGGCCAAGAATTGAAGGGCCTTGAAAGACCTGTGGGCTTATCCCACATGTCTTTCCAGTCAAGCGAAGGGCGCTGCTGCTTGCAGGGCGCTTTCCGTGAAAGGATAAAGAAATGACCAAGACACCCCAAAGTGAAGTTCTGCCGGTTCTGCCGCTGCGCGACATCGTGGTTTTCCCCCACATGGTTGTGCCGCTGTTTGTGGGCCGTGAAAAATCCATCAAGGCGTTGGAAGAAGTGATGCGCGAAGACAAGCGCATTCTGCTGGTGGCTCAGCGCAACGCTGGCGATGATGAGCCAACGGCTGAAACGATTTATGATGTCGGCACGCTGGCGCAGGTTCTTCAGTTGTTGAAGCTGCCGGACGGCACGGTCAAAGTTCTTGTTGAAGGCACGGAACGCGCCAAGGTGAAACAGTTCACCGCGCGGCCGGATTTCTTCGAGGCTGAAATCACCTTGATGCCTTCGATTGTGCAGACAGGCCCTGATGCGGATGCATTGGCGCGTACCGCTGTTTCGCAGTTTGAATCCTATGTGAAGCTTAACAAGAAAGTGCCGCAGGAAATCTTGGCAACGCTCGGCCAGATCGCCGATCAGTCCAAGCTGGCCGACACGATTGCCGCGCATCTTTCTTGCAAGTTGCAGGAAAAGCAGGAGTTGTTGGAACTTGCCTCTGTTGAAGAGCGGTTTGAGAAATGCTTTGGCCTGATGGAAGGCGAAATCTCGGTTCTGCAAGTTGAAAAGCGCATCCGCGGCCGCGTCAAGCGCCAGATGGAGAAGACCCAGCGCGAGTATTATTTGAATGAGCAGATGAAGGCCATTCAGAAAGAGCTCGGCGATGGCGAAGGCGGCGAGAAGAATGAAGTTGAAGAACTGGAAAAGCGCATTGCGGATACCAAGTTCTCCAAGGAAGCGCGCGAGCGGGCGGATGCCGAAGTCAAAAAGCTCAAGACCATGAGCCCGATGTCGGCTGAAGCTACCGTGGTGCGCAACTATCTCGACTGGCTGCTCAACATTCCGTGGAATCAGCCTTCCAAGGTGAAGTCTGATCTTGAATTTGCGCAAGGCGTTCTCGATGCCGATCACTTTGGGCTTGAGAAGGTGAAGGAGCGCATTGTTGAATATCTCGCAGTTCAAACCCGCACCAAGAAGCTGCGCGGGCCGATTCTGTGCCTTGTTGGGCCGCCTGGTGTGGGCAAGACCTCGCTTGCCAAATCCATCGCTAAGGCGACAGGGCGCGAATTTGTGCGCATGTCACTTGGTGGGGTTCGTGATGAAAGCGAAATTCGTGGGCATCGCCGTACCTATATTGGCTCAATGCCCGGCAAGATCATCCAGTCGATGAAGAAGGCCAAGAAATCCAACCCGCTTTTCCTGCTCGATGAGATCGACAAGATGGGCATGGATTTCCGTGGCGACCCATCGGCGGCCTTGCTTGAGGTTCTTGATCCCGAGCAGAACTCAACGTTCATGGACCACTATCTCGAGGTGGAATATGACTTGTCGAACGTGATGTTCGTGACCACATCGAACACGCTCAACATTCCGCCAGCGTTGCTCGACCGGATGGAGATCATTCGCCTTGCCGGTTACACTGAAGAGGAAAAGGCAGAGATTGCCAAGCGCCACTTGATCCCCAAGGCTATGGAACATCATGGGCTGGACAAGAAGGAGTTTGAAGTCACAGATGGTGCCTTGAAGGTGCTCATCGAAAATTACACGCGTGAAGCAGGTGTGCGCAGCCTCGAGCGTGAGGCCAGTTCGCTGGCCCGCAAGGCTGTCAAAGACCTGATGATGGGCAAGAAGAAAAAGATCAAGGTGGATGCTGATCTGGTCAAGCAATATCTCGGCGTGCCGAAATACAAGCATGGCCTCGCTGAGGGTGAAGACCAGGTGGGTGTTGTCACAGGTCTGGCATGGACTGAGGTGGGGGGTGAACTTCTCACCATCGAAGCCCTGATGATGCCGGGGAAGGGCAAGATGACGGTGACGGGCAATCTGAAAGACGTGATGCGGGAATCGATCTCTGCCGCCTCATCCTATGTGCGCTCGCGCTCCACATCGATTGGTGTCAAACCGCCGGTGTTCGACAAGCGCGACATTCACGTTCACGTGCCGGAAGGGGCCACCCCGAAGGATGGTCCATCGGCTGGCATTGCCATGGCGACGGCAATTGTCTCAGTGATGACGGGCATTCCGGTGCGCAAAGACATCGCGATGACGGGTGAGATCACGCTCCGTGGCCGTGTGCTGCCCATCGGGGGCCTGAAGGAAAAGTTGCTGGCAGCGCTTCGCGGTGGCATCAAGGTGGTGATGATCCCTGAGGAGAACGCCAAGGACCTGGCCGATGTGCCGGACTCGGTGAAGAATGGGATGGAGATCATTCCTGTCTCGCGGGTGGATGATGTGCTGAAACATGCATTGGTGCGCCAGCCGGAAGCCATCGAATGGGACGAAGTGGCCGAAGAAGCCGCCGCCGCTGCAAGAGCTGCGAAGGACCACGGCGGCGAGAGTGCAGTTGCCCATTAAGCGCCGTTAGTGGATTGACGAAATTAAAAGCCCCGCGTGTGCGACACGCGGGGCTTTTTGCTGCCCTATTCAGGCAATAAAAACCCCGACCTTTCGGCCGGGGTTCTTGCAACTCAGAATGCCGTCCCGAGTCGTTTAGCAGCTGTAATACATATCATATTCCACCGGATGTGGCGTCATGCGGTAACGGTCTTGTTCTTCCCGCTTCAAGTCGAGGTAGCTTTCGATCTGGTCGGCGGAGAAGACGTTGCCCTTGGTCAGGAACGCGTGGTCCTTTTCCAGGCTGTCGATGGCTTCCTGCAAGCTGCCGCAGACGGTTGGCACTTTGGCCAGTTCGGCTGGTGGCAGGTCGTAGAGGTTCTTGTCCATGGCGGCACCGGGGTGGATCTTGTTGGTGATGCCGTCGAGGCCCGCCATGATGATGGCCGAGAAGCACAAGTATGGATTGGCCGATGGATCGGGGAAGCGCACTTCAACGCGCTTGGCCTTGGGGTTTGCCGTGAAGGGAATGCGGCAAGAGGCTGAGCGGTTGCGGCTGGAATAGGCCAGCAGCACGGGGGCTTCATAACCCGGGACCAAACGCTTGTAGGAGTTGGTCGAGGGGTTGGTGAAGGCATTGAGCGCCTTGGCATGCTTGATTACGCCGCCGATGAAATAGAGCGTCGTTTCGGAAAGGCCTGCATATTCCTTGCCGGCCATTTGGGTCTTGCCATCCTTCCAAATCGAGAAGTGGCAATGCATGCCGGAGCCGTTGTCGCCGAAGACAGGCTTGGGCATGAAGGTTGCGGTTTTGCCGTAGGCGTGGGCCACATTGTGGATCACATATTTATAGATCTGCATGTGGTCGGCAGCCATAGTGAGCGGCTGGAACTTGGTGCCGAGTTCATGCTGTGACGAGGCCACTTCGTGGTGGTGCTTTTCAACCGACAGGCCCATCTCGCCCATCACTGACAGCATTTCGCCGCGCATGTCCTGGGCTGAGTCCATCGGGTTCATCGGGAAATAGCCGCCCTTGGTGCGCATGCGGTGGCCCATGTTGCCGCCTTCATAGTCGCGATCGCCATTTTTGGGCAGTTCAACGCCGTCGACTTCGAACCCAATCTTGTAAGGGCTGGTCGAGAACTTTACGTCGTCGAACACGAAGAATTCAGCTTCGGGGCCGACGAATACGGTGTCACCGATCTTGGTGGAATTCAAATAGGCCTCAGTGCGCTTGGCGATCATGCGCGGGTCGCGGGCATAGCCTTCGCCGGTGCCTGGGTCATAGATGTCGCAGAACACCGCCATGGTGGTTTGGGCATAGAAGGGATCGAGGTGAACCGAGGTTGCATCCGGCTTCAGGATCATGTCCGATTCATTGATGGCCTTCCAGCCAGCGATGGACGAGCCGTCAAACATCAGGCCTTCTTCCCAAGCATCTGCACCCATCTGCGAGATGTCCATGGTCAAATGTTGCATTTTGCCGCGCGGGTCGGTGAAGCGCAGATCAACATATTTCACGTCTTTGTCCTTGATCATCTTCAAGGCAGCGTTGACGTCTTTCTTTTCTTCTTTGGCCATTCGGTTCGTCCTCTTTTGGCGTTAGGTGTTGGAGTATTGTTGTGATGTTAGAGCGCGTCTGTGCCCGACTCTCCCGTGCGGATGCGGATAGCTTGTTCGATGGTGGAAATAAAGATTTTCCCATCCCCAATCCGGCCGGTTCGGGCAGCGTTCTGGATGGCTTCCACCGCTTTGGTCACCAGTTCATCGGCCACCACCGCCTCAAGCTTCACCTTGGGCAGGAAGTCCACCACATATTCAGCGCCACGGTAGAGCTCGGTGTGGCCCTTCTGGCGGCCAAAGCCCTTGGCTTCGGTGACCGTAATGCCCTGGATGCCGACAGCCTGGAGCGCCTCTTTGACCTCATCCAGCTTAAAGGGCTTGATGATGGCTTCGATTTTTTTCATGGGATGAGCCTCTTGTTGGTGCTGTCTTGCCTGCATGGCACGTGCCAAGTTGCAAGGTCAATAGATTCAAACGCTTAGCGGGGTGTCTATTTTCTCGGCAGTAATGTGTGATGGAAAATTAGTCAATCTGCCATTTTTATGGGCTGATAACTCGGCGTTGCGGGCGGGGTTTTTTTATCCTTAGCTTGGCGAAACTCCAAGACAGGGGACGCAAGTGTATCTCGAGAAATTCAAGTTGGACGGCAAGGTGGCGGTGGTGACCGGGGCGGCCAAGGGCATTGGCTTTGCTAGCGCGGATGCGCTTTCAGAAGCCGGCGCCCATGTGGTCTTGACAGATATGGACGGTGCTGCGGCAGAGGCCTCTGCACAGGTGCTGGTGGCCAAGGGGCGCAAGGCGTCTGCCATGGCTTTGGATGTGACGGATTCCAGCCGCGTTGAAAAAGTGGCCCAGGCTGTGATCAAGCAACAGGGCAAGGTTGATATTCTGGTGTGTAACGCCGGAATTGCGATTTCCTTCATCCCCGCCGAGGTGATGGATGATGCGAGTTGGAACAAGGTGATCGACGTCAATCTCAACGGCGTGTTCTGGTGTTGTCGCAGCTTTGGCAAGCACATGCTGGCGCGCAAGTCTGGTGCCATCATCAATTTGGGTTCGATGTCCGCCGACATTGTGAATTATCCGCAGGAGCAGGCGCAATACAACGCCTCGAAAGCCGGCGTGCACCATCTCACGCGTTCGTTGGCGGCGGAATGGGCGGAGCGAGGCGTGCGCGTCAATGCGGTTGCGCCCACATATATCGAGACGGACCTGACCAAGAAGGTGGGTGAAATGCCCGAGGTGTTGAAAGAATGGATCGACGGCACGCCGATGGCACGCATGGGGCAGCCCTCTGAGATTGCCTCGGTGATCCTGTTTCTCGCCTCTGATGCCGCGAGCCTGATGACGGGTTCGATTGTTTCTGTTGATGGCGGTTATACCTGCTGGTGATCGCGAATAAGGCCATCAAACACCGTCAAGGGATTCGATCAGGGATATTTTTTGCTGGACGAGGCAGCGGCCAATTTCTTCCCGGCTTTGTCATAGACAACTGCCGTCCAGACATAGATATGGCTGCCATCTGGCGGGCACGGACTCTTGTATTTAAATGTACCACTGTTGATCACGGCGTTTCCGACGTAAGCAGCTGTGCCGCCACCATGATCGAACTCCGGCACATTCCTGTCCTTTAAATGGAAAACGATCTTGGCCGCTTCTTTCGGAACCGCTGACAGATTGAATACAGGGCTGTTAACGGCGTTGGGATTTCCGCTCGTGCAGGTTGGTATTCCTCCCCATTCAAAAGTGAATCCAAAAGCAGTCGCAGCGGTAACATTCATGGCCATGCCGAAAGCTGCCAGCAGCAAGAGGATGATTGTTTTTTTCATTCTCAGATTCCTTCACGAGTTGAACAGTGACGCATAGGGTCAACAGGTCATTCAAACGTCAGTCCGTACCATGGTATCAAACTGCTTTATCATTCCTCATGGCCATTAGGAACATCGATCCACCATCTGGTGTTTGATGTTCGACTGCTCTAGTAAAGTGAAAACAGATTCCTGAGGAGCGTTCAATATGGCAAAGACGGCGAAGAAGTCCCCCGCTAAGAAACACAAGATCGCATTGCTCACTGCGGGTGGCCTGGCCCCGTGCTTGTCAGCTGCGGTTGGCTATCTGATTGCGGATTATTCCAAGAAGCTTCCCAAGGCCGAGATCATTGGCTATCGCAATGGCTATATGGGCTTGCTCAAAGGTTGGTCGGTGACGGTAACGGCGGCCACCCGCAAGAATGCCCTGGTGCTCACGCAACATGGTGGTTCGCCCATTGGCAATTCCCGCGTGAAGCTGACCAACGTGAAGGACTGCGTGAAGCGGGGCCTCACCAAGGAAGGCGAGAACCCGCTGCATGTGGCCGCGCAGCAACTTGTGAAAGATGGCATCACCATTTTGCACACCATCGGCGGCGATGACACCAATACCACAGCAGCTGATCTGGCGGCCTATCTTGCTTCCAACAATTACAATCTCACCGTGGTGGGCCTGCCCAAGACCATCGACAACGACGTGGTGCCGATCAAGCAAACCTTGGGTGCTGTGACAGCGGCAGAGCAGGGTGCCATCTATTTTGAAAATGCCATCAACGAGCAAAGCACCAATCCGCGCATGTTGCTCATCCACGAAGTGATGGGCCGCAACTGCGGTTGGCTGACTGCGGCGACGGCTGAGACTTATCGCAAGCGCCTGAAGAAAATGAAGTTTGTTCCTGATTTCAATCTTTCCATGGCGCACAAGGATATTGATGCGGTTTATGTTCCAGAAGTGGCGGTTGATTTGGAAGGTGAAGCCAGGCGTCTGATGAAGCGGATGGACGAAAAAGACTGCGTTTCGATATTCCTTTCTGAAGGTGCAGGGATTGAAGACATCGTGGCCGAGATGCGCGCGCGTGGCGAAGAGCCAGAGCGCGATGCGTTCGGACACGTCAAGATCGACAAGATCAACCCCGGTGCCTGGTTCGCCAAGCGCTTCGCCGATATGGTGAAGGCCGAAAAAGTGTTGGTGCAGAAGTCTGGCTACATGGCGCGCTCGGCCCGCGCCAACAAAGAAGATTTGGCATTGATCAAGAAGATGTGCGCCGTCGGCGTGAAGAGCGCGCTGGCAGGCGTTTCTGGTGTTGTGGGCCATGACGAAGAACGCAAAGGCCATCCCCTGCGTGCCATTGAGTTCCCCTGCATTAAGGGGGGCAAGAACTTCGACGTGAAGCAGAAGTGGTTTGGGCAGATGTTGAAAGAGATCGGCCAGCCCATGGGCAAGAAGCTTGACGTGAAACATTGAGCGGGCGCGGGCCTTGTGCCCGCGATATTGCCAAGGATTGCGGGCCGTGCGAGGCTGACATCATGCATGGCCCGAAACATTTTTTTGAACTTCTCACACCTGCCGAAATGTACCGCGCTGATGCTTTGGCGGTGGAGCAGTTCAAGATTCCATCGTTGCGCCTGATGGAAAATGCCGGGCGTGCCGTGGCTAATGAGATCGTCAAGCGATTCAAGAAATGTTCTGTGGCTGTCATTTGTGGGCCGGGCAATAATGGTGGCGATGGTTTTGTCGTGGCACGCTTGCTGGCGGCCAAGAAATGGCCAGTGAGAGTCTATCTGCTTGCGGAACGCTCCGCATTGAAGGGCGATGCCGCTGCCAAGGCTGCCAAATGGAAGGGCAAGACCTCGGGCTTTGCTGATTTCGAAAAGAGCTTGGGCGGCAAGGCTGGCCCGCGCTTGATCGTGGACGCGATTTTTGGCGCGGGTTTGAACAGTGATTTTCCTGCCGCTTGGGCTGATGGGATTTATAGCGCAGGCGTTCCCGTTGTCGCCATTGATGTGCCTTCGGGGCTTGATGGTCTTACAGGGCAAAAGCGCGGTGCTTGCGCAGGGGCTGATCTTACCGTCACGTTTTTCCGCAAGAAGCCCGGCCACGTATTGCAACCGGGGCGGGGGCTGTGTGGCGAGGTAGTTGTGGCTGATATTGGCATTCCTGCGGGCGTGCTCACCGAGATCAAGCCGCAACTTTTTGAGAATGCTATGCCGCATTTGCCCGAGCTTGGGGTTGAAGATCACAAGTTCACGCGGGGCCATGCCTTGGTATGGAGCGGGCCGGAGTTTGCGACGGGGGCCTCGCGCCTGGCGGCTATGGCGGCGGCGCGGGTGGGTTCTGGGCTGGTGAGTTTGGCGGGCGCGCCAGCGGCTTTGCGCATTCACGCGGCGCAGGCTTCATCGATTATGCTGAAACCGGTTTCCGCATTGGATGAGCTGCGTGCGCAGTTTGACGATCAACGCTTGAGGGCATTTTGCATCGGGCCGGGGGCTGGAGTTTCGGAAGACTTGCGCCGAACGGTTTTATTGGCGCTGCGCAAGGGGCCGGCGTTGGTGCTGGACGCGGACGCGCTGACTGCCTTTGCTGATGCGCCAGAGGCGTTGTTTGAGGCGATCAAAAGGCGCGCTGACAGATCTGTGATTCTAACGCCGCATGAGGGGGAATTTTCACGTCTTTTCAGTTCACTAGTTCCTCACTCTGATAATAAGGTTGATCGCGCCCGAGCGGCGGCGCGGCTGAGCGGTGCGGTGGTGTTGCTCAAGGGGCCTGATACCGTGGTTGCCGCACCGGATGGCCGGGCCGTGGTCAACACCAATGCACCTGCAAAACTCGCCACGGCAGGGTCGGGCGATGTCTTGGCTGGGATCATTACGGGGCTTCTGGCGCAAGGCATGGATGGTTTCGGTGCCGCTTGCGCCGGGACCTGGCTGCATGGCGAGGCTGCCAACAAGGTCCAGCGGCGCACGTTGATCGCTGAAGATTTGATAGATCAGATTGGTTAGCGCGCCGCCCAGAGCAGGCCGCGCTCGACAATCGTTTTCATTTGCGGCACGGCGAATTCATCGGCGGTGTGGCCCAGAGTGGAATAGAACACACGGGCTTTGCCATAGCGTTTCTTCCAGACCACGGGCATCACGACACCCTTGATGAAGTCACAATGTGTGCCATCAAACGTGGTGGTGGCGACGATTTCGACAGCTGGATCGTATTGCATATAATATTGTTCGGACTTGTAGTCGAAATCGCCGATGCCTTTGGTGATTTCGTCATCTTGCTTGGCGATGTTGACGCGGTAATCGATGATGTTTCCGGGGTGTGAGACCCATTGGCCCCCGGTCATGAATTGATATTCAGTTTCATTGCGGAAGGCATCGCACATCAGGCCGTGAAAGCCGCCGAGGCCCACGCCGCCGCGCACTGCGTCACACAATGCGGCGACTTCTTCCTTTTCAATCGTGGCCATGGTGATCATCGGCACAATAAGGTTGTAGTTCTGGAGGCCCGGTTCGCGCAGCACAGCAGTGCCTTGAACCATGTGCACATCAAAGTCGTTGTACTCCAACATCTCGCGCACGATGTTGCCGGAGCGTTCAGGTGTGTGGCCTTCCCAGCCGCCCCAGAAAATCAGGGCCCGCTTCTTTTCACTTGCTGCCATGTCAATGGGTGCGCCTTGATTTCAGTTTGTAAAGTTTCTGAGCCTTGTCGAAGCCGTTGAAATAATCGCCCACCTGCGGGTGGCGTACCGGCTCGGCGTTATCATCCACAAGCAGGTTCTGCTCGGAGACATAGGCTACATATTCGGTTTCATCATTCTCGGCCAGCAGATGATAGAAAGGTTGGTCTTTGCTGGGGCGCACTTCGGGGGGAATGGACGTCCACCATTCTTCCGTGTTGCTGAACACCGGATCGACATCGAAAATCACGCCGCGAAACGAAAACAGGCGGTGGCGGACGATTTGCCCGATCTGGAATTTTGCTGCGCCACGAATGCTCATGATGTGAAAATGCCAAGAAGCGCCTTGTAATGCAAGTGATTCACGGGGCTTGCAATTGAGCCGTGCGTCAGGCGCGCATGGCGAAGGGAAGTGTGGCGGCCGTGCCGAGGCCCTGCCGCAGGGCGAGATGGCGCAGCGGTGGAAATTTTGCCACCGCAGAAAGGCTGGCGGCGCGGGCGAGATGCATGGCCGGAAACTCCGACAACAGCGAGGCATTAAGCAGCCCAGTCACTTCCAGGCGCGGGCCAATATCCGCGCGGCGCAGGCGGTCATATTCGGCGCAAAGCGCAGGTGTGCCGGGGTCACTTGCGCCCACAATCACGTCTGCCGCTGTGGCCACATCGCGCAGCGACAGGTTCAAGCCTTGCGCGCCAATGGGGGGCAGGGCGTGGGCCGCTTCGCCGATCAAGAAGCAGCGGGACTTGGCCAAAATGGTGGCGCGCTGCAATTGCATGGGGAAGCTTTTGGTCGGGCTTGGGTTTGAAACCCGGCCCAAAGCCCCATGGTTTTCGAGCTGGATTTCGGTGCAAAGTTCCTGGGAAGAAAGCTGGGACAAGGCTTCGATGCGCGCGGGCTTTGCCATCCAGACCAATGCAGAACGGTTTCCGGGCAGTGGCACCGTGGTGAGTGGGCCGTCCTGCTTGTGCCACTCGGTGGAGGTGAATTCATGTGATGCGGTGTGGTCAAAAGTTGTGACCAAGGCCGCTTGGTCAAACTTCCGCGTCTGCGTAGCAAAACCCAGAGCGCGTCGCAGAGGGGAGGTTGCGCCATCTGCGGCGAGAACAAGTTCGGTGCTGAGGTTTTGGTAGGTCTCGGTGGTGAGAGTAATTGCGCTTTCGCCCGCGGAGACTGAAGTGCATTTGCCTTCGATGAAGGTCACGCCCAAGGCGGTGGCGCGTTGGTGAAGTGTCGGGATGAGCAAGGCGAGGGGCACGTTCCAACCGAATTCTTCGAGGCCCAGTTCTTCAGCAGCGAATTCGATTTTGGGTGCCGAAACGAGATGACCCGTGTCGTCAATCAAATGCAGGCGGCGCAGGTGGGCACAGTGCGTGGCGATCACACCCGGCCAGATGCCGATATATTTCAGGAGCTGCATGGCAGGCTGCATCAAAGCCGTGGTGCGCGGGTCTGGTGCTGTCTGTGTGGGGGCGATGACAGCGACTTTCACGCCTTCTTGTGCCAAGAGCGCTGCGGCCGCCAGTCCGGCGGGGCCTGCGCCTGAAATGATGACGGGAAAATCAACCATCAGGTTCTGGGCGCCGTGTGCGCCATGCTTTCGCGCGCCGCGAAAGTGTCCGCAAAGGCGGCAAGGCGCGGGCGGTTGCGGCGCCAATCGGGGCTGAGACCTCGAATGTCGATATAGGCCAGAACGCCCGCCGTGGCGATGGCACCCAGTGTGACTTCGCCCAAGGTTTCGTGCCAGATTGTTTCCATCTCATCCATGCAGGCGGTGATGCGGACCTGCTGGCGCGCGGCAAACTCTGGCCAGTGGGCGGTGGCGGGCCTTGTTGCCTTTTCATAGCGCAGCGACACGGCGGCATCACCCATGCCCTGGGCCAACGCCAGCAGTGTCAGTACGCGGAAATGTTTGTTGCCTTCGTCCGGCAACAGTGACTTGTTGCCCGCCACATGGCAGAAATATTCCATGATCACGCGGCTGTCATAAAGTGGGTGGCCGTGATCGGTTTCGAGAATTGGAATTTTGCCGATGGGCGAGAGCTTTTGCAGCGCCGGGTTCACTTCATGGGGTTTCAGCACGGCGCTGACCAGTTGCACCCGCGTGCCAAGACCTGCTTCCAGTGCTGTCACCATGCACATGCGCACGAAGGGAGAGATCAGGTCGCCGTAGAGTTTCATGGGTTTGCCTTCAATTCTTGGGGGCGGGCGGAAGTGCGCCGGGATTGAATGTCATCGAGGGGTCTCTGTCAAAGAAAAAAGCGGGCCGCAAGGTGATCTCATGCCAGAAGGTGGGAAGGATCGGGAAATCTTCTGGGCGTGGCGCATGGCGGAAACCCATCGTGTACCAAAGGACAAGATCTTCATTGTTGATCGAGCGCTTTTGGGTGACGAAAGCGGGAAGGCCTTCGTCCTTGGTGGAAAGATTGGGATAAAGTCCGGCCGACCAATCTTCGCCCTCGGCATAGCGCGTGGCCCAAAGGGAATAGGTGGTGAAACCGGCGCGGCGTAGCGGCGGGTCGGCGGCATCAAGCGCTGAAGTGGCCGCATGGTGGGCGTCCGGCCAATAACTGGGGTTATAGCCAAGACCGGTTTTTTCATCCGGGTTGATCACCCGCCAAGTCTCGCCCGCACTCATATGGCTTTCAGCAATCGGGCCTTCAGCGGCATAGCGATCTGTTTTGAGGGTCCACAACGAGTTGCGGGTTTTGGAATCGGGAATTTTGCCGGGAATCACAGTGTCGCGAACCAGTGCGTTCTTTGGCCCGTCGACATCCAAATCAAGGCGGAAGGAGAAATAGTGATCATGATTGGGGGCGATCGTATAGGGCGCAATTAATGTGCCATAGCGGCTGGCCTCCGCAGCGCCTTGATCTTCCATGGTTTTTGCCGCGGCGGATTTGATGGCGTCGAAGCCCGTAGCCCCCACGCGCATTGTGATATTGCCTTGGGGGGAGAAAACGTAGTCCACCACATAGTCATAGTTGCCCAAGGTTGGGATGTGGCGGATGACCATTTCGCTTTGGGCGACGCCTGTCACTTCTCTCTTGCCGGATGAATAATGCCGCCAAGCCGGGTCTCCGGTGGCTCGTTCGAAGAGGCACAGGGCCTTGGGGCGTGTGTAGGTGCCTCCCACGTCGTTGGGGAAGGTGAGGTCAATAAAATACGACGCCTCGGGGCAATCCACGCCGGGCTTCAGAGATGAGATCATATAGCCCAGGCCGAATTCGCCGGCGTCCATAAAGGTGCGGTAGGACCAGGTTGGGTCCGGGTCCATATAGGGCACGAACATTTCGGCGATGTTCATTTGATAGGCTATGTCACGGATTTTTGCTGCGTCAACAAAGCGGACGAGATTGAAGATCACGCCAGCGCGTTTATCGGGCCGCAAGTGCAGCGACCAATTGGCCCATTTCACTTCGAGATTGCCTGAGAGTTGAATGTTGCTGCCTTGCGGGGCCACAATGCCGACGGGGCGCATTTCGGGGCCGGGCTGGGGAAGGGTTGCGCCATAGCCCTGTGGCATTGGAGGCATGGACACGGGGTCACGGTCCATCACATCCAGCACTTCGCCGGAATCAGATTCAACAATGCCCATCAGGCCTTCAATGGGCCTTGCGGCTTGTGGGCTTGCGGCTTCCAATGTTGTAAAGCACGGAATTTTTACCACGCGCTTGCCATCCAGCCCATCACCCGGAAACGTGCCTGCGGAGTTTGGTGTGCAGAAGACGTTCTGGACTGAAAGGTTGCGCTTCGAAATGGCTTCTTTGAAGCGCTTGTCGGCCATGAAAGCGTCGCGCGCCTTGGCCCATTCGAAATCCATGATCGAAGGTTGGACGCCTGGCTTGGCCGTAAAACTGACAACCTTGTTGGTACTGAGATCAACAACGGCTTCAGAAGTGACGAGGCCCTTGCGCAGGATCACAAAGGCTGTGCGGGTGAAGGGTGTTCCGGGAGTCCATGCGCGCATCGCTTCTTTCACGGCGGGCTTTAGTGTGATGGCGGGATAGACGGTGTCTTGATCGACATCACCCGCATCCTTCAAAAGTTTGACGGTTTGGGTAATTTCATCTGCCGTCAACGCGTCCAGAGGATGGAAAGGGCCTTGTTTGGATTGGGCGATGAGTCTGTCGGCGTTTGCCATGCAGGCCAATATCATCAGTAGACGGATAAAAATGCGGTTGGTCATGCCACCATGCTAAATGAGTCGGCGCACAGGCGCTATGTGCGCAGCTTCATGCCCAGCCTTCCGGCGAGATCCTGAATGAATTGCCAGGCAACGCGGCCCGAACGGGCACCGCGTGTGACGGACCATTCATTGGCCGCGTGTTCCAAATCTCCTGACTTGAGCTTCAAGCCAAAGTGCTTGGCATAGGCATGGACCATGGCGAAATAATCTTCCTGTGAACAATGGTGGAAGCCGAGCCAGAGACCGAACCTGTCGGAAAGTGATACTTTCTCCTGCACCGCTTCAGAAGGCGAGATGGCGGTGGAGCGTTCATTCTCGATCATGTCGCGCGGTAGGAGATGACGGCGGTTTGACGTGGCGTAGAAGATCACGTTGTCGGGCCGGCCCTCGAGCCCGCCATCAAGTGCTGCCTTCAGGGATTTATAGCTGGTGTCTTGGGCGTCGAAAGAGAGATCATCACAGAAGACAATGAAGCGAAATTTTGTGGCTTTGCGCAACTGTCCCATCAACTGGGGGAGGGTCGCGATATCTTCGCGGTGAATTTCAACCACTTTGAGCGAATTCGCTTCCTCCGCCACCTTGGCATGGGCGGCTTTGACCAGCGATGACTTGCCCATGCCGCGCGCGCCCCAGAGTAGCGCATTGTTGGCGGGCAGGCCCTTGGCGAAGCGCCGGGTATTTTCCATGAGGGTGTCTTTGGCTTGGTCCACGCCCTTGAGAAGGTCAATCCCCACCCGGTTCACCTTGGCCACCGGGCTTAAGCCTGCAACAGGCCCGTTCCAGACATAGGCTTCGGCCTTGGCGAAGGCGGGTGCCGGGGCAGCAGCGGGCGAAAGGCGCGCCAGTGCTTCGGCAATTGCTTGTAACTGGGCCAATTCTTTGGTTTTGGACATCTCAGAAATACCTGAAGCGAATGGTTGCAATGGCCTAATCCATCGCTATATTCCGCGCAAGTTTTGATTGGGCCTCGCGACCTCGCGGGCCATCGGGAGATTTGATGTTTATTACCCAAGCTTTTGCACAGGCCGCTTCGGGCCCCGGGCCGATTGATTTATTCGGCATGTTCTTCCCAATGATTGGCATTGTGGCCGTCTTCTACTTTTTGATGATCCGCCCGCAGCAACAAAAGCAAAAGGAACATCAGGCGCTTTTGTCAAAAGTGGCGCGGGGCGACACGGTAGTAACGCACGGTGGCCTCATCGGCAAAGTGGTGCGCGTGGTGGATGACACTGAATTGCTGGTCGAAGTGGGCGACAAGGTGCAGGTGCGCGTGTTGCGACAGGGCCTTTCTGACGTGCGCGCCAAGGGTGAGCCCTTGAAGGCTTCCGACAAGAAAGCCTGACATTCATGTTTCATTATCCGCGCTGGAAGATCCTCAGCATTCTGGGCACTGTGTTCGTTGCCCTGTTGCTGGCCGTTCCCAATATCCTGCCATCCGCCACGCAGGATGTTTGGAAGAACAGGTTTGGCCTGCACCCGATGACTTTGGGTCTCGATTTGCAGGGCGGCTCCAACATCCTGATGGAAGTTGACCGCAAGGATTTGACTGACAAAGTCCAACAACAGCTGATGGGCGATATTCGCGCCAAGCTGCGCGAAGGCAAGATTGGCTACAGCGGCCTTGGCAAGGCGGAGAATGGTGTCACCGTCGCCATTACCAAGCCTGAGGACGTGGACAAGGCCAAGACGGCCATGAATACATTGTTGCAGCCTTTGGATTCGGGGCTCTTGTCGGTTGGCACCACGGTCAACCTTTTTGGCCTCAACCAAAATGCCCAACAGTTCTCCTTTACGATTGAGCCTCAGGGCTTTGATGCAAAGATGGCCAATGCCTTGAAGCAGGCGATGCGCGTTTTGGAATTGCGCATCAATGGACTGGGCACGATCGAGTCTTCCATCCAACAGCAGGGCAAGGACCGCATCTCGATTCAAATTCCCGGCTTGCAGGACCCAGAACGCGTGAAGGCCTTGCTCGGTTCCACCGCCAAGCTGACGTTCCAGTTGGTCTGCGCTGAGCAACCCGGCACCGCCACAGCCTTGCCGCCGCCCGATTGCGCCGCCTATCCCCGCAAGGAAGATGTGGCCTCATTCTTGACAACGAAAAAGAAGACCGATCCCAAGGCTGAAACGTTGACGGATGCCGAACTCAAGACCTTGCCGCAACTGTGGGTGCAGACGGCAGGATTGGCCACGGTTGATGGCGCAGACCTCACGGATGCGCAGCCGAGCTTTGACCAGAACAACACGCCGGTTGTCAGTTTCAAGTTCAACCAAAAGGGTGCCGTGCGTTTCGGCACCTTGACAGCCAACAACGTGGGCAAGCCCTTTGCCATCTTGCTTGATGGCATTGTGCAGAGTGATCCCAATATCAATGAACCCATCCTCGGTGGTTCGGGTCAGATTTCCGGGCGCTTCACTGTGGATGAAACCAACAATCTTGCGATCACACTGCGGTCGGGCGCTTTGCCAGCCAAGCTGGCGATTGTTGAAGAAGCGACGGTGGGGCCAAGCTTGGGTGCGGACTCAATCAAGGCCGGGTTTTATGCTTCCGTTGCGGGTCTCATCTTTGTGATGATCTTTATTCTTCTGCCTTACGGCTTCTTCGGCATCATCGCGGATTTTGCGCTGGTGATTAACCTGATCATGCTGGTGGGCGTGATGTCGCTCTTCGGGTTCACGCTGACACTGCCGGGCATTGCCGGCATTGTTTTGACATTGGGCATGGCGGTTGACTCCAACGTTTTGATTTATGAACGCATCCGTGAAGAATGGCGTCATGGCAAGACGCCCATTTCCGCCATCGAAACGGGCTTCAAGGCTGCGCTCAACACGGTGATCGATGCCAACGTGACGACCTTGATTGCCGCCTTTATTCTTTTCGGCATGGGGACTGGCCCGGTACGCGGCTTTGCCATTACCTTGGGTGTTGGCATTCTCACCACCATGTTCACCGCCTTTGCCCTTACACGCCTGATCGTTGCCACATGGGTGAAACGCAATCGGCCCAAGGAGATCAACCTCTGATGCGTTGGAAACCTGTTCGCCTTATTCCGGACGACACGAAATATCCTTTCATGCGCTTGTCGCGCTTTGGATTCTTTGTCTCCGGCATTCTTTGCGCACTGTCGATTGCACTCTTCGTGGTCAAGGGCCTGAACTATGGCATTGACTTCAAGGGCGGCACGGAAATGCAGGTGCGCTCGCAACAGCCCGTTCATCTTGACCAATTGCGCGCGGAGCTCAACAATATAGGTGTTGGCAAGGTTGACTTGCAGCAGATGGGCACGGGCAATGACGTGTTGATCAAGGTGGCTTCTGTTTCAGGTGATCAAGAAGGCCAGTTGACGCAGAAGAAAGTGCTTGAGGCTTTGGGCCCCGGCTTTGAAAAACGCTCGGCCAACTCTGTCGGCGGCACGGTGTCTTCCGAATACACACAGAACGCCACGGGCGCGGTGATGCTCTCGATCCTGTTTGTGTTGTTCTATTTGTGGGTTCGGTTTGAATGGCAATTTGCTGTCGGCGCCGTGCTCTCGCTCCTGCATGATACGACACTGTCGATAGGCTTGTTCAGCTTGATCGGGCTTGAGTTCAATCTTTCGATTGTTGCCGCGATTTTGACGATCATCGGCTATTCGCTCAACGATACAGTGGTGGTGTTTGACCGTATCCGCGAATTCCTGCGGCGCTATAAATCCATGGGATTGGCGGATTTGATTGATTTCTCGATCAATTCGGTTCTGCCGCGTACCATCCTGACGTCACTGGCCACGTTGATGGCTTTGCTGGCGCTCTATTTCTTTGGTGGCGATGTCATTCATGGGTTCTCGTTTGCGATGATCTGGGGTGTGGTGGTGGGCACTTATTCGTCGATCTTCATTGCATCACCGGTTTTGATCTTGCTGGGCACTAAGCGGGAAATTTCAGTCAGCGATGCCAAGCGCGTGAAGCGCGGCGGATGAGGTTCCTGCCGGAACGGCGGCCCATTGCCTCATTCGGCGACGGCGGCTTCCGCTTTGGCGATCAATCTCACAAGGGGCATTTGCTGATCCTGCCCTCAGGCATGCGGGCCTGGGATGGCGTCGACTTTTCCACGATCATTGCCGAGAGCGGCGATATTGATGCTCTACTCCTGGGCACCGGGGCTGTGTTCAAGCGGCTGGAGGCCGGGGCCGCCGCGCGCTTCATGAAACTGGGGATCAGTGCCGATGCGATGACGACGTCCGCTGCGGTCCACACTTACAATCTGATGTTGGGCGATCAGCGCAGGGTGGCGGCGGCTTTATTGGCGGTGGCCTGATGGAGGAAGTTCAAGCCATCGTTCGCAAATATGATCCGGACCGTTATCTCGCCAGCCTGTTTGCGCCAACGGACAAGCGCCCACATCTTTGGGCGCTTTATGCTTTCAGTGCGGAAGTGAGCCGCATTGCAGGGCAGGTCAGTGAGCCGCATCTGGCGGAGATCAGATTGCAATGGTGGCTTGACACGATTGATGGGATTTATCATGGCGACAGGCAGGCCCATCCGGTGGCCAAGGCTTTGGGCGAGGCGATTAAAATTGGTGATATTCCCAAACACGCCGTGATGAACCTCACCAAGGCGCATCAGTTTGATTTCTATTCTGACCCCATGCCCAGCATGTTTGATTTGGAGGCCTATCTGGGAGAGACAGCTTCGGCCCTGATCCAGATGGCGGCGATGATTTTAGACCGTGATCGTGCGCTTGAATGCGCCGAGGCAGCGGGGCTTGCTGGCGTTGGCTATGGCATGGGCCGCGTCTTGAATGATCTGCCGCGCGCGCAGAGGTTGAAGCAGTGTTTCCTGCCTATGGAAATGCTGGCGCGGCGTCAGGTGAAGCCTGATCGCTTGGGCGCGCGTGAAACCGAGGCAGGTTTTGCCGTGGTCCTGGCAGAGTTGCGGGCGCAAGCACAGGACCGGCTGGAAGAGATGCGCCGGTTACGCAGGACGATCAAACCCGAAGTCGCCCCCGCCTTTTTGCATGTGGCGCTGGCGGATGCCTATTTGTCCAAAGCCTACAAGCGTGGTGGGTCGGTCTTGAAGCGCGGCTGCGAGCTCAGTCAGCTGCGCAAGCAGTGGCTGTTGTGGAAAGCGGCGCGGAGCGAAGAGTTTTAGGCGGAATTTTAGATGCAAATTCCGCTGTTGCTCTTTCGATTTAATCTGGTTATCAGGCGGGCGTACGAAGCAGTCGGGGCGTAGCGCAGTCTGGTAGCGCACCTGCCTTGGGCGCAGGGGGTCGCGAGTTCGAATCCCGCCGCCCCGACCACTTCGTGAATGACGAGGCCATGATGACAGCACGCATTTACAAACCTGCCCGCAACGCCATGCAGTCCGGCAAGGGCAAGGCCAAGGAGTGGTTTTTGGAATTTGTGCGTGAAACACGGATGACGGCCGATCCACTGATGGGCTGGACCTCTGGCGATACGTCTACCCAAGTCAAGCTGCGATTTGATACGCGTGAAGAGGCGGAAGACTATGCCAAGCGCAATGGCGTTGCCTATATGGTGCAACCAGAAGCGCCGGTGCGGATGCAGAAGAAGAGCTATTCCGACAATTTCAAATTCGGCCGCACCACGAACTGGACGCATTGAGCGTCGCCAGCTAGTTTGACGCCCCAGGCCCCGTAGCTCAGCTGGACTAGAGCAACGGATTTCTAATCCGTCGGTCGCATGTTCGAATCATGCCGGGGTCGCCATTCTCAACCGGATGCCAAGCGGCTGTGGGCGGGGTGGCCGTGATTGATGCGGTGACCGTGACAATTCCAAATCCATTCGCGCCTTGGGCCCGTGTCGACGTGGATGCTGGCGTCGTGACAATAGAGGCCGACGCCGCCGCGATCCGACAGTCCGCGGACATAGCGGGCCAGTTGATCCTTGCCCACGCCCGTGACCTTGATATCGGCGGCCTGGCATCGGAGGTGAAATGATTCCCGTGCCCCACCAATCCGGCGGTTATGCGAATAGGATCGGCAGCCTGACGTAACGTTCACCTGCCTGCCATAGTGATGCTGGATATGCCAGAGAATGCCCACCAGGTGTCGGTTAAGGCCTTGGGTTTTGCCCTCCAAGGCCAATGCTGGTTGGGACGCCAGTGCCAGACAGGCGAGAAAGGTGGCCGCGGTTCGCAGGTTAACCATTGTAATGCTTCTCTCGTTTCACTTTGAGAGATCGACAGCAAGTGATGTGCCATCAGCACCTTGTCTGAAAGCTTTCGGTGGCGATGGTTAAATTGGGGAGCCTTGTTTTCGCACGGCGGGAAAATTTTATGGCTTGATATGGATCAAGGCGGATGGAACCCTTTGTGTCAGATTGCGTTTATAACAAAACAAGGAGAATCCTATGAGACAAGTGTTCAAGTTTACTGCGATTGCCGTTTTAGCGGCCACTGCAACTTTGACTGCGGCCCAAGCCGCCAGCACCATCCGTGTCACATTGAATGACAAGGCTGAGGGCATGGATATGTCGAAGAGCATGGGGCTAGGCATGGGAATGAAGGGCGATATGTCCAAGGCCGTGATGAGCATCGAGGTGAGCACCAAGCAAGTCGTTCGCGGCAAAGTGACATTTAACGTTACTAACGGCTCAAAGACGATGATCCACGAGTTGATCGTGGCACCGGTCAAGGACGAAAGCCAGTTGATGCCTTATGACGATGCGGCCTTCAAAGTGAAGGAAGAAGATTCGACCCATCTTGGCGAAGTTTCGGAGCTTGACCCCGGCAAGGCCGGTTCGCTGACGCTTGATCTCAAGCCCGGCAAATACATGCTCTATTGCAATGTCGCTGGCCATTACATGGACGGCATGTGGACGATGATTGAAGTCAAGTGAAGCAAAGCTGAAGCGGGCGGAACTGAAGTTCCGCACGTCTTTCATTGGGTCAAGAATTCACTGCACTTGGGGGCTGCTTCAGTGCCCCAAGGCATGATCGGCACGGTTGAAGTTGAGTTCTGTGGTGAGCCGTCAATCAGCTTGTCGGTGTAGCTCATGTAAACCAGCACATTGCGCTTGGGATCACAGCCGCGCACGATATGCATGGTCTTGAAGAAGAGCGAGCGGCGTTGGTCGTAGATATCCACGCCTTGGGCAAATTTGGCGCTGATTTTAACAGGCCCCACCTGCCGGCAGGCGATGGATGTTTCCGAGCGCTGTTCGGCAAAGCCCGCCCAACCTGTCCAGCCACCCTGTTCAGGAATGGTGAAATAACAGGCCACCCCTTCAATCGCTGGATCGTCAATCACATAGGTTGCGAGCTTGGCATCGGGCGAGAGTAGGTGGAACACCGTGTTCTTTTTGAAAATCAACTCTGGATCATCTGCTGCTCGGGCGAGGGTTGATGTGGTGATTCCCGCCGTCAGTGCGAGGCCGACAGCAAGTTTGGTGAAAGCGCGCATGGGTTTCTCCTTGGCGGTAAGATTGGGTGTTTTAGGTGAAATTCAAGTGGCAGCGTCGAGCCTGGCAAAACCGCGCTCGAGATCGGCGATCAAATCATCCGGATGTTCCAGCCCGATGTGGAGACGCAAGGCCGGGCCGTTTGCTTGCCATCTGGTGACGCTGCGTTGTGGTTTGAAAGGAAGGATCAGGCTTTCAAATCCACCCCATGAATAACCCATACTAAAGAGGTCCATGTGATCAAGCATGGCGGCGACCGCCTTGTCTGGCGTGGGTTTGAGGATCACAGAGAACAGGCCGGAGGCACCAGTGAAGTCACGTTTCCAAATGGCGTGGCCCGGCGCATTGCTGAGGGCGGGGTGAAGCACAGTTTCAACCTCGGCACGGGCGCGCAGCCACTCCGCCACTTGGATCGCTGATTTCATATGGCGCTCGAGACGGATATCCAACGTGCGCAGGCCGCGCAAGGCGAGATACATGTCGTCTGGCCCAGCAAAGAGCCCCATCGTTTCATAGATCGCCTTGAAGCGCGGCCATGTGGATTCGTTGCACACGACAGAGCCAAACATGCAATCCGAATGGCCGGTGATATATTTGGTGGCCGCTTGAATTGATATGTCGCAACCGTGTTCGAAAGCGTTGAAGAAATACCCACCGCTCCAGGTGTTGTCGATGACCACAATGGCCCCAGCCTCATGGGCGATGCGGGCCAGCAGGGGCACATCCTGTACTTCCATCGTCTGTGAGCCGGGGCTTTCGAGATAGACCATCCTGGTATTGGGTTTGATCAGTGTACGGAGCTTGTCGCCAACCAGCGGATCGTAATAGGTTGTCTCGATGCCAAGGCCAGCGAGAAGGTTGTCGCACAGTTCGCGGGTGTTGCCATAGACGGCGTCGGTCACCAGCACATGATCGCCCGCTTTCAAAAAAGCTAGCATGACGGCGGTGATAGCGGCCACTCCGGATGGGGCGACCTTGCAGGCATGGCCACTTTCAAGTTCGGCAATCGCGGTTTCGATGGCGCGTGAGGTGGGCGTGCCGCGTCTGCCATAGGTATACGGCTGACTGTGGTGGGCCATCGCGGCGACCGTCGGGTAGGTGATGGTGGAGGCACGGTAAACGGCCGGGTTCACCATGCCATGCTCAGTAAATTCG
>JAYUEP010000003.1:0-2735 GCA_043739165.1 Hyphomicrobiales bacterium
GGCAGGGCGCCAGAAACGAAAAATCATAATGCTTGGCCAATGGCGCAACAGAAATGAATCCGGAGATTTCCGGGCGGCGCATCAGAAGCTGCATAGAAATCCACGCGCCAAAGCTGATGCCCGCAATCCAGCAGATCTTCGATTCCTTGTTGAGGCTTTGCAACCAATCGAGAGCTGAGGCAGCATCGGCCAGCTCGCCCGCACCATTGTCAAACATGCCCTGGCTGCGGCCCACGCCACGAAAATTGAAGCGCAGAACCGAAAAACCGCGCGATTGAAAAAGCCCATAGAGCGAATGCACGATGGGGTTGTTCATCGTGCCGCCAAAAGTGGGGTGCGGGTGAAGAAGGATGGCAATGGGAGCCGCGGCGGTCTTGGCTTGATGGTAGCGGGCTTCAATGCGGCCCGCAGGGCCATTAAAAATCACTTCAGGCATGAAAAAGAAATATCCTTTGGCGCATCACGCAATGGAGTCGAATTAGTTGACTCTTTTAGTCGGGTTTACTAAATCGTTTAGAACAGTTCCAAGAACTGCCACCCAGAAGGGCCTGCGCGCTTTAGCACGGGCCGGGGGGCAAAAAGCAAGCTTTTCGTGAGCCCAAAGGCACCAACGCGATGAAATTGAGCACCAAAGGCCGCTACAGCGTTATGGCGATGATTGACATCGGCACCCATTCGGATGGCAAGCCGGTGTCTCTGGCCGATATCGCCGCCCGCCAGGACATCAGCCAGGAGTACCTGGAGCAGCTGTTTTCCAAACTGCGCCGTGCGGGCTTGGTGGCTTCGGCCCGTGGCCCCGGCGGCGGCTACGTGCTGGCGCGGGATGCTGCAGAAATCCATATGGCGGATGTTATCCAGGCGGTGGATGAGGAACTGCGCGTGACCCGCTGCCAGGGCGATGCCGTCGAAGGCTGCGTGAAGGGTGAGCGTTGCTGCGCCCATGACCTCTGGTCTTCGATGGGCCGCCAGATGATGAACTTTCTAGATTCAATCACGTTGGATGACGTGGTGTCCAAGCGCAATCTCGCACTGGCCGCGTCCATCAAGCAAGCCAAAGACCGCCATGTGAGGCCCGCGTGAGAACCTATCTGGACCATAGCGCCACCAGCCCGCTGCGCCCGTCGGTGAAGGCGGCAATGTTAGCGGCCATGGGTCATGGCGGCAATGCGTCTTCAGTTCACGCTGAAGGCCGGGCCGCCCGCAAAATCACGGATGATGCGCGCGAAGCGATTGCGTTCAAACTGGGCAGTCTGCCCCAGATGATCACTTTCACCAGCGGTGGCACCGAGGCCAACAACATGGCGCTGCGTGGAGTGGTGGTGGAACGTATTCTGGTTTCGGCCATTGAACATCCAAGCGTGATGGCAGCCGCTCGTGCCAGTGGCAAACCTGTTGAGATTATCTCCGTGGATGATCAGGGCCGCATTGATTTGGCAGCGCTGGATGGGATGCTCACTGGCCCCAAGGCGCTGGTTTCCATTATGTTGGCCAATAACGAAACCGGCGTCATCCAGAATATGGCTGAAATTGCGTCGCGCATTTCTGCTGCCGGGCATTTACTGCACATCGATGCCGTACAGGCGTTCGGAAAAATCCCGGTGAACTTCGGCCTGCTGGGCTGTGACATGCTGACGATTGGCGCGCATAAAGTGGGCGGGCCAACGGGCATCGGCGCTTTGATCATCCGTGATGGACTGGTGGTCGAGCCACTGTTGCAAGGTGGCGGGCAGGAATTGCGCAGGCGGGCAGGCACAGAAAACATCCCCGCCATCGCAGGCTTCGGCGCACTGGCCGCTGAGCCTCTGCTCGATCAGTCCACATTGCGCGACAAGCTGGAAGCAGCGCTCGATGGCGCAACGATTTTCAGCGCCAAGGCCCCGCGCCTCAGCAACACGTCCTGTTTCGCTTTGGCAGGCCTCAAGGCCGAAAGCCTTTTGATGAATTACGATCTCGAAGGCATCGCCGTTTCATCGGGCTCGGCCTGTTCCTCCGGCAAGGTGCAACAAAGCCATGTTCTCGCTGCCACGGGCGTGGCCCCAACGCTGGCCCAAGGTGCCATCCGCGTTTCGCTGGGCTGGAACACGACTGAACAAGACATCACCCATTTCATCGCCGTGACGGAAAAACTCCGCGCGCGCAACAAGGCAAAAGCAGCATAATGGCCGATCAAGACACCATAGATCTCGTCAAGACCATCGAGGTCGACAAATACAAATACGGCTTTGAAACCGACATCGAGAGCGATTACGCGCCGATTGGCCTGAGCGAAAGCACCGTGCGTTTCATCTCAGCCAAGAAGAACGAGCCGCAATGGATGCTGGATTGGCGCTTGGAAGCCTATCGCGTCTGGCTGCAAATGGATGAACCCAAATGGGCCAAAGTGCATTATCCCAAGATCGATTTTCAAAGCATCTATTATTACGCAGCCCCCAAATCTTCAGCAGCGCCCAAGTCGCTGGACGAGATTGATCCCAAGCTTTTGGAAACTTACGCCAAACTCGGCATTCCGCTGAAGGAACAGGAAATCCTCGCAGGCGTGCGCAAGCAGGGGGAGAAAAGCCAGCTTGATGAAGAGGGCAATGAAGTCGCCCAAAGCCGCGTGGCCGTGGATGCGGTGTTTGATAGCGTCTCGGTCGTCACCACCTTCAAGGATGAACTGCCCAAAGCAGGCGTGATCTTCTGTTCGATTTCTGAAGCACTGCGCGAACACCCTGAACTGGTGAAGCAATATCTGG
>JAYUEP010000004.1:0-8210 GCA_043739165.1 Hyphomicrobiales bacterium
GAAAGTATCGGCCTGCTTCTTCCACCGCGCGATTTGCTCCACGCAACGCTTGGGATATTCATCCAAAGGAATGCCGAATTTCTCAATCAAATCTTCGCGGCCTTCCTTGATGAAATAGGGTGTGTATTCGGCAAAGTGTTCCGAACTTTCGGTGACGAAATAACCAAGCCGCTTCAACATTTCATAACGCACCTTGTTGGGGCAGCGCGGATTATGGTGCGAAGGCTTGGGAAAACGGCCATCGAGATAACCCCGCTTCAGCGCAGGGTAGAGATCAACATAACTGCCATCTTGCTGGCGATGTTCGAACTGCAGATAAAACGCCATGTGGTTGATGCCCGCCGCGCGGTAACGGATATCTTCCACCGGAATATCAAGATCATGCGCCAGTTCCTCGGCCGTGCCCTGCACCGAGTGGCACAGACCCACCTGTTTGATCTTGGGGAACTTCTCTGAAATGGCCCAGGTGTTGATCGCCATCGGGTTCACATATTGCATGAGAATGGCATCCGGGCAGACTTCCATCATATCCGCGCAAATGCTCCACAGATGCGGCACGGTGCGAAGCCCGCGCATGATGCCGCCCACGCCCAGCGTGTCCGCAATCGTTTGCCGCAGTTTGTATTTCTTGGGCACTTCAAAGTCTGTGACCGTGCAGGGTTCATAGCCACCCACTTGAAACGCGGTAACCACAAAATTGGCCTTGTCCAAGGCCTTGCGTTGGTTGCTGTGAACTTCGATTTTTGCATTCACGCCCAAGGTGGAAATCAATTTTCCGGCAACAATCTCGGATTCCTTCAAGCGCTCCGGATTAATATCCATCAGAGCAATTGTTGCCGCACTTGTGGCCTTGCGCTGTAAAATGTCACCGATGATGTTCTTCATGAAAACGGTGGAACCAGCGCCAATAAAGGCAATGCGAGGGTTTGCGGTCATGATGATTTCTCCTTAGGCGGCAATTTCAAACGCGGCGCGGACCAGCCGCTTGGTATATTCGGTTTTGGGTTGGGTGAGCACATCGGCTACCGGCCCCTGCTCAACGATCTTTCCGTGCTGCATCACAATCACCCGGTGGCACAGGGCGCGCACCACTTTGAGATCATGACTGATAAAAAGATAGGAAAGACCGCGTTCGCGCTGCAACTTGCGCAACAGTTCAATGATTTGCGCCTGCACCGAAAGGTCGAGCGCCGAGGTTGGCTCATCCAGCAGAATGAATTCTGGTTCGAGTGCAATGGCGCGTGCAATGGCGATACGCTGGCGCTGCCCGCCGGAAAATTCATGTGGAAAGCGTGACAGAATATTGGTGGGCATGCCAGCATCTTCGAGCGCCTGCTGCACGCGCTGCAAACGCTCAGCAGAATTGCCCCCGAGGCGATTGACGATCATCCCCTCTTCAATGATTTGCTGCACATTCATGCGCGGGTTCATCGACGAGAACGGGTCTTGAAACACGATCTGCATCCGCGAACGGAAAGGCCGCAATTGATCGCGGTTTAACCCATCGATCCGCTTGCCATCAAATATGATCTCGCCTTCCTGCGGATTGAGCAGGCGAATGAGCGCCTGGCCAAAAGTGGTCTTGCCAGAGCCAGATTCGCCCACCAGCCCCAGCGTCTCGCCCTTTTTGAGGTCGAGGCTGAGGCCATCGACGGCGTGCAAGTCTGAATAGGTGGCATTGAACAGTCCGCCACGTTTGAGCGTATAGGTTACACGTACACCCTTGCCCGACAAGATCGTCTCAGGATTGCCCTCAAGCGGCTTCGCCACACCTTTGGGGTCAGAAGCCAACAGGCGCTTGGTGTAAGGATGCTGCGGATTGGCAAACAGCGCCGCCGTTGTATTGTGTTCCTTCACTTCACCATGTTGCATCACATAGACACGGTCCGCAAATTGCCGCACCACAGTGAGATCATGCGTGATTAAAATCACTGCCATGCCATATTTGGCCTTGAGGTCCTTGATCAGGTTCAAAATCTGCGCCTGCACCGTCACATCCAGCGCCGTCGTCGGCTCATCCGCAATCAGAATGTCCGGTCGATTGGCCAGCGCCATGGCGATCATCACGCGTTGCCGTTGCCCACCAGAAAGTTGATGCGGATATTGCTTTACTCGCGCTTCCGGCTCAGGAATTTGCACTTCTTCCAAAAGGCTTTGGGCCTTGGCCATGGCTTCGGCGCGCGTCATCTTGTTGTGAATGCGCAGCACTTCCGAAATTTGGGAACCCACTGTGTAAACCGGATTGAGTGATGTCATCGGTTCCTGAAAGATCATCGACACGCGACTGCCGCGCAGCTTGCGCATTTCGGCTTCGGGCAGCTTCACCACGTCTTGCCCACCCATGATGATGGAGGACTCTTTGCCCATTGACGCGCGCCGTGACAACAGGCGCATCACGGCGCGCGCCGTGACCGACTTGCCGGAACCTGACTCGCCCACAATGGCAATCGTTTCGCCCTTGCGCAAAACGAACGACACGTCTTTCACGGCCTCAACCACGCCGCCTTCCACTTTGAAGGACACGGCCACCTTGCGGGCGTCGAGGATGATGTCTTGGCTTTCCATCAGTAAGGATCCACCGCATCACGCAAGCCATCACCCAGCGCGTTGAATGCAAAAACAGTGACCAAAACAAAAGCCACGGGTGAGAGAATCCACGGATAGGAACCCAGCACTGAGAAGTTGCCGCAATCCTGCAACATCATGCCCCATGAAATCAGCGGCGGCTTCACCGCAAAACCCAAATAACCCAAGAAAGATTCAATCAAGATCACATTGGGAATCCAGCTCGTGAAAAACACAATGACGTGGCTGACAATGTTGGGCAGAATGTGCCTGAGAATAATTCGTGTATCCGTGGCTCCAATTGCCTGTGCCGCACGCACATATTCTATCCTCGCCAAGGCCAAGGTTTTGCCGCGCACTTCACGCGACAGAGAAGCCCAATTCAGCGCCGCAACAACCGCAATCACGATGGCAATAAAAATATAACTCGAAGCGGTGACGGGGATGAGGGCGGCCAGCGTCAAATAAAGCGGCAGCTGTGGCAGTGCGAAGAAAATGTCCACAATACGCTGCACCCAAGCATCATAGCGCCCGCCCAGATAGCCAGAAGACAGGCCAACCAGCGTGCCCACAATGGTGATGAAAGTGACCGCGATCAAGGCGAACATCAGCGAGATGCGCGAGCCCACCAGCCCGCGTGAGAAAATGTCGCGGCCAAATTTGTCAGTGCCGAGAATGTGAAAGGGCTTGCCGTCATCTGTGCCGAAGAGATGCGTGGTGGCCGGGATCACGCCCAACACATGATAGGCGTAGCCCGGCACAAGGAATTTGATCGGGCGCGGATGATCATAGTCCGGCCCATTCAAAGGCTGGAATGTCACAGGATCAAGTTGGTCGCCCTCGATGATGGCATAGGTTTGCGGGCGCAGCGTGAAGCCATCCTTGGAGTAGAAACTCACAGGATCTGGCGGCGCAAAGGCCAACGACGGTTCCTTGGGATCAGAAGGCGCAAAGAAATCTGCAAAGATCGCGATGGTGATTAACATCGCCACCAGCGTCAGGCCAATCATGCCGATCACTGAGCGGCGGAATTTGCGCCACACCAAAGTAAAATAGCTGTCGCTCGTGGCAAAGCGCGCGAGAACAGGCGGGATATCGAGATAGCTCTCGTTCTCCAGTTTCACATAGGGGCTGAACGGCTCGACGCTCATGTCATGTCTCCCAATCGTACGCGCGGATCAAGCCAGGCCAGCAGGAGATCAGAGATGATACCCCCGATGATTTGCACCGTGCCGAGAAGCAGCATGAGCGTGGCAGTGACAAGCACATCACCAATGCCCATGGAGAGAACAATGGCCACACCAATGGTGGGAATGCCGAAGGTGATTGACGTTTCAATCTCACCTTCAATCATGTAACGCACCACTGCACTTTGATAGGCCGCCAGCGGATGCAGTGCGTTGGGCACCGCATGTTTCAAGATCGTGGCCGCATTGCTCAAACCCTTGGCGCGGGCGGTTTCAACATATTGTGCATTCAATGTATCCAGCAAATTGCCGCGCATCATGCGCATGTTGTAGGAAATGCCATTGAGCACGCCGACCAGAATGATCGGCCAGACATGGAGAATGAGATTCCAGAACTTGCCGAAGGACATCGGCTGATAGCTCCAATAGGTGGAGTAAAAGCTGCCCAGTTCCTGCACACCAAGTTTGAAGGCGAGAACATAAATCAACACCAGCGCAAACAAAAACTTCGGCGTGGTGAGGCCCATGAAACCGATGAAAGACAGAAGGCTGTCCACCCAGGAATATTGCCGCGTGGCCGCAATGATGCCAAGGGTGACACCAATGATTGTGCCGAGAATGTGAACCGTGATCACCAACCCAAGGCTGGGTGGCAGGCGCTGGCCGATCACTTCCGAGATTGGCTTGTTGAAGAAATAGCTGGTGCCGAAATCACCGTGGAGAATATCCCTGATCCAGCGGAAATATTGAATGATGAGTGGATCATTCAGCCCGTGATCAATGCGGAATTGCGCAGCCGCCGCTTGCGCTACTTCATTGGTGGCATGGCCCTGCGTGCGCAACATGGCGCCAACATAATCGGCATAGTCACCCGGCGTGGAGTGGATGATCACAAAGGTGATCACACTCATGATGAAGAGCACGGGGATGGATGCCAAGATGCGGTAGAAGAGGTAGCGGAGCATGGGGCGAGTCTCAAATGCCTGTGTTCAATCCATTGAAGCCGTCATGCCAGCGGAAGCTGGCATTCCGCTTTGGACTCACATGATCGTGGCCCGAAGCTGGACCCCAGCATGCGCTGGGGTGACGGAAAAATGGGAATACAAAAATGGGGCAGCCGCAATTAAGAGACTGCCCCTCGCAGTGTTTACTTCACCAAGCCATCACCAGGTGCTGAGCCTGGCTTGCCGGGAAGCGTGTTCGGGAACACTTCGTTCTTCGACTGCTTGTCGGCGGCCACATATACGCGTTCGCGGATGATATTATCTTCCGCCCAGTTGTACATGAAGATTGGTGCGCCGGGGGCAATGTTGGAGAAGCGCTTGTTGATGATCAAAGCACCTGGATAGACCGTGAGACCCGCCTGATAGACGTTCTCAGTGGCCAGTTTCTGGTATTGCTTCATCAAGTCAACGCGTTCCTTTGGATCGCTGGCACCAATGAACTTGTTGACGACGTCAACAATCTTGGCTTCGAAATCCATCAGATCCACCTTGCCATCAGCGCCCGCCTTGTGGAAGTCGGTCGTGCTGGGGCCAATGGGGGCCAAGTGGTCGGTGTTCTGCACGGCTGTGATGACTTCGGTGCCCTGACGGATCACCATCCAATCATATTTGCCAGCATCACGGGCCGCGTCGCGGTCCTTGCCCGATACAAACTTGGGGATAACGCGAAGACCAGCCTTTTCAGCCATGGCGACAACGCCTTCAGCCAGTGACTTGTCTGACTGATAGTCAGCATTGGCCAGTAAAGTGATTTCCACATTCTTGCCACCGGGCAAGTTTACGAGGCCATCACCATCGGTGTCTTTCAAGCCAGCTGCATCAAGGGCTTTCTTGGCGGCATCCACATTGAAGGGATAATAAACGGTGGAGTCCTTGTCATAGTAGCTGGTGCCCGCAAGAAGCCCGCCGGGATAGATCGTGGTGAAGGGGCCCTTCACCAAAGACTCACCCAAGCGTTGGCGATCGAGCATCATGGTCACGGCTTTGCGGAAATTCAGGTCGCGGTTCAGTTTGTGAACAGCCAAGCTGCGTTCATCCGTATCACCCCAGCCATTGGCCGAGTAGTTGAAATCAAGCGTATAACCAATCGTGCGCTGGCCAAATTCAAGACGGGCCGGAGCAGCAGGATCAGCCGATTTCTTCAGAGACTCAACATAGTTTTCGGCTTGCTCAAGGTTGGAGAAATCGCCCGTACCGGCAACAGCCTGTACGTCGCGGTCAGCCCAGGTTGAAAGGCGATATTGCATCTCGTTCAAATAAGGCAGTTGGTTGCCCTTCTCGTCCACTTTCCAATAATAGGGATTGCGGCGCAGAACGACGATATTGTCGGGCTTGTGGTCAACAACAACCCAAGCGCCCATGGTGGGCATGGCCATATAGGTGCCGGGGAAGGCATTCTTATATTGCTCATAAGAGTTCTTGGAGTTGGACGGATGTTGTGGTGCCAGAATATGGGCCGGGCCGGGGCAGAACTTGCCGTAAGCCATTTCATAGAGGGCCGAAGACGGGAAAGCGGCCTTGAAGGTCCACTTCACCGTATTGGCATCAACCTTGGTCAAGGTCGTGCCCACACCCCAAGAATCTGGTGTTGCGCCGTTCAGGGGATGGACGCTCGTGTCGAGAACGTTCTTCTCCCAATAGAACATCACGTCATCGGCATTGAAATCCACGCCATCGGACCACTTGGCACCTTCGATCAGGTGCATGGTCAATTCATGTCCATCCTTGCTCCATTCCCAGCCCTTGGCCAGGTTTGGCAGCGGTTGCAATTCTTCAGCCTTCACTTGGAACAACGGGCCGGTGCGCGTCAGGCATTCTTCGAGGCCGATGTCGATGCCGCCCCAGCCTTGGCTTTGGCCAGCCCAATAGTTCCAGCCCTCAGGACGCCCACCGATCACATGGCGCATCACATCGCCATAAACACCAATGCCGTCTTTCATATTGCCGGTTTTGTAAACCATCGGCTCCTTGGGCAGGCGGTCCTTGAGCGGCGGCAACTTGCCGGCCTTTTCAAGGGCAGCCACGAAATCCGGCTGGTTGTAAGAAGGCAGCGCCTTGTAGGTGAGAATGTCATTCACCCCCACCAAATTCACTTTGCCCTGCGCATCAAACTTCGGCGCATCCGGCACGGCATCTGCCATGGCAGCCGTGGCCGAAACGCCAGTCAGCAACATGGCGGCCAAAAGGCTCGTCATCGTTTTCATCTATAAGTCCTCCCAAACTTTTATGGAGAGAGTGATCCTCTCTTCTTGCAGGGTGACCCCAATCACTTCTTGCGGCAATCCTGATTCAGCAATAAGCATTCCGGGAATTTAAGATTCAGAAAATTGGCATCATGGCTCAACCCAAAGCAAAATCTTCTGCACTTCAAAATGACAATGTCGCAGAGCGGCGCTTCTATGCCCGCTCACGTGCCTTCGGCCGTTTCGGCATGCGCATCTTCAAACCGCATTTGATGGCAGAGCCGCATTCGCATGGCCATGTCGAAACCAATTTCAGCCGCCACGCGAGGCTGCACTATCTGGTGGATGGTGCACCCATCATTGTGGAGGCGGATCAACTGGTGGTCTTCTGGGCCAACGTTCCCCACCAACTGGTGAGGATTGAGCCAACCTCAGATGAAACCCCAGAACTCTGCAACATCTATATTCCGCTCGACGCTTTTCTGATGATGCCGCATCTTCCGGATTTTCAAATTGCACTGATCAACGGCGCCATGATCGCCTGCCCGCAGGACCTTTGCGGCCATGCCCATCTCGTCCGATGGTATGAGGACTATCGCAGCGGAAAGGCCGAACGGCTGGACATTTTAAAGATGGAGTTGAACGCTCTCTTCCGCCGCATGGCCACTTTGCCCGATAACTATTTGCGCGCACCCTGGCTCGCCAAGCCAACGCCCCATAACCTGACCTCCTCGCATATCCGCCACGTGGTGGCCATGGTCCGCCACGTGCTCGACAATTTGGAGAAGCCGTTGCAGAACGCCGATGTGACCGCCGTTACCGGCCTTCATCCCAACTACGCCTTGGGCATTTTCACCAAGGCGATGAATTTACCGCTCAAACAGTTTATCCTGCGCATGCGCCTGTTGCGCGCCCGTAGCATGTTGCTGGAAAGCGATGTCGCCATCACCACCATTGCAGTTGAAAGCGGCTTCGGCTCCACCAGCCAGTTCTACGCCCATTTCGCGGCGGCTTACGGCACATCACCGAACCAATTGCGCGAGCGGTTGCTGAGCGGGTGAAATGGTGATCCCTGCGGGAGCGCCTGATTTGATTCAATACAATAACTTTCAGCAAAGTGGGACACTTTTTGGTCTCGTATGATTTCAAGAGTTTACGCCCCAATTGTCCCACCGAAAACGGCACTAAAATTTGCTACTCCTACTTCAATTGGGAGCAGCATAATGTTCACACACTAACCCGCAGGCGACAGACGCTCAGCTTTCAGTCGG
>JAYUEP010000005.1:0-8104 GCA_043739165.1 Hyphomicrobiales bacterium
CTCACCGCCTTATGCAAAATCCAATTGATCAGCGTCTGATAAGGCATGCCTTCTTGCATTGCCTTGGACTTAATCCGCGCCAAGTCGTCGCGTGAAATCCACAACGCGATCTTCTCACGCTCAGCATTCAATGTGGCGCGGGCCATAGCTTGGAGCTTCCCTTTGCGCGCGGGGGTGAGGTAGTTTTTGGAGACCACATCATCAGCCTCAATGGCTTCGACGAGATCACGTTCTTCATCGTCCAAGTAGTTTCCGATTGTCGGTTCGGTTTTCATCGCCAAAGCCCCACGCAACGAATTGAGGTTACTCCTCCCTCCTCTTTTTTCAAGGGGAGGGCAGGGTGGGGTCGTTTGCGGCGCATTCAAAACCAAACATTGAACACGCTGAACCACCCCCACCCTTAATCCCTCCCCCGCGAAGGGCGGAGGAGGGAGAAGTTATGATGCAAAACGAACAATGCGTGGAGTTAGACAGCCGCCTTCTTATCCCACTCGCCCTGAAACCACGAAAACCACTTAGCGCGGTCTTCTTGCGTGTGGTTGGGGTTCATCATCGTCGCTCGCATCGGCGCATGGGCATCGTCGGTGGAGCTTGCTACGTGCTTGCCGCATTGGCTGGCAACATCCATCGGGTTCTCACCCGAAAATTCCATGTCACAGCCGCTCTGGTCATTCATGATCTCTTTGCAGGTAAATGTTTTCATGGGTCGCAATCTTTCCTTCGTTGAGGCCTAAGATGGAACAGCATAAATATGGCGACGATAATATCAACTGCCGCCAATCGCCCGCTCAATCACTGCCACATCAATCTTCTGCATCGGCATCATGGCTTCAAACGCGCGTTTGGCTTTGCCGCCGCCAGCGCGCAAAGCGTCGATTAGCACCTGCGGCGTGATCTGCCAATTCACGCCCCACTTGTCCTTGCACCAGCCGCATTCACTTTCTGCGCCACCATTGTTGACGATGGCATTCCAATAGCGATCCGTCTCGGCTTGATCCTTGGTGAGGACCTGAAATGAAAACGCTTCATTGTGTTTGATGGCGGGGCCGCCATTCAGCCCTACACAGGCGATGCCCAACACGGTAAATTCAACCAGCAGCACGTTTCCTTTTTGGCCATTGGGATAATCGCCGGGCGCTTCAATCACCGCGCCCACGGTGCTGTTGGGAAAAGTCTTTGCGTAAAAGTGGGCCGCTTCTTCCGCGTCTTTGTTATACCACAAACAAATTGTGACGTTGGACATGATGTGCTCCTTTGCTGTGCCTCGATTGGGAAGGTGCCAGACTCTATCCACAATGTGTTGAAAATATATTCAACCAAATGGTTGACAATCATTTGGTGATGATCCATATTCAACTACATGGTTGAATATAAAACATCACAACTCGACACGATCTTCCACGCCCTTGGCGATGCCACGCGGCGGGGGATGTTGGCGCAGCTGGCTGCGGGCACCCGTACGGTTTCGCAATTGGCCGAACCTTTCGAAATGTCGCTTGCCGCCGCCTCGAAACACATCAAGGCCTTGGAAGCGGCGGGGCTGGTGAAGCGTGACGTGCAAGGCCGCACGCATGTGTGCCGTCTCAATGCAGGCCCGCTGGCCAATGCCCACCAATGGCTGGCCTATTATGAAATTTTCTGGACGAACCGTCTCGATGCCCTCGAAGCCTTGTTGAAAGCCGAAGACGCCAAGAAATCAAAACCGAAACCCAATTCAAAATCAGGAGTGAAAAAATGAGTATCGCTGCAGAAACAGACTACGGCAAAGTGGTCGCCCCGCGCACCCTTGAAATGCAACGCCTGCTGCCCGGCCCGATTGAGCGCGTGTGGGATTATCTCACCAAAAGCGAATTGCGTAACCAATGGCTGGCCTCTGGCGAGATGAAGTTGGAAGAGGGCGCGGAGTGTGAATTGGTTTGGCACCACGACACCATCACCATTCCACCCGGCAAGCGGCCAGATACCATGACCAATTCTGAATCGCGTTTGCCTTCACGCATCACCGTGTGTGAGCCGCCGCACAAGCTGGGATTCATGTTCTGGAGCGACAGTGAAGTGTTGTTTGAATTGAAGCCCGCTGGGAACAAGGTGCTGCTCACGCTCACCCACAGCAAATTGCCCAGCCGCGGCATGGCGGTGGGTGTCAGCACCGGTTGGCACACGCATCTTGATGTTCTGGCGGCGCGGCTGTCGGACTCCAAGATCGAGAATTTCTGGGATCATTGGCGCGCCCATAAAGACGCCTATGAAGCCCGCCTTCCAGCTGAAATTTAAGGGAGCACATCATGAGCGATAAGAGCTTTACAACCACATTCACCGTGCCGCAAACACCTGAGCAGGTATTTGCGGCCATCACCAACCCGCGCGCCTGGTGGGGCGAGGGGATCACGGGTGAGACGGCCAAGCTCGGTGGTGAATTCACTTACCGTCACGGCAAGATTCATTTGAGCGTGCAGAAAATTTTTGAACTGGTTCCAAACCAAAAACTCGTTTGGAAAATCAGCAAGAGCCAATTGAATTTTGTGGCCCACAAGTCTGAATGGGATGGCACCGAAGTGATTTTCGAAATCGCCAAGAAAGGTGACAAGACCACACTCACTGTAACCCACGCGGGCCTTGTGCCGCAGTTTGAATGTTTTGAGGGTTGCTCAGCGGGGTGGAGTTTCTATCTGAACCACAGCCTGAAAAGCCTGATTGAAACGGGGCACGGCGAACCCGACTTGAAATCACTGGCGGCGGCGTGATTTTCTAGCACCAGCTGGCATCTTCGGGCTTCGGGTTTCGCAACAGTTCAAGGATGTTGGCTTCGATGATGCGGTAGCCCACATTGCCGTAAAGCTTCTGGCGGCCCTGGTTTAACACCAGTGTGGGGCTGCCGCTGATCCCAAGTGTTTCGACTGCTTTGTAGTCTGCCGAAAGTGCCGCCGCCGCGCGGCCATCGTTCAAGTAAGCAAGAACTGCGCCGATGGGCGCACCTGTGTTTTCACCGACACGCTGTTGCACCTCCAGCCGTGCAATGTCGCAGCCTTCGATGAAGAACGCGGCGCGCATTTTGGTGATCGCAGTGGTGAATGTGCCCGCCAGACAGTGGGCATCATTTTCACACAGCTCAATTGCTTTCAAATAGAGATGGGCCCCAAGTGAGGATGTCGGCCTCACATTGCGCCAGATTTGATCATTGAGTTGACTCTCGGGAAATTGTTCACTGCTGTGGTGGAGGTGGTCAGCAAAAGCTTGATAGCCGCCTTTGCTGGCCCAGGTCGCGGCCATTTTGCCCGGCACATCACCGAACACAGAGACAAAGCGGTGGGTGATTTCAACCTTGTCCCCAAAGTTCTTGGCCACTTCCGCGAGTCGCGGTTCAGAAAAATACGCCCAGACACAGAGAACATCCGAGAAATGATCAATCTGAATGGGTGCCATTGGAACTCAGCCTTCATGTATTTGCAGCAATGTGCACTTTAACTGCCGGGCATTGAAGGCATTCAATGGGCGGCGTGATGCCGCAGTAATTCCTGCCGCTTGTCAAACGCGCCTATTCACTGCGCCGTAAAACCGCCGTCGATCAGAATGTCTTGCCCGTTGATCAAGTCCGAAGCCGATGAGGCCAGAAACAGGATCAAATCTGCCACTTCCACGGTTTTGCCAAAACGTGCCGCGGGTATCTTGGCCTTCATCGGTTCGCCCTTGGCGGGATCACCCCACACCATCTCTCCCATCGGTGTGAGAATGACCGTAGGGCAAATGGTGTTGGCCTGAATGTTGTGCTTGGCCCATTCAATCGTCATCACTTTGGTGAGCATGTTGAGCCCGCCCTTGGAGGCGCCGTAAGCCGAGTGATCTTGCAACGCCACCACGCCGGATTGCGAAGAGATATTGATGATCTTGCCCAGCTTCTGCTTGATCATGTTGGGGGCCAGCGCCTGCGCCAACAAAAACGGTGCGCGCAGGTTCACGGCGTTCACCCAGTCCCATTCCTCAACTGGCGTGTCGATGATGGATTTGATGGTGGTGACACCGGCGTTGTTGACCAGAATGTCGATGGTGCCGAAGGCGGCCAGTGCCTTGGCAGCAGCGGCCTTCGGGCCTTCGACAGTGGCAAGATCAGCAGCGATGGGAAAGCAGCGGCGGCCAATGGCTTGAACGGCTGCGGTAACTTCGGCCAGACCTTTTTCGTCACGGCCCACGGCGGCAATGTCAGCACCCGCATCAGCCAAGACCTTGCATGCCTCAAGCCCAATGCCCTTGGTGGCTCCGGTGACAAGGGCGCGCCTGCCTTCTAGGGCATGTCTCTTGATCCAGTCAGTCATTTCACTTCCTCCACGCCGCTATAATTTTGGATCGAGCCAACCCATTTTACATTTTCAGTTTCTGGATGACGCATCCATCCAAAATACACAACGTCAGCCACGCACTTTCAGGCAAGATTCCAGAACTGCAAACTCGCGTCAAATAGTCCAACCATCGCGAGAGCCTTGTCACCGAGGTCAAGGAAATGGTCCTGTAATGCGCCGAAGTTGGCGATGATGTCAGCGATAGGGTGGCCAATCGCCTTCTCGGCAAGTTTGTATCGGCTCTCACGAGCAACGCTGGGCCAACACCCAACTGTGGCAACACCAATGAACAGGGCGGCTGAGGCAGCGTAGCCAAAACGTGCCAGCCTTTCGTCACCCTGCCAGCCAGCGTCACGAAGGCCTGCAACATAGCCATCAAGAACGGTTTCCTCCAGCGCTTGAAGTTTTGCGGGAGCCATGTTCATGAATTGCAGGGTAATGCCAACCAGCGGAACCATCTCTTCGCCGATGGCCCCGGTTCCTAGAATTTGCCAATCGACGGCAACGGTGCGTTCCTGCAGGGCGAAAAGATTGCGGCGGAACGCATCGTGATGACACAAGGTTCGTGGCAGCCGGTCAAGCGCTTGCAGCAATGGTTCACGTCGCGCCCAAATAGCTAGCAGGCGTTTGATTTGAGGTTCGGTCAACCAATGTGGTCGCTTGGCCTCATGCAGAAATTGGTGGAGGTTCTCGATGATGGGTTGCGCGTCGATAAGCCAGCTTTTGACACGCCCGCGCGTCAACCACGCATATTCCGGCACTGGCCGACCTGCGAGATAGGCCCCATTGAATTGTCCTAAATGGCGCGCTGCACGGCCATAATCTGAGATTGACCATTCCTTGGAGCCATCCCCAACGTCCTCCAACCAAATCCAATAGACCTCATCAAGTCGTCCAACGACACCGAAACATCGTGGTGCTGAAAGCTGCCCCGGCAAGTCCACAAGAAGTCCAGATTGGTGAACCAAAATCTCTCGCTTCCAATAATTCCATGCCTGCGGATCTTCGCTGCCAACCCCATCGCGGTGGCCGAGGGTTTTGAGAATGACGGACCACGAAACACATTGGTCATGGACCTTTGCCGTGCCCGCGACACGAAAAGTTCCAGAACCTCCGACAGTGTCGCTGGCGTAACCACCTGACAGCGCCGCAGTCGTCCAAGAGAGAACTTCAGCTCCCGAAACGCCGAGCGCTTGCCGGACGATGGGCGCGAGGTCGGCATTGCTGAGGGACTTCAGGGGCAGGCGATGTTACTCCGCCGCCTGCCGTTTCGGTAACTTCCAGCCCGGCCTGGCAAAGTGACAGGTATAGCCATTGGGATAATGCTCGAGATAGTCCTGATGCTCGCGCTCGGCGAGCCAGAAGGGGCCGGCGGGGGCGACTTCCGTCACCACCTTACCGGGCCACAGGCCTGAGGCATCCACATCGGCAATCGTATCGCGCGCGGTTTTTTCCTGATTGGGCGAATTGAAATAAATGGCAGAGCGATAGCTCATGCCGACATCATTGCCCTGGCGGTTCTTGGTCGTCGGGTCATGGATCTGGAAAAAGAATTCAAGGATGGCGCGGTATGAAAGGATGGCCGGATCGAATTCAATCTCGATGGCCTCGGCATGGCTGCCGTGGTTGCGGTAGGTGGCATTGGCCACATCGCCGCCGGAATAGCCCACGCGGGTGGCGACTACGCCGGGCATCTTGCGGATCAAATCCTGCATTCCCCAAAAGCAGCCACCGGCCAGAAGTGCGGTCTCAGTTCGTGTCATGTGATCCTCCCTTGAAACGGCAAAGCCGCCAGAGCCGAATTTGGCCTCTCGCGGCTTGAAGTCAATGGAGATCAATCAGAAGTGATCAGCTGGCTTTAGCTTTCGAGGTCTTGGCGCGCGGGGCAGCGGTAGCCTTGGCAGCAGGGGCCTTGGCGGGCTTGGCAGCCAGCGTTTCAGTGGCGCGCAGCCAATGCGATTCGGCGCGGCCCTCAGGGCGGCCTTCATCTTCCCAGATCTTGTGGGCAAGAGCAGCGATTTGGTCAGTGGTCGGGGTCGAATGGATAGCAGTCATGGTTTCTCTCTCTAAAGGGGTTTTATTGTGAACCTGAACCGCCCTTTACCAGATTATATTGCAATGCACAATAATATTGCAATGCACCATTTGCATAACGCATCTGCAATAGAGGCTTGGCGCTTGCATCCCTTGGCCACTTGCGCCATAGAGCGGCCACCAAAACCTTTCGGCCAGGGGCTGAACGGAAGGGGTGCCCCGCAAAGGCGCTCAGGGCTTTATCACCCGGCTTCCCGTGTCTCTGCTCATTTCGACCAGTCTTTCGAACCTTTCAACTTGGGTTTGTTTGAGGCTCTGCGCCGGGTGGCTTTGCAAACGACGATGAAAGGAACCCCATGGGTCTTTACGAACACACATTCCTGGTGCGCCAGGATGCGGCTCAAGCGCAAGTTGACGCGCTGATCGAGCAATATAAGGGCGTGCTCTCTGCGGGCGGCGCCAAGGTTGAGAAGGTGGAACAATGGGGTTTGAAATCCCTCACATTCCGCATCAAGAAAAACCGCAAAGCCTATTTCTGCTTCATGAACATCAATGGCCCACATCAGGCCATTGCTGAAATGGAGCGCCAGATGGCGATCTCGGAAGATGTGGTCCGCCACATGACGATTTCTGTGGAAGCCCTGGAAGAGGGCCCATCGGCCCAAATGCGCCGCCGTGAAGACAAGCGCCGCGATGATGACAGCTTTGGCATGGAGGATTTGGGCTAATGGCATTCGAACAAGGCGCACGTCGCCCATTTTTCCGCCGCCGCAAATCCTGCCCATTCTCGGGCGATGGCGCACCGAAGATTGACTACAAGGATACACGTCTCTTGCAGCGTTACCTGTCTGAACGTGGCAAAATCATTCCAGCCCGCATTTCGGCCGTCTGTTCCAAGAAGCAGCGTGAATTGGCACAAGCCATCAAGCGCGCACGTTTCCTGGGCTTGCTGCCCTATGTCATCGGCTAAGGGAGCAAAACAATGGATGTAATTCTTCTCGAACGCGTGGCCAAGCTCGGCCACATGGGCGAAGTGGTGAAGGTGAAAGATGGTTTCGCCCGCAACTTCCTGCTGCCCAACCACAAGGCCCTGCGCGCCACTGAAGCCAACAAGGCCAAGTTTGAGCGTGACCGCTCAGTGCTTGAAGCCAAGAACGCTGATAACCGCAAGGCCGCCGAAGATGAAGCCAAGCTTCTCGATGGCAAAACCTATGTTCTCATCCGCCAGGCGGGCGAGAGTGGCCAACTCTATGGCTCCGTGTCACCGCGTGACATCGCCGATGCTGCCGATGCCCAGGGTGCACATATCAACAAGAACCACGTGCATCTCTCGGCACCGATCAAGTCGATCGGTATCTATGCGGTTGAAGTGGCGCCACACCCAGAAGTCACCGTCAAGATCAATGTCAACGTCGCCCGCTCGGTTGAAGAAGCCGCTGCCCAGGCCCGCGGCGAAGTCTTGACTGGCAATGCCGCGGACCGCGCTGAAGTGCGTGAAGCCGCCCAAGCCCTCTTCGATCAGGCCCAGGCCGACAACGCCGCTGAAGAAGAAGGCGTGGAACTGCCCAAGGAAAAGAAAGCCAAGGCCAAGAAGAAAGCCGAAGCGGCAGAGTAATCTGCCTCACTGCCAACGGATAAAGAACCCGCGCCAGAAAGCGCGGGTTTTTCTTTGGGCGAGGGGTGATTTCCGGGAAAACCGAATTCCCTTGCATATTCTGCAAAAACGACTATATGCG
>JAYUEP010000006.1:0-8103 GCA_043739165.1 Hyphomicrobiales bacterium
GCCCTTTTCAGCGCGCAACACGTGCAGCGCCTCAGTGCCATAAGGCTCAATGCCGAATTCCTCGCCAGCCTCCAGCAAAGCTTTCCACAGCGACAGGCCAAAGCCCGCAGGCGTTGCGATTTCGTAAGACATCTCGCCTGAGAAGCTGATGCGATAGACACGCACGGGAAAACCGCCGAGCTTGCCGATTTTGAACGACATATGCGGAAAGGCTTCGTTGCTCACATCAAAGTCCGGTTCCAGCTTGGCCAACACTTCGCGCGCGTGCGGGCCGGCCATTGCGAATTGTGACCATTGCTCGGTGACAGGTGTGACGAACACTTTGTAGTGCGTCCACTCCGTTTGCAGCCATTCTTCCAGCCACGCGGCAATGCGGTCCGCACCGCCCGAAGTGGTGTGCATGACGAAGTGATCATCCGCGAGGCGCACTGTCACACCGTCATCCGTGAGGAAGCCCAGCTCATTCATCATCAACCCATAGCGACACTTGCCCACTTTGAGTGATGAAAACATGTTGGTATACATGCGGTCGAGGAACTCAGCCGCATCCGGCCCCTTGATCTCAATCTTGCCAAGGGTGGAAGCATCCAGCAGGCCCACTTTATTCCGTACACTGAGAATTTCGCGCGTGATTGACTGGTGCTTGTCTTCGCCAGCGCCAGTATAAGTGTAAGCGCGGCGCCATTGGCCCACGGGTTCCCATGTGGCGCCCTTGCTGATGTGCCAATCATAAACTGCAGTGCGGCGCACGGGCAGGAACAATTCATTGGTGAGCGCGCCAGCAATCGCGCCGAAAGAATAAGGCGTGTAGGGCGGGCGAAAAGTGGTGACGCCGATTTCCGGGATGCTTTTGCCCGTGGCTTCGGCCAACACGCCAAGGCCATTGAGGTTCGAGGTTTTGCCTTGATCGGTGGCCATGCCGAACGTGGTGTAGCGCTTGGTGTGCTCAACACTCTCATAGCCCTCGCGCTGGGCCAGTTCCAAATCAGCGGCCGTCACATCATTCTGGAAATCAATGAAATGCTTGTTGCCCTCATTATATAGGCCCGTGGCGGGCGCGAACCACAGCGACTCCAACGCAGCGCGCTTAGGCTCTTTCACTTCGATCTTCGCGGCCTTGACCGCTTTTACTTTTTTCAAAGAGGCCTTCGCCGCCGCTTCACCAGCGGCTTGCGCCTCCGCGATCGTGTCGGCAACACTCATCGTGCCATTGGCTGCACCTACTGCGACGATGGCATCGCGGTGCGTGTCGGGCCGGAAGCTCTGCAACGCATCGTCAAACTTGATCTTGCCGCCATTATGCGCCCAGAGATGCAATGCTGGGTTCCATCCGCCCGACATGGCGATGAAATCACAATCCATCTTGCGCTCGGTTATCACGCGGCCCTGGCCCTTGCGATAAGCTGCAATTTTCACGGCTTTGACAGCCTGCGTGCCTTCGACGGCAGAGATCACGGAAGAGAGCGAAACCGCAATGCCATCGTCCTGCGCGCGCTTCACGAGATCGCCATCCGGGCGTGCTCTTGAATCCACTACTTGCACATTCACGCCTGCTTTCTTGAGCGCGAAGGCGGTGAGATAGGCATCATCATTATTGGTGAACACAATGCCCTGCGTGCCCGGCGAAACGCCATAGCGACCAACAAGCCCACGCACGGCGGAAGCCAGCATGATGTTGGGGCGGTCGTTGTTGGCAAAAGCAATCGGTCGTTCCAACGCGCCCGTGGCCATGATCACTTGGCCCGCGCGAATTTTCCACAAACGCTGGCGTGGCGCACCGTTTGCAAGAAGTGACGGATCGTGATCAGCGACACGTTCCATCGCCATCAGGTAATTATGATGATAGTGGCCCACAACCGTGGTGCGTGTGAGAACATGCACATTGGGCATGGCCTTCAATGCGTCAGCAATGGGCTTCAGCCAATCCGCAACGCATTCACCATCGATCATGCCAGCGGTGAGATCGGCAATGCCGCCGAGTTCAGGATTTTCATCCATGAGCACAACGCGGGCACCCGCTTTCGCAGCGGCCTCAGCGGCAAGAATGCCAGCCAAGCCACCGCCTGCCACCAACACATCACAATGCAAATGCATGTGTTCGTAAGTGTCCGGGTCACGGCCCGTCGCCGCTTTGCCTAAGCCCGCTGCGCGGCGAATGATCGGCTCATAAACGTGCTTCCAAAAGCTCTGCGGCCATTTGAAGGTCTTGTAATAAAAGCCGCCGGGAAAAAAGCGCGAGAGTTTGGAATTGATTGCGCCAATATCGTAAGTGAGAGACGGCCAACGGTTCTGGCTTTCAGCCACCATACCGGAAAACACTTCAATCTGCGTAGCGCGCAAATTGGGCTCATGCCTTGCATCAGCGCCAACACCGATGAGGGCGTTCATTTCTTCGGAACCCAATCCCACTACGCCACGAGGGCGATGATACTTGAAGCTGCGGCCAAACATTTTTTGGCCTGAAGCCAAAACGGCAGAGGCCACAGTGTCTCCGGCAAAGCCTTGCACATCACGGCCATCAAAGGAGAAGGTCACCCGCGAATTGCGGTCAATGCGGCTGCCGCCTTCGGTCAATCGAAACGGTTTTGCCATCACTTGCTCTTCTTCAATCTCATTGCAAAATAGTCAGCCCAAGCGCCCTTGGCCTGCTTGATCACATCACCAGGCGGCAGTTCAGTGATCCCGTAAAAGGCCTTGAACTCCATGGTCATGGTGTCACGCGCCGCATGGAACCACTTGCCGCAGCCACGGTCACAGCGCACGCGCTCAAAATGCAATCCCTTGGGATTGATGCGCGTGAACAGATATTCGCGCTGTTGTTCATCGCTGATGCCTTCAGGGTTCGTCGTGGCAGGCCGCGCAACATGCGCCTGGCCGCCAAAATGAAAATCAGTCTCATCGCCAGTGGCGTTGCAAACGGGGCAGGTTACGAGAAGCATGGCAGAGCTCCGTCTTTTTCTTCACCCTTCCCCCGTTGGGGGAAGGTGGCGCGCAGCGCCGGATGAGGGACTGAGTTAAGAACACTTGCGCCAAAGCGTTTGGCATAAAGGCCCTCATCCGCCCTTCGGGCACCTTCTCCCGACGGGAGAAGGATGAAGCTTTCAAACAGCGCTAACATCAGTGTGCCACCGCAGCGGCAACAGATTCATCAATCAACCGGCCTTCGGTGAAGCGGTCCATCGAGAAGGCCTCGGCGATCTTGTGCGGGCGGTCATTGGCCAGCGTATCAGCAAACACCCAGCCGGAGCCAGGGATGGCCTTGAAGCCGCCAGTGCCCCAACCGCAATTGACATAAAGCCCTTCCACCGGCGTCTTGCCGATGATGGGTGAGCGATCGCCCGTCATGTCCACAATGCCGCCCCACTGGCGCAACATGCGCAGGCGCGAAATGATGGGGAATGTTTCAATGAGCGCGTTGATCGTGTGTTCCAGCGACGGGAATGAACCGCGCTGTGAATAGTTGTTGTAAGGATCAGTACCGCCGCCAATGACGAGTTCGCCCTTGTCAGACTGGCTCATGTAACCATGCACCGTATTGGCCATCACCACGCAATCGATGACAGGCTTGATGGGTTCAGACACCAGCGCTTGCAGGCACAAAGATTCAATTGGCATGCGAACACCTGCCATATCCATCACGGTGGAAACATTGCCAGCCGTGACCACACCAACTTTCTTGGTCTTGATCACACCACGTGTGGTTTCCAACCCAACAACCTTATCGCCATCGCGTTGAATGCCAGTGACTTCACAGTTCTGGATAATGTCCACACCCATGTCATCGGCACCACGGGCATAGCCCCAGGCCACGGCATCATGTCGCCCTGTGCCGCCGCGCGGCTGGTAATAAGCGCCCAGAATTGGATAGCGACAATTCGGATCATCATTGATGATCGGCACAATCTCTTTCACTTCCGCAGGCGTCACCATGCGGCAATCGAGGCCCGCCAAGCGATTGGCATGGGCGGTGCGCTGGAAAGCGCGGAGTTCATGCTGCGTCTGGCACAACATCAACACACCACGCGGTGAGAACATCACATTGTAATTTAGTTCCTGCGACAGACCTTCATAGAGAGAACGCGCCAATTCATAAATCGCGATTGAAGGGTCTTGCAGATAGTTGGAACGAATGATGGTGGTGTTGCGCCCGGTGTTGCCGCCGCCCAACCAGCCTTTTTCGACAACCGCGATATTGGTCATCTTGTGATTCTTGGCGAGATAGTAAGCCGTGGCCAGTCCATGCCCGCCAGCGCCCACGATCACAGCATCATATTCGGCTTTGGGTTGAGGTGAGCGCCACGCGCGCTCCCAGTCCTTGTGATAGTTCATCGCATTGCGGGCGAGCGAAAATATGGAATAGCGCGGTTTCAACATGGTCAGGCTTTTATCAGAGCGGCCGACCTATCTCCAACTCTTTCCGACACGGCAACATGCCCATGCGACAATGCGGATTGGCACGCATGCGGCACCAATGCTAAAGGGCAAGCATGACTCGCAAACAAACCCGACTGACCATCATTCTCTCCGGCCTCTGCCTTCTGGGCGCGGCCCTTGGCCTTGTCCTTTTCGCCATGCGCGACTCGATCGTGTTCTTTTATACGCCGAGCGAAATGGTGGAAAAGCACATCAGCCCCGGAACGCGGGTACGTCTGGGCGGGCTGGTCGAGCAGGGCAGCTTGGTCAAAGGAGTCGATGGCCAAGTGAACTTCAGTGTCACCGATATGACCAAGACCATGAAGGTGAGTTTCAAGGGTCTGTTGCCGGACTTGTTCCGCGAAGGGCAGGGCGTTGTCGCAGAAGGCTCCGCCAGTCCCGATGGCACCTTCAAGGCCGACTCAGTTCTTGCCAAGCATGATGAAAAATACATGCCGAAGGAAATCGTTGATAAGCTCAAGGCCCAAGGTGTGTGGCGCGAGAGCAAGGGCTGAGAAAATTAGCCTTCGGCCGAAAAACCTTTGTTTTTCCCACACAAAAGCGTGATCTTGCCGCAAATCAAGCGCCTTGCCCTTGAAATGCCACAAGCATAACCAATCTTTCACAGCGAAGTAACGCAGCCGTAAGGTGCCGCGTTCAAGACTTGCGACATCAACTTATTGCTTCGGAGGATCACCTATGACTTTCAAATCACTCATCACCCGTAAATCTGTTTATGGCCTGATGACGGCGGGCCTCTTGTCCGCCAGCGTCTTTACATCTGCCCTTGTCGCATTGCCCCCGGCCCAACTGGCGCGCGCCGATATCGCAGGCCTGGATCCAACGCGTTCGCTGAACCCGCTGGTTGAAAAAGTCATGCCAGCAGTAGTCAGCGTTGAAGTGAAACTGTCAGACAAGGCCGCCAACGCCGAGACTGCCGACAATGGCGGTGGCAACGACCAAATGCCGCCAGACCTGAAGAACTTCTTCGACCAGTTCCCCGGCTTCAAATTCAAGCCCCCACACAACCAGCCGCAAGGCGGTGGCCGTGCCCTGGGCTCCGGCTTTGTGTTGTCGGCGGATGGCTATGCCGTCACCAACAACCATGTGGTGCAGGATGCTGAAACTGTGAAAGTCACCTTCCAGAACGGTGACAGCTATGATGCAACCGTTGTCGGCACAGATCAGAAGACCGATCTGGCCTTGCTCAAGATCAAATCCGACAAGTCGTTCCCCCATGTCGATTGGGCCAAGACTGACGCCAAGGTTGGCGATACGGTGATGGCTGTGGGCAACCCCTTTGGCTTGGGCGGCACTGTGACCCGCGGCATCATCTCGGCGCGTGGCCGTGACATCGGCAATGGTCCCTATGATGATTTCTTGCAGATCGATGCCTCGATCAACAAGGGCAATTCGGGCGGCCCAACTTTCAACCTCGATGGCGAAGTCATCGGCATCAATACGGCGATCTATTCCCCTTCTGGCGGCTCGGTGGGGATCGGCTTTGCCATTCCATCGGCCACGGCTTCCAATGTCATTGAAAGCCTTAAGACCAATCACAAAGTAACGCGCGGCTGGCTGGGCGTTCAAATTCAACCGGTAACGGCCGACATCGCCGACAGTCTTGGCCTGAAAGACACCAAGGGCGCGCTGGTGGCGGATTTGACTCTACGCTCACCCGCGGTGACAGCAGGCATCAAGCCAGGTGATACGATCTTGAAAGTGAACGATCAGGACGTGACCTCAGACCGTGACTTGGCCAAGATCATTGGCAATTTCACGCCGGGCAAGGAAGTGAAGCTCGCCATCATTCGTGACGGCAAGCCAGAAACCGTGACGGTGACTCTGGGCGTGATGCCGACAGACAAGCCCGAAATGGCCAATGCAGATACAGCCAAACCAGCGGCCAACGACACTTCAACCTCGCTTTCGGCATTCGGTCTGGATGTCGGCCCCGGCGCCAATGGCAAAGGCGTGAAAGTGCTCAAGGTTGATCCCAAATCTCAAGCCGCAGACCTTGGCCTGAAAGAAGGGGACGTCATCCTCAAGATTGCGGGCCAGGAAGTGTCTGACGCGGCCAGCGTTTCAGCTGCAATGAAAAAGACGGGCGGCAAGAAGGTTTTAATGCTGGTGAAAACCGCGCAAGGCCAAAGCTTCATCGCCCTGCAGCCGAACAACGGTTGATCCTGAAACTAGATGGGGCCGCCTTGGGCGGCCTCATCACTCATAAGCAAACAAGCGGAGCCATCATGATGCAAGCCCAGCCACATGCAAAATTGACAAACCGCCCGTGGGAGGGCACAGGTATGGTTATGCGAATTTTAGTCATTGAAGACGACAAGGACGCTGCTTCGTGGCTTGTGAAGGGCCTCAAGGAGAGCGGCCATATCGTTGATCATGCGGTGGACGGCGACAAGGGTTTGGAACTTGCTGTGTCAGGCACCTATGATGTGCTGATTATCGACCGCATGCTCCCCAAGCTCGATGGTCTGGCCATCATCCGCCACCTTCGTGCGCAAGACAACAAGGTGCCGATCCTCATCCTCTCAGCGCTCAGCGATGTCGATGAGCGCGTGACCGGTTTGCGTTCCGGCGGGGATGACTATTTGGCCAAGCCCTATTCTTTTGCCGAACTTCTCGCCCGCGTTGAAGGGCTGGGCGCGCGAAAATTGCTCGACCCGAAGGATGCCAAGCTCAAAGCCTTGGATCTGGAAATGGATTTGATGACCCGCACAGTCACGCGCGGTGGAAAACCCATCGTGCTGCAGCCGCGTGAATTCAAACTGCTCGAATATCTCGTGCGCCACGCGGGCCACATTGTCACCCGCACCATGCTCTTGGAGAACGTTTGGGATTATCACTTCGACCCCCAAACCAATGTGATTGACGTGCACGTGTCAAGGCTGCGCGGCAAGCTCGACAAGGGCTTTGCCCAGCCACTGCTGCAAACCGTGCGCGGTGCCGGCTATATGATCCGTGCGCGTTAACGCGAATCTTTTTCGAACTTCCACGTTTCGCCTCGCGGCCCTCTATCTGGTTTTTTTTGCACTCTCGATCATGGCGGTGCTGGGCTACGTCTATTATTTTACCGTTGGCCTTTTGGAACGGCAAAATGAAGAAACCATCACCGCAGAAGTGAACGGGCTTGCCGATCAATACCGTGTTCAGGGACTTGATGGTCTCATTGGCGCAATCAATCGGCGCATTTCAGGCAACAGCAATATGCTGTTCATGTTGGCGGACGCACAAGGCACATTCATCGTCGGCAATCTGCGCTCGCCGCCAATCAGCCAATTGCCGGATGACACTTGGATTGATTTTTCGACGCAAAGCACTGATGCCAGCGCGCCGACGGGCCACGGTGTTCACGCCTTCAATTTCCAACTGCCACAAAACTATCAACTCATCGTCGGGCAAGACGTTGAAGAACTGAATCAGTTCCGCAACATGGTGCGTGAGGCGCTCTATTGGGGCCTGGGCCTTTCAATTTTGATGGGGCTTGGCGGCGGCTTTGTGATGAGCCGCAACTTCTTGCGCCGCGTCGATGCCATCACGGCGACGTCGCGCGACATCATGCACGGCAATCTATCTGGCCGCATGCCCATCTCCGGCTCGAATGATGAGCTCGACAGACTTTCACAATCGCTCAATGACATGCTGGGGCAAATCGAAAAATTGATGCAAGGCATG
>JAYUEP010000007.1:0-24192 GCA_043739165.1 Hyphomicrobiales bacterium
GGGTTGGCGGCGTCTTCGATGCAAATCGTGCAGGGCGCTGCTGCTTGGTATCATCCCGGCCGCAGCGGCACGATCCAACTCGGCCCACAAAACAAAATCGCCATGTTCGGCGAAATCCACCCGCGCATTCTGGCGGCCATGGATGTGAAAGGGCCTTTGGTGGGCTTTGAAATCATCCTCAACGCCTTGCCGTCCTCGAAGCAAAAGTCTGCTTCCCGCGCTGCATTGGCGATCTCCGATCTGCTGCCCGTCTCCCGCGATTTTGCCTTTGTGGTGGACGATAAAGTGCAGGCGGCGGAATTGATCAAGGCCGTGAAGGGCGTGGACAAGGCACTGATCGCCGATGCGCAGGTGTTTGACTTGTATCAACTCCCCGACGGTAAAAAGTCGCTAGCTGTGGAAGTAACGCTTCAGCCACGCGAAAAAACTTTCACCGATGCTGACATTGAAGCAATTTCAGCTAAGATCGTGGCAACGGCGGGTAAGGCAGTGGGTGCCATGCTTCGCACCTAGCTCCGTCACCCCAGCGAAGGCCGGGGCCCAGCTTAGGCTGGAAGTGGAGTTTGTGATTCAAGCTGGATCCCGGCCTTCGCCAGGATGACGGAGTAAGTGAAAATGACCACGGCAACAACGGCAGCCCTCAAGAAACTCAAAACCCACCACCGCGCGCAGAAGCTGAACATGAGGGCGGTGTATGCCAAGGATTCCAAGCGCTTTGAGAATTTCTCAGCGCGGGCGGATGACATGCTGTTGGATTACTCCAAATGCGGCGTTTCCGCCAAGACCATGCAGTTGCTTTTCGCGCTGGCCAAGTCCGCCAAGGTGGAAGCGGCGCGCGACCATATGATGCGCGGCGATGTGATCAACACCACCGAACATCGTGCCGTGTTGCACACCGCTTTGCGCCGTCCGAAATCTGAAATGGTGTTCGTCAATGGCCACAATGTGGTTCACGATGTGCATGACGTACTGGAAAACATGGCGCGCTTTGCCACCGAAATCCGCAAAAGCAAGATCACCGACGTGGTGAACATCGGCATTGGCGGCTCAGACCTGGGGCCAGCAATGGCAACCTTGGCTTTGGCGCCCTATCACGATGGCCCCGCCACGCATTTTGTGTCCAATGTGGACGGCGCCCATATGGCTGACACGTTGAGAGGTTTGAAGCCGGAAACGACACTGTTCATCGTCGCGTCGAAAACCTTCACCACAATCGAGACTCTAACCAATGCCAAAACTGCTCGCGCATGGATTGTGAAGGCGTTGGGCGAGGCGGCGGTGGGCGATCATTTCTGCGCGCTTTCTACAGCTTTGGACAAAGTGCAGGCCTTCGGCATTTCGGCAAGCCGCACCTTCGGGTTTTGGGACTGGGTGGGCGGGCGTTATTCCATCTGGTCGGCCATCGGCCTTTCCGTGATGCTCGCCATTGGCCCGAAACAGTTCATGGATTTCCTGCACGGCGGCCATGCCATGGATCAACATTTTGTCACGGCCCCTGCGCATGAAAATCTGCCGTTGATCATGGGCTTGCTGGGCGTGTGGCATCGCGATGCCTGCAACTTCGCCAGTCGCGCAATCATTCCTTATGACCAACGCCTATCGCGCTTTGCGGCTTACTTGCAGCAGCTTGATATGGAGAGCAACGGCAAGCGCGTCGGCAAGGATGGCAAGGCGCTGAAGAACCATTCCGGCCCGGTCGTGTGGGGCGAGCCCGGCACCAATGGGCAACATGCGTTCTTCCAGCTGCTGCATCAGGGCACGGATGTGATCCCTGTGGAATTCCTGATCGCTGCCGAGCCGCACGAGAAGGGCAACCCCATCCACCACACGCTGCTGGTTTCAAACTGCCTGGCGCAGAGCCAAGCCCTGATGAAGGGCCGCACACTCAAGGAAGCTGAGGCCCAGTTGCTCGCCGCGGGAAAATCCAAAAAAGAATCTGCAGCGCTGGCCCCGCATAAAGTCTTCACCGGCAATCGCCCATCGCTCACCTTGGCTTACAAGAAATTGGATCCCTATACCCTTGGCCGCCTTATTGCCCTCTATGAGCACCGCGTCTTCGTGGAAGGTGTGATCTGGGGCATCAACAGCTTCGACCAATGGGGTGTGGAACTCGGTAAGGAACTGGCGACGGGTTTGCAGCCTGCTGTTGAGGGGAAACACGTGGAGGGTCTGGATTCGTCTACAATCGGGCTGCTCGGGCATTTGAAGGCGCTGCGTTAAGCCTCCTCTCCCGTTGGAGAAACGAGAGAGGACGTTCAGCTTGACCTCCCCGCCTTGCCCTGCCAAACAGCGCCCAAATGACTGACATTTCCCTCATCCGCAATTTCTCCATCATCGCCCATATTGACCACGGCAAATCCACGCTGGCGGATCGGCTGATACAGCTTTGTGGCGCGGTGACCGAGCGCGAGATGGTGGACCAGATCATGGATACGATGGATCTGGAACGTGAACGCGGCATCACCATCAAGGCCAATACCGTGCGCCTCGATTACAAGGCGAAAGACGGCAAGCAATATGTCTTGAACCTGATCGACACGCCCGGCCATGTGGATTTTGCCTATGAAGTCTCGCGCTCGCTCGCCGCCTGCGAAGGCGCGCTGCTCGTGGTGGACGCCTCGCAAGGTGTGGAAGCGCAAACACTGGCCAATGTCTATCAGGCCATCAATATCAATCTTGAAATCCTGCCTGTGCTGAACAAGGTCGATCTGCCGGCGGCAGAGCCCGAGCGCATCCGTCAGCAGATTGAAGATGTGATCGGCATCGACGCCTCTGGCGCCATCCCCATTTCTGCCAAGACCGGCCTCGGCGTACCGGAGGTTCTCGAAGCCATCGTCACGCAGCTGCCTGCACCAAAGGGCGACATCAACAAGCCGCTGAAGGCGCTTCTGGTCGATAGCTGGTATGATCCCTATCTCGGCGTTGTGGTTTTGGCCCGCGTCATTGATGGCGAACTCCGCAAGGGCATGAAAGTGAAACTCATGGGCACCGGCGGGCAATATGTGCTCGACCGTGTCGGCGTTTCGCGCCCCAAGAAGGAAATTGTCGAAAGCCTCGGCCCCGGTGAGATCGGCTTCTTCACCGGACAGATCAAGGAAGTGGCCGATACGCGTGTGGGCGATACGATCACCGACGAAAAGAACCCAACAGAGGCAGCGCTGCCCGGCTTCCGCGAAGCGCAGAGCGTAGTGTTTGCGGGTTTCTTCCCCGTGGATGCCGCAAAGTTTGAAGACCTGCGTGAAGCCATCGGCAAGCTGCGTTTGAATGATGCCAGCTTCTCCTATGAAATGGAAACGTCAGCAGCACTGGGCTTCGGCTTCCGCTGCGGCTTCCTCGGCCTTCTACATCTCGAAATCATCCGTGAGCGCATTGAACGCGAATTCAATGTTGATATCATCACCACCGCACCTTCGGTCATCTACAAGCTGAACATGCGCGATGACACCCACATCATGATGCACAACCCTGCTGACATGCCGGATGTGTCGCTGATTGAATCGATGGAAGAGCCGTGGATCGAAGCGCAAATTCTGGTTCCGGATGAATATCTCGGTGCCGTGTTGAAGCTTTGCGAGGATCGCCGTGGCCGCCAGAAGCAGCTGACCTATGCTGGTGCCCGCGCCATGGTGGTTTATGAACTGCCGCTCAACGAAGTGGTGTTTGATTTTTATGATCGGTTGAAATCAGTCTCGTCGGGCTATGCCTCTTTCGACTACAAGATGATCGACTATCAAAAGGCCGATCTGGTGAAGATGACTTTGCTGGTCAATGCCGAACCGGTCGATGCACTCTCGATGATCGTGCATCGTTCGCGTGCCGAAGCGCGTGGCCGTGGCATGTGCGAAAAGCTGAAAGACCTGATTCCCCGTCACATGTTCCAGGTTCCGATCCAAGCGGCAATCGGCGGCAAGATCGTGGCGCGTGAGACTATTTCTGCCATGCGCAAGGATGTGACGGCCAAGTGCTATGGCGGCGACATCAGCCGCAAGCGCAAACTTCTCGACAAGCAGAAGGAAGGCAAAAAGAAGATGCGCCAATTCGGCAAAGTCGAAATTCCGCAAGAAGCCTTCATCGCCGCCTTGAAGATGGATGACAATTGAGCAATGCTCCCTCAGGCTTTGAGGGAGATTGTGATGAAATCAGTTGGGCTTGCCTGCGTGGCGCTGCTTGTGTTTTCCGCCTCGGCCTGCGCCCAGGAAGAGGAAGATACGGCCTCTTCCTTCACCCGTGTGAAGGGCGGCGCGGTCTATGACTACAAGATGGGCGTGGATGGCACGTTGGTGTCTGAAGAGTATATGTTGACCCACATCACTTGCAGCGATGGCTCAAACAAGCTGCGTGTCTTGCTGCCGCTCGGTCCCGATGACAATGGCACCACGTTTTCGATGGGCGGCGAAGGCTCAACGCTAAAAAAACATGGCCAAGGCTGGGTGGCTGATTTTAAGGTGAATGGCAAACGCCTGTCCAAGGATGTAACATTGAAGCCGGTGAATGATCCCAAATCGCATTATAAGCAGCAATATGAGATTGCGCTGGAAGTGGGCGACGTACTGTGGAAGGCGATGCGAGTCCAGCAGGCAGGCGAGGCCTTCATGATGATTGGTACGGGCGGCGCTGCAGTATGGCTGCCGGATGAACCGAAACTCACCGAGGCTTTGAAATCCTGCGGCATTTCGACAAAAAACTAGGCTGGACAACATTTAGAATTATTCTAAATAGGGGAAATCATGAAAAGCTTCTCCGATCTCACCGAACAGGAAATCCTCGCTCTGGCCATCTCATCTGAGGAAGATGATGCCCGCGCCTATGGCATGTTTGCCAATGAGTTGATGCAAACCTATCCCGCTTCATCCAAGGTTTTCATGGAAATGGGCGCGGAAGAGTTTGAACATCGCGACCGCCTCACCAAGGCCTATCGCGCCAAGTTTGGTGATTTCATTCCCCTGATCCGCAGGGCTGATGTGCATGGTTTTGTGAAGCACAAGCCGATTTACACCATTACCAAGCTTGGCATCGAAACCATGCGCCAGCGCGCCGAAGTGGTGGAAGCCGAGAACTATCGTTTCTACACCCAAGCCGCCGAACGCACCAATGATCCCACCATCAAGAAGCTATTGCTTGATTTGGCTGCCGCCGAAAAAGGCCATGAGTCTCTGGCCGACAAGTTGGGCCTCACCCATGTGACACCCGACGCCAAGGAGAGCGAGAGCGAGGCGGAGCGCCGCTTGTTCCTGTTGCAGGTAGTGCAGCCGGGTCTCGTGGGCCTGATGGATGGTTCGGTTTCCACCTTGGCACCAATATTCGCCGCCGCATTCGCCACCGGCAACACCTGGCAAACATTCCTTGTCGGCGTGGCAGCATCTGTGGGTGCCGGCATTTCCATGGGCCTCGCCGAAGGCCTCTCAGATGATGGCAAATTGACAGGCCGTGGCCACCCGCTCATCCGGGGCTTGGCCGCGGGCGTAATGACGGCGGTGGGCGGCCTTGGCCACACGCTGCCCTTCCTCATTCCGCAATTTCACACGGCCTTCATCCTGGCGGTTGTCGTGGTCTTGATCGAACTTGCGGCCATTACCTGGATCCGCAACAAATATATGGATACGCCAATCATCAAGGCGGCGCTGCAGATTGCCGTTGGTGGCTTGCTGGTGTTCCTGACAGGCATCCTGATCGGCAGCGCTTAAACGCCAAGCCTGATGCCGCCATCGGTGTAACCCAACGGCAAGTCGCCCTTCAGGTTCACCACGCGCTTGTGCAGGATCGCATCAAAGATTTGGTCGATAGCTTGCTTGGCCCCGGCCACGCGTGAAGGATGATCCGTGTCGGCGGCGGCGTGGGGCAACAGCAAAATGTGCCCAGCATATTTGGATGCCAGCGGCAAATAGGGCACCATCGGCCCTGACAGCTTGCCATCAGCGCTCTTGAAAATATCCGCATCAATGGCGGCATGGGCCACATGCCCCGAAGCCAATGCCGCATCAAGGGCAACGACATCAACGCATTCGCCACGATCAAAATTCAATACCGTTGCGCCACGGTTCAATGCGCTCAAGACCGCCGCGTCCACAACACCCTGATTTGAATAACGCTGTGCCTTGGCATCCAGCACGCCAAGCCCGGTGTGAACTGAAATGACATCCACAAGATGCACGGCTTCGATCAGATTTGCGAAGGGCACAAAGCCATCAGCGGCGATGCGCGTATGGTGATGCACGCGCGCAAACACCTTCACCTTCATGCCGAAACCCGCCGCCAACCGCGCCACTTCGCGCCCGATATTGCCATAGCCAAGAATGGCGATGGTCTGGCCTTCAAGCTTGGCAGTCGGAAATTCGCGCAGGTTCTTGCCCGTGTCGAAACCGCCTCCAACAACGCGCGCGTGAAGTGCTGCAAATGGCAAGTCCGGCCGGAAATTCAGCAGCGCCTTCATAGTCATTTGCGCGGTGGCCCGGGCGTTAAACCCCGGTGTATTCATCAAGGGGGCAGAACCACCCACCCCATTGGGCCCGCCCCAGGAGGCCGATCCCATGTTGCCCGTGCCCGCACCAATGCGAACCCCACCGCGTTTGAACTGTGCGTCAGCCGGAATGAACGTGGCCGCCACGATCACCGCATCAAACTGGCCTTCGCCCGTCAGCGCCAAAATCTCATCGCGCGTGGAAATGTCGGGCAGATAATAGAAGTTCAATTTGCCAGGCAAAGCCGGTGCTTCGCTGCCCAGATGAAACGCGCCGCCCTTGATTACGATATGGGCCTGAACTTCTTTCGGATCGGGCCTGCCACTCGCGTCAAAAGCCAGCCCTACCAGATCGCAGATGAGAATTTTGAAAGTCATGCAGCTTGTTTTGCCTTGTCCAAGGCAAGAATGGCAAGCCCACTGGCAACAATGATCAACATGCCGCTGACGCCAATGAAGTTTGGCACATCCCCAAAAATCAAGGCACCGAGGACGACGGCGAAAACCATGAAGCTATAGTAAAAAGGCGCAATGGTTTGCGCCGCGGCGTTTCGGTACGCCAATAGTGTAAAATGATGGCCCAGCATCATGAATAGTCCGGCTCCAAAGGTCAGCGCCCCAACAAGAGGCGGCGGCATCAACCAGTGTTCAAAGAGCAAGCCGCAGATCAGAGCTGCCGTCAACACCACAACAATCAGAACCAGCGTTGAGACCAGGGCCGGAATGGTTTCCGAAATCTGCCGCGCCGCAAGATCACGCAAGGCGGCGAAGAAGGCTGTGGGGAAAGCCAGCATCACCAAAGGCGAGACCGTGCCTTGCCCCGGCTGCGCCACCAGCAATGCACCGACAAACCCAAGGATGACCAGACCGATCCGCGCTGCTGAGGCCTGCTCTCGGTGAATCACAATCATGCCGAGGATCACCAGCAAAGGCGTGGTTTGAAAGATTGCGGTCACATCACCAATCGGTGCGTGGGCCAGTGCGAGAATATAGGTGAGAATGGCGCCGCATTCGAGAAGGGCGCGCAACATCAGCGGCCGGCTGAACATCACGCGGCTGACTTCCAGCTCGCCATTGTAAGACAGGAAAAGCAGCGCAAAGAATGTGCCCGAAATGCCGCGCAGCACCACCACCTCATAGGGCGGCAGGTGCTGCATCGAAAGCTTCAGGAGGCTGTCGTTGAACACAAAAGCCAGCCCGCTGAGGAGCATGAAGGCAACGCCACGCAGATTCTGGGGAAGAGGCATTTTAACTTTTTGTTTATGATGAATCCAAGATTAACCACTTGCATGGCTTTTGCACTCATCGCAATGGGCATTTCCTGATATGGTCCCACTTAAGGCCTTGTGGCGGAAGCTTACGCGGCGGGGTGCATACTCGCATATCCTGGTTCAAGTCCAGGCAAGGCCTCCATTTCCCCCATCTGAACTAGGCTTCCACCTCGTGGTTGGTGATGAAGTCTTTCGGTATTTCCGGTCCCCACAGATAGATTGAATCCTCCGGCGGATAATCGCCTGAATCCCAATCGCATGTGGATGGGATATAATCGATGTCGGCTGAATATTCAGAATAGCTGCCCCATGGGTCGCGCACATAGTGGAAATAGTTGGAACCCAAGACGTGGCGGCCAACGCCCCAGCCCTTTTGGAAACCCTTCTCAGCCATCTGCATGGCGCCCTTGCCAATCTCGTTGATATTGCCCACATCCCAACTGCAATGGTGAAGACCGGGCGCTGAAGATTTGGCGAAAGCCACAAGGTGATGATCAGAGCCGTGGATGCCATGCATGAAGCAGATGCCATCGCCGGAGCGGTCCGAAAGCCGCAGGCCCAAAACGCGGCTGTAAAACTCAATCGCTTTGGGCACATCTGCGGTGAAAACCAGGACATGGGCCAAGCGGTGTGGGCGCACTTTGCTGGCTTTGGAGCGTTGCGGGGCACCGGCCACGCCGGGCGGGCAACTCGCCATGCTGAAGGGAGCCTTTTCATCTGGCGAAGTTTTCTCTGCGACCTTTACTTCGATCAGAACGCCATTGTGGTCGTGAAACCAGATGCTGTGTGATTCAAAACCTCTCGGCGCATCAAGCAACTTGATACCCTCAGCTTCCACCTTGCGTTTGATCGGTAGAAAATCTTCTTCGAATACCCCGAAGGACAGGAAGTTGAGTTTCTTGCGATTGCTTTCTGAAATGCTAGCCCAGCGATGCGAGCTGCCAAAGGTGTAAAGCGCGAGTGCATTGCCTTCTTCGCGCACATCGAGGCCGAAAGTTTTATAAAAATCCTCGGCATGGCGAAGATTGGGCACCACCATGTTGAACGTATCCATCGAATGAATGCCCAGTTCGCCGGGGCGTTTCACGATATTCACTTTGCCACCAATTGCAGTCATCTTGCACCTCCCTCAATGCCTTGAACTAAGTCACGTGCGCTCGGCTTCAATCGAATTCCGCAACACGCCAATCTTTTCAATTTCCACTTCGACCACATCGCCGGGCTTCATCCACAAGGGTGGCTTGCGCGCCAGACCAACGCCTGATGGCGTTCCTGTGACAATGACATCGCCGGGCTTCAGCGTCATGAAAGACGAGAGGATCGAAACGAGCCTGGCGACGGAGAACACCATGTCAGAGATCGATGCTTTTTGGACGACCACACCGTTCAAACGCGTTTGCAAGCTGAGGCCCACGCAGCCAGTCGGCAACTCATCAGCTGTGACAAAGCAGGGGCCAAAAGCCCCAGTGCCATCGAAGTTTTTGCCAGGCGTCCATTGCGGGGCTTTGAATTGATAATCGCGGATCGAGGCATCATTAAAAATGGAGTAGCCAACAACATAATCCAACGCGGTGTCTTCACTCACATGACGCGCGGTGCGTCCGATGATGGCAACCAATTCGCCTTCATAATCAAGCTGATCCGATTGTGGTGGCTTGATGATGGGAGCACCGTCACCAATGAGGCTTGAATTGAAACGGCCGAACACCGCCGGAAATTCCGGTTGTTTAAATCCGCTTTCAGCAGAGTGATCAACATAGTTGAGGCCGATGCAGACAATCTTTTCGGGACTTGAAACGGGTGGCAGGAGTTTGACTTTTGTCAAATCGATCCGCGGCGCAGTTGAAAGCTTTTTTGCCACATCGACCAAAGCCGTACCACCAGCTGCGATCAACGCTTCCAGTGTTCCGCTAAACTGTGCGGCACCAGCGGTTGCACCATGCCAGTTGTTACCATGTTGAACAGCCAAGCCAACTTTTCCGTCCAACTCAAAACTTATAAACCGCATCTTGCTCTCCTAAGGAAGCTAGTTGAATGAAGCGCCGATCGAACCCAACGTGCCAAAATCCGCGTGAATGACATCGCCCTTTGCAATCTCGACGGGCCGCGTGAAAGAGCCCCCCAAGACAATGTCACCCTTTTTTAAACCATCGCCCTGAGCAGCAAGTTTGTTTACCAACCAAGCCAGCCCCGCAGCTGGGTGCCCCATGACCGCAGCAGACACGCCAGACTCTTCAATAATGCCATTCTTGGAAAGCGTGGCAGCCACCCAGCGCACGTCAATCTCAAACGGCCGCACAATACGCCCGCCCAGAACGATGCCCGCGAAGGCGGCATTGTCGGCGATCGTATCGACAATGGCGCGGGGAACTTCAGTGCGATAATCGATGATCTCCAGCGCAGGGCTGATAAATTCGGTGGCCCGCATTACGTCATGCATCTGGCAGCCAGTACCTTTCAAATCTTCGCCCATGATGAAAGCGAGCTCCGTTTCCAATCGTGGCTTGAGAAAGCGCGAGGCTGGAATGGCAGCACCATCATTGAACCGGGCGTCATCAAACATGATGCCATAGTCAGGCTCCGTCATTTTGGAGGCCATCTGCATGGCACGCGACGTCAGCCCAATTTTGCGACCAATGAGGCGCGCGCCAGCCTTGACGCGCAAGGCGGCATAGCGCCGTTGCACATCATAGGAGTCCTCCAGCGTCATCTCTGGATAAGATTTCGAAAGCTGCGGAATCACCACACGGGTATGCTGCGCATTGAGCAGGCTTTCGGCCGCCGTCTGGCGCTGTGCTTCCCTCACCATGTCACGCCTTTAAAATACAGGCGGCGCCTGCCAGCAGAATGATCACAGTCACTGTGAAAGCCGTCACATTGGCATCCGTTGAAAACCTCTTGCCTCCAAGATTCCAATGAATGTCTGGAACCGGATTCATTTTGCTGATCAGGGTTCCGCCATACATCGAACGGGTGAGCACGGCTGTCCAAAATCCACCATAGGCAGAAGCCGCCAGCAGGAACGCCAGCCAGAGTGGCCAAGTCTCAGCGCCTGCGGTCCAGATGAGATAAAGTGCCACGAGGGCGACATAGACATAAGAACTCACTTGCCAGACCACATGAAACCTCGCATGCGGATCCCAGCCTGGGTTGGAAGCATGCGTGTTGTTTGAATCAACTGCACCCGGAACCGCGCTGTATCCCAGTGTTGCAAGGGTGAGCAGGATTTTGGCGGCAAGCAGCATTTCTTTTCTCCGATTATTTTAGCTTGTGTTCAGGCACCGAATTTTCAGGCGGCAAGGGTGGGCGGGGTCGATGCGCGAGCTCAATGGCCTCCGCCTCGCCTATGCCGTTCATGCAAAGAATGCGCACAACGGTTTCATCAATGGCCGAAACGGGCAACACGCGCCGCGTGATATCCAGGCTGGCGCCAATGATTGCAAAGCACGCCAGCTTGAATGTCAGTCGTGGGTCTGCAATCTTGAAACGCCCGGCTTTGATGGCATTTTCCAAATCACGAACTGCAAAAGGGCCCATGCTGTTGAAAATGGCATTGGCAATAACTTCAGAACGATAGAGCAATTGTTTCCATCGCCTGTCTCCCGTGGCCGCTTCCAGCACAATGCGAATGCCAAAGGCATAATACTGCGCAGGGTCCGCAAACGAGATGGTGACTGCATCAATGCGCAAGGCCAAATTGAGCATCACACGCTCCAGCACCACAACCGCCAGATCATCCTTGTTCTTGAAATAGCTGTAGACCGTGCCAGCGCCCACATCGGCGAGTTCGGCAATCTCCTGCATGGTGGCAGCATCAATGCCCTTTTTGGACATAACCTTATAGCCGGCGAGAACCAGCGCCTCGCGGTTGCGCTCTTGGCGCAGGGCCACGCGGCCACGTGGCTGATGGGTTTCGAGAGCTTCCATGACCGTGATGCTATGCAATCATAAAATAATTTGCAAGGGATATTGACAGACGTTCAAAAATGAATGACATTCAATTTCAAAAGACCACATGGGAGAACGCCAATGAATGTGCATGCTTCGCCGCGCATGGCAGAACAAGATGCCAAGCGCATTGCCCGCAGTCTGATTCCCGAATTGCAAACCCGCGCCTTTGAAGCAGAAACCAACCGCGCCGCACCCAAGGAGAGCATTGACCTCCTCATCAGGCACGGCCTGCTGACGACAATCCAGCCGCGCAGCTGCGGCGGGCAAGAACTTTCGATGCGTGCACATGTAGATGTTCTGTCATCGGTCGCTGAAGGCTGCGCCTCCACCGCTTGGGTCTTGGGCGTGATGCAAGCCCACAGCTGGATGTTTGGTCATTTGCCTGAGCAGGCACAAAAGGACGTATTCGGTGACCACGGAAACCATCCCGTCTCGGCAGTGATTGGCCCGCGCGGCAAGGCCGTAAAAAAGGCCGATGGCTCATTTATACTGAACGGCTTCTGGCCTTTTGCCTCGGGAAATGCCCATGCCGAATGGCTGCTTCTGGGCGGCGAGATTTTCGACGAGAAGGGTGAATTCGTCGACATCGCGGATTTTCTTGTCGAGAAAAAATCCCTGGAAGTTCTGGACGATTGGTATGTGGCTGGCTTGCAGGGTTCTGGTTCAAGCTCGGTAAAGGCCAAGGATGTTCATGTGCCTGCCTATCGCCACGTCTCACTCTCGGCCCTGTTGGAAAATCAGACTACGGCCTATTCCGATCCGAACGCGCCAGCACTCTTCAAATCCCAGGCTGGCCCCGTGCTCGGCCTTTGTATCGCCAGCGGCGCAACGGGAATGGCGCGCAATGCTCTCAATGAATTCACCAAAATGGTGCAAGGCAAGCGCGTGGCCTATACGGCCCATGTTTCGCATGAGTGGCAACCGCTGCAAAAGATTTGCGGCGAGTCGGCCTCCAAAATCCACGCCGCCGAACTTGTTCTCTATCGCGCTGCCGATGATATCGATGACTATGCAAAACGCGGCGAAAAAATGCCCATGGAACTGCGCGCCCGCATTCGCGCTGACATTGCCATGGTGCCGCGCTTGTGTCGCGATGCGGTGATTGATCTGCTCACCATTGGTGGCGCTGCGGGCCTCTCGCTCAAGAGCCCCATCCAAATGGCGGCACGCAACTTGATAGCCAACTGCATGCATGGATTCCTGCTTTATGATTCAGGCATGGAGATTTATGGCCGGGTGTTGCTCGGCCTTGATCCCGGCACGGCGGTGATTTGAACCGTGCCAAGCCCGCCACACAAAGCATCAGCATCGACGCCAGATTTTGTGGCGGCGATGGGGCAGCACGTGTCATCCGTCTGCGTGATTACATCGGCCCAAAATGGCAAACGCAATGGGCTGACGGCAACCGCCATGAGTTCAGTTTGCGCCGAGCCGCCAAGGCTTTTGGTTTGCGTCAACAAATCAGGCTCAAGCCATGAGACGATCGCGGCGGCCGGCACTTTTTGTGTGAATGTCTTGGCGGAAACACAAGATAAAGTGGCCAAGGCCTTTGCGGGCATGATGGGGCGGGATTTTGATCGTTTCAGCGTAGGCGAATGGGATGAATTGGTTTCCGGCGCCCCGGCGCTGGTGAACGCCACCGCCGTCTTCGATTGCGAAGTGAAACACGTGATCGATCAATTCTCACATAGCATTTTCATCGGCGAAGTTTTGGCGGCACGCCATGCCACGGGCAAGGATACTTTGCTCTATGGGGCAAGGCGGTTCAGAAGTTTGCGCAAGACCATCAGTGAGCTGGCGGGACTGTCCGACGAGTCGCTGCACTTTTAAGGGAATGAAGGGCCATGCACGTCAAGAGATTCCAAGATGCGGCGCCTTATGAAGCCCCAAACCATCGCGGCGTTGTCGGTCTTCGCTTGCAGGGCCATGAGGAGCACGGCCCAAAGAACCAATGGGTGGGGTATTCACAATTCTTGCCAGGCGGCGGCGCGGGGCCAGACGCGAGCCCGTTTGAAAAAGTCTATGTCGTTCTGGAAGGCGAGTTGACAGTGATTGTGGGTGGCAAAGAAACCATCCTGCGACCCATGGACAGCTGCACTATATGGCCAAATGAAAGCCGTGAAATCACCAACCGCTCAAACCATGTGTGTAAAATGCTGGTGGTCCTGCCTTATCCTACCACGCCCAAATCTTGAAGTACTATTGACGAGACCTAAAAACTAAGACCACACTCAACAAAAAAAAAGGGAGAAACGAGAATGACAAAATTGATAACCATAAATCGCCGCTCGCTCTTGAAGGCAAGCGCGGGCCTCATCGCTGCGCCAGCGGTCTTACGCCGTGCCTATGCAGCCGACGTTTTCAAAATCGGCAAAGTGGGTCCCGTCACCGGCCCCATCGCGGGCTTTGGCGAAGCAACAAGCTGGGTGGTCGATAGCTTGAAAGATGTCATCGCCAAGCTTCCGGTTCCTGTCCAGATTATCCAAAAAGACAGCCAATCCAGTCCCAATCGCGCGGCTGAAGTGGCAACAGAGTTGATTGAAAAAGACAAGGTGAACATGCTCCTGACCAAGGGCACGCCGGACACGGTGAACCCTGTTTCAGATCAGGCGGAACTCAATGGCGTCCCCTGCATCTCTGACGATGCGCCATGGCAGACGTTCTTCTTTGGTCGTGGTGGTGATCCGTCCAAGGGCTTCAAATATACTTATCATTGCTTTTGGGGCCTTGAGGATGTGATCGCCAACTTCCTCGACATTTGGGACAAGTCTGGTGCTGCCAAAATTGTTGGCGGTGTGTTTGCCAATGACGCCGACGGTAATGCCTGGGGCGATCCGAAAATCGGCTTCCCCGGCCCGCTTGCCAAGGCTGGATATAAACTGGTTGACCCAGGTCGCTATCAACCCCTGACCAACGATTTCTCATCGCAGATTGCCGCCTTCAAGGCGGCAGGCGTCGAAATTGTAACCGGCGTGATGATCCCCCCAGATTTTGCAACCTTCTGGAGCCAATGTGCCCAACAGGGCTTCAAGCCCAAGGTTGTTACTGTGGGCAAGGCGCTTTTGTTCCCATCGTCTGTTGAGAGCCTTGGAGATCGGGGTGATGGTCTCACTTCAGAAATCTGGTGGTCACCCAACCATCCGTTCAAGTCCAGCCTGACAGGCCAGACGGCCAAGGACCTCTGCGATGCCTATACCAAGGGCACAGGCAAGCCTTGGACACAGCCGCTGGGCTTTGCCCATGCGCTGTTTGAAATGGCCTTTGATGTGATCAAGCGCACCAAAGATCTGCACAGTGCCGATTCCATTCTGGAAGCCATTGGCAACACCCAACTGGACACGATCATTGGGCCGATTTCCTGGAAGGGCGGGCCAAACAACCCGGTCAAGAATGTCTGCAAGACACCGCTCGTCGGCGGCCAGTGGACTAAGACGGGCAAAGGGCTTGAACTGGTCATCACCAACAATCCGCAACATCCGGAAATTCCGCTGGGTGGCAAACTGCGCACCCTCGGCTAGTTGATTGGAACAAGGGGCGGCCATCTGCGCTGCCCCTTGGAATTTTGATGGCAATCCTCTCACTGCAAAACCTGGGCAAACGTTATGGCGCATTGGTGGTGACCGATGCCGTCAGCTTGGACGTTGAAAAAGGTGAGATCGTCGGCATCCTCGGGCCCAATGGTGCGGGCAAAACCACACTGTTCAACCTCGTTGCAGGCACCGTTCAGCCAGATTCGGGAATGGTCATTTTCAAAGATGAAGACATCACAACGCAATCCGCGCCGCAGCGCTGCCAGGCCGGAATTTCGCGGTCCTTCCAGGTGCCACATCCGTTCAACGGCATGACGGTGTTTGAAAATATTCTGGTTGGCGCAGCTTTCGGACGCAACGCCGCTGATCCTGAAGCCCACGCATTGAAGATTATGGATCTGACGGGGATGAAAACCAAGGCCAACCAATTGGCCAGCTCCATCACATTGCTGGAACGCAAGAGATTGGAATTGGCGCGTGCCTTGGCGACGGAGCCAGAACTGTTGCTGCTTGATGAAATTGCCGGCGGATTGACCGAGCGCGAATGCCAATCACTGCTTGCTGCCATTCGCGATGTTCATGCCTCTGGTGTCACGATTGTTTGGATCGAACACGTGGTTCACGCCCTTCTTTCGGTGGCGCAGCGCCTCGTGGTTCTGAATTTCGGCAAGCTCATCGCTGATGGCAAACCAGAAGATGTGATGCGCAACAGGGATGTGAAAAGTGTCTACCTCGGCGAGGAAGCTCATGTCTGATGCCGTTCTCAGCGTGGACAATCTTGAGGCTTGGTACGGCGATGCCAAGATCTTGCACGGGCTTTCCTTCAACCTGAAGAAAGGCGAAGTGTTGGCTTTGATCGGCGCCAATGGCGCAGGCAAAAGCACCTTGCTGAAATGCATTGCGGGCCTGCTGCCGAAGAAATCCGGCACCATCGCGTTCAAGGGCGAACCCACCGATCACTTGGCCGCCAACGAGATCGTTGCCAAAGGCGTAGCTCTGGTTCCGGAGGGGCGCAGGCTGTTTCCCTCACTCTCCGTCGAAGAGAATTTGATTTTGGGTGGTCAAGTCAAACGCTCCGGCCCGTGGAATTTGGCAGAGATTTACAGCCTCTTTCCGATCCTGGGTGAAAAACGCGGAGCTCCCGCAACATCGCTCTCCGGTGGGCAACAGCAGATGGTGGCCATCGGGCGTGGGCTGATGTCGAATCCCGAATTGATTTTGCTTGATGAACTTAGTCTTGGTCTCGCGCCCATTGTCATCAAGGATATCTATGCGTTGCTGCCCAAAATTGTGGGCAATGGTCTGTCAGCAGTTTTGGTGGAGCAGGATGTGAACCGCGCTTTGGACTCCGCGCAGCATTTTCTCTGCATGCAAGAGGGGCGAATTTCTTTGGCCGGTGCGCCCAAGGCCTATACCAAAGATCAAATCTCAGCAGCCTATTTCGGGATGTAACATGGTCTGGTTCAACATCATCATTCAAGGCATTCTGGTGGGCGGGCTTTACGCGCTGTTTGCCGCTGGGCTGTCGTTGATTTTTGGTGTGATGCGGCTGGTGAATATCGCGCATGGTGACATGATTGTAGCTGTGGCCTATCTCGCCTTTGTTATCGTCAAGGTGACAGGTCTGCACCCCCTGGCAAGTCTGATCTTCGTTGTCCCAATTGCCATGGCTTTTGGCTATGCCCTGCAGCGCGGCATTTTGAATCGCACTTTAGGCAATGATATCTTGCCGCCGCTGCTTGTCACCTTCGGCCTCTCCGTCATCATCCAAAACGGGCTGTTGCAAATATTCACTGCCGACAATCGCAAGCTGCAAGCGGGTGCTTTGGAAACGGGGTCTTTTCAGCTGCTACCCGGCGTGGATATTGGCTATCTGCCCTTGCTGCAATTCATTGTGGCCATCGCCGTGATCGCTGGCTTGCAATATCTCTTCTACAAAACGGCGCTGGGACGGGCCTTCCGCGCCACGTCCGATGATTCTGAAACCGCGCAATTGATGGGCCTGGACAAGCGCAAGGTCTATGCCTGGGCCATGGCGCTCAGTCTTGGTGTTGTGGCTATTGCTGGAGTATTCCTTGGCATAAGGACTAATTTCGATCCCGCCATCGGCCCCGGTCGCTTGATCTTTGGCTTTGAGGCGGTGATCATCGGCGGGCTTGGGAATCTTTGGGGCACATTGATTGGTGGTGTGGTACTTGGTGTTGCGCAAGGCATTGGCGCACAAATCAATCCCGGTGCACAGGAGCTTGCGGGCCATCTCGTATTCCTTCTCGTCTTGGCATTCCGCCCCACCGGCCTTTTCCCGAGGATGCAGGGATGAGTCTCACCTATTCACGCTCAACCAAGACCAGTCGCATTGCAGCGGTGTTTGCAATTGTGCTTGCGGCGTTGCTGATTGCCGCGCCATTCTGGGGTTCAACGGCAACGCAACAATTGCTGGGGCAGATGATGATCTATATCGCGCTGGCGTCGCTCTGGAACCTGCTGGCCGGCTACACAGGTCTCGTCTCGGTGGGCCAGCAAGCCTATGTTGGCCTTGGGGTCTACATCATGGTCTCGGTCACCATCTATCTCGGCATTCATCCCTATTTCGCCATTCCTTTGGCGGGCCTGGCAGCAGCGCTGATTTCCATGCCAGTCGCCAAGCTCGTATTTCGTTTGCAGGGCGCCTATTTTGCCATCGGCACTTGGGTGGTGGCAGAGGTATTTCGCTTGATCGCGGCCCAGCTCGGCTCCGTCGGCTTGGGTGGCGGCTCGGGCACGTCTATTCCGGGCCCTGTCATGCAGGCCCTTGCAGTCAATAAATTCTGGCGCGAAGCCTCGATCTATTGGTTGGCGCTGGGGCTAGGGCTTGGCGCGCTGGCATTGGTTTATGGTCTGCTGCGTTCGCGCATTGGGTTGGCGTTAACGGCCATTCGTGACAGCGAAGTGGCCTCCGGATCGCTCGGCGTGAATATCGATCGCATCAAATATGCTGTCTACGTCACAGCGGCGGCGATGACGGGCATGGTGGGATCATTGATCGCGCTGCAAAAAATTCGCGTGTCGCCCAATGCCGCCTTCAGCGTGAATGACTACACCGCCATTGTGATCTTCATCGTCGTGATCGGTGGCATCGGAACCATCGAAGGCCCGATCATCGGCACGATCGTTTATTTTTTGTTGCGAGAATATTTCGCTGATTTGGGTGCGATCTATTTAATGATCTTGGGCGTCATCGCCATCATCATGATGCTCGTCGCGCCCAAGGGCATTTGGGGCTATGTGGCGCAGCGCTGGCAGATCAACTTGTTTCCGACAGGCTATGTGGTGAAGGAGGATAAGCGATGATTCCATTCATCTATGCGGCTTTGCCCACGCGCGTGATTTTTGGCCGGGGCAGGATTTCTGAGGCAGCGGCTGAGGCCAAACGCCTCGGCATGAAACGGCCGTTGATCATCACCACAAGGCAGCAGGAAGACTCCGGTCAACGGATTGCTGCAAGCACAGGCGGCTTTGCTTTCTCAGGTGCAGCCATGCACACGCCAGTGAATGTCACCGAAGACGCCATGGCGGTTTTGAAGGCCGAACGCTGTGACGGCACCATCGCATTGGGCGGTGGTTCATCAACCGGCTTGGGCAAAGCCATTGCCTTGCGCACAGACCTGCCGCAACTGGTGATCCCAACTTCCTACGCTGGTTCCGAAATGACCAACATCTTGGGTGAAACACAAGGCGGAGCCAAGACCACCAAGCGCGATGCGAAAATCCAGCCCGAGACGGTGATCTATGATCCTGATTTACTAGAGACGTTGCCTGACAGGTTCGCAGTCACGTCGGGTATGAATGCCATCGCTCATGCGGTGGAAGGGCTTTATGCCGTGGATGGCAACCCGATCATTTCGCTCATGGCGGAGGAGGGCATTCGCGCCCTCGCTTCGGCTTTGCCCGAAGGCAAGGCGGGCCATGATGAGGCACTCTATGGCGCGTGGTTGTGCGGAACCGTTCTGGGTTCCGCCGCCATGGCCCTGCATCACAAGCTTTGCCACGTGCTCGGCGGCACGTTTGATCTGCCGCATGCTGAAACGCATACGGTGATCTTGCCTCATGCGACCGCCTACAACGCGCCGGGTTCGCCCGAAGCCATGGCACGCATCATGCGCGCAATCGGTTCTGTAAGCGCGGCGGGCGGTTTGTACGATCTCGCCAAACGCCTCAATGCGCCGCTCACCCTCAAGGAATTGGGCATGCCGGAATCGGGTCTCGACAAGGCTGCCGATATTGCCGCCGTTAATCCCTATTCCAACCCCACCCCGGTTGAACGAAACGCCATTCGCAATTTGTTGGATGACGCATTTCATGGTCGCAGGCCGCAAAACTGAACGGAGAGACAGATGGCAGATATTACAACCGACGTGATGATCATCGGCACAGGCCCGGCGGGTGGCGCAACGGCTGCCCTGCTGGCCACCTATGGCGTCAACACCTTTATCATCAATCGCTATCGCTGGCTGGCAAACACGCCGCGCGCCCACATCACTAACCAGCGCACAATGGAAGTATTACGCGATTTAGGGCCAGAGGTTGAAAGCGAGGCCTATATGTATGCCACCGAACAAGACCTGATGGGCGAGAACGTGTTTTGTGTTTCGCTGGCTGGCGAAGAATTGGGCCGCATGAAAAGCTGGGGCAAAAGCCCCAAGTCGCGCGCTGAACATCGGCTGTCCTCGCCAACCCAAATGAATGACTTGCCGCAAACTTTCATGGAGCCGCTGCTCTATAAGACTGCCTGTTCACGCGGTGCGCAGTCGCGCATGTCTTGCGAATATCTCTCGCACGTTCAAGACAAAGACGGCGTCACCGTCACCGTGAAAGATCGCCTCGCCAACAAGAATTTCACTGTACGCTGCAAATATCTCGTCGGCGCAGATGGCGGCAATTCATTGGTGGCCGAACACGCGGGCCTGCCGTTCGAAGGCAAGATGGGCGTGGGGGGCTCAATGAATATCTTGTTTAGGGCCGATCTCTCCAAATATGTGGCCCACCGCCCGTCGGTTCTTTACTGGGTCATGCAACCCGGCGCGGATGTCGGCGGCATCGGCATGGGGCTGGTGCGCATGATCAGGCCATGGAATGAGTGGCTGATTGTTTGGGGGTATGACATTTCGAAGCCCGCCCCAAAGGTGGATTCCAAAATGGCCACCCATGTGGCGCGGCAATTGGTGGGCGATCCAAAATTGGAAATTGAATTGATCTCAGCCAATACCTGGACGGTGAACAACATGTATGCCACCAAAATGCAAAGGGGCCGCGTGTTCATCATGGGCGATGCCGCACATCGTCATCCACCTTCCAACGGTTTGGGCTCCAACACATCAATCCAGGACGCATTTAATTTGGCATGGAAATTGGCGGCCGTGGTGAAGGGCAGCGCCACGCCCAAGCTGCTGGACACTTATACAAAAGAACGCGCCCCCATCGCCAAGCAGATTGTTACGCGCGCCAATCAATCGATCGCGGAATTCGGCCCCATCTTTGAAGCCCTGGGCATGGATGGCGGGGTTGATCATACCAAAATCCAGCGCAACATGGATGCCCGCTGCAACACCGACGAGAAGGCGGAAAAGCAGCGCGAAGCTTTGCGCAAAGCCATTGAGTTCAAGAAATATGAATTTGATTGCCATGGCGTTGAAATGAACCAGCGCTATAAATCCTCAGCAGTGGTTGCGGATGGCGCAAAAGCGCCGGGCAAGGGCATTGATATGGAATTGTACTACGTACCCACCACTTTGCCGGGCGCGCGCATCCCCCATGCCTGGGTGTTTGACAAACATGGAAAGTCACATTCCACGCTCGATATTTGCGGCAAGGGTCATTTCACCTTGATCACCGGCATCGGCGGCGAAGCTTGGGTGGAAGCCGCCAAGGCCGCGGCCAAACAATTTGGCGTGAGCATCAAAACTCGCGTCATTGGCCCACGCCGTGATTTTGAAGACCATGGCGGAGAATGGGCGATGGCGCGCGAGATTTCGGATTCAGGCTGCATCTTGGTGCGTCCTGATCAACACATGGCCTACCGCGCCATGAAACTCTCCAAGACTGCCAACAAGGATTTGGCCAACGCGCTGGGCGCAATTTTAGGACATTGACCATGGCAAAAGCAGCAAAGAAAAAAGCCCCGGCAAAGAAGAAGGCGAAGAAACTCTCCAACGCCAAATATTATTTCACCGTCAAAAACTCGGTGAAGGTAGTGCAGGAGCGCTCCGGCCCAAAGGCCAACAAGCGCGTGAAATTCTTGACCGACAGCCTGGTGAAACATTTGCACGCCTTCGTCAAAGAAACACGACCCACGCTGGATGAGTGGATGCAAGGCATCAACTTCCTCACCCGCACGGGGCACCTCTCCACCGATTGGCGCCAAGAATATATTTTGTTGTCAGATGTGTTGGGCATTTCGATGTTGGTGGAAACCATCAACAACGATAAATTCTCCAATGAAACTGAATCCACCGTGCTTGGCCCATTCTATATCGCCAATGCACCGAAATTTCAGAATGGGGCTAACATCTGCCTTGATGGCAAGGGCGAGCCTGTCTGGGTGCAAGGCCGCGTGAAAGATGCCAAGGGCAAAGCCATTCCCGGTGCAATTCTCGATGTGTGGCAGGCCAACGAAGATGGCTTTTATGACGTGCAGCAAAAAGGCATCCAGCCTGAGATGAACCTGCGCGGCGTGTTCACCAGCGGCAAGAACGGCGAGTTCTTTTTCCGCTCAGCCTATCCGCGCTTTTATCCAATTCCGTTTGACGGCAGTGTGGGCGATTTGCTTGTGGCGCTGGACCGCAACCATAACCGCCCTGCGCATTTGCACTTTCTGGTCACAGCGCCGGGCTTTGACAAACTCGTCACCCACATTTTCACACCAGATTGCCCTTGGCTGAAAGATGATGCGGTGTTCGGCGTCAAAGAAAGCCTGATTGCCGATTTCAAAATCGTTGACAATCCCAAGCTCGCGGCAGAACGCGGCCTGCCCAACCCATTCCGCGAAGTCACCTGGGATGTGATTATGAGCAAGACCAAAAAGAAAAAGAAATGACCAACCCTTGCATCATTTGCGTTGCCATAACCGGGTCTCTTCCCACCAAGGAGAACAACCCAGCGGTGCCGATTTCCATTGCCGAGCAAATTGAAAGCACACAGGAAAGTTTTGAGGCGGGGGCCAGCATTGTGCACTGCCATGTGCGTGACGACGAAGGCAAGCCAACGTCAGATCCAGAACGCTTTACGAAGTTGAAAGCGGGTATCGAGAAGCATTGCCCCGGCATGATTGTGCAGCTTTCTACGGGTGGCAGGTCGGGCGCCGGCAAAGCCCGCGGCGGCATGTTACCTCTGCGACCCGATATGGCCTCGCTCACCACAGGTTCCAACAATTTCCCAACGCGCGTCTATGAAAATCCACCCGATCTGGTTGACTGGCTGGCATCGGAAATGTTGCACTACGGTATCAAGCCGGAGCTTGAATGTTTCGATCTTTCGCACATCGTACAAGCCGCCGCGATGCAAAATGACGGGCGTCTCAAAGGCCCGCTCTATGTGCAATTCGTCATGGGTGTCAAAAATGCCATGCCCGCGGATGAGCGCATCTTTGACTTTTATATCGAAACTTTGAAACGGCTCTCGCCCGGTGCGCAGTGGTGCGCTGCTGGCATCGGCCCGGCGCAACGCATCATCAATGAATGGTCGATCACCAAGGGCGGCCACACCCGCACGGGCATGGAAGACAATGTGCGGCTGGACAAGAATATTCTTGCGCCTTCAAACGCGGCCTTGGTCAAGCGCGCAGTCGAAATTTGCGATCGGCATCAGCGCCCGGTGGCGACATGGCGTCAGGCGCGCGAGATACTTGGCCTGGCAACGCCCACTTCATAAAGGAACGAGACATGCGGTTTGTAACATTTGAACATGGTGAGGAACATCACATTGGCGCCATCGTCGGGGATAACGTCGTTGATCTCAATTTGGCAGAGCCGCGCCTGCCCAAAGGCCTCGGTGCTTATCTGCGCGGCGGCGGCACGCTCATTGATTTGGCAGCGCTCGCAAAATCTGCAAAGCCACTGCATGGACGCCCGCTAAGCGTCATCGCCCACGGCTTGCCTGTCAACGATCCCGGCAAAATTTTCTGTCTCGGGCTCAACTATTTGGAACACGTAAAAGAGGGCAACAATCAGGTCGTCGATTATCCAACGATTTTCATGCGTGGGCTAAGCTCGCTGGTGGCACATGACAAGCCCATCATCCGCCCAGCCATTTCCGACAAGCTGGATTTCGAGGCAGAGTTGGTTCTGGTGATTGGCAAGCGCATCCGCCACGCGACGATGGAAACGGCGTTAAATGCGGTTGCGGGCTATTCGTGTTTCAACGACGGCACATTGCGGGATTATCAAAGACGAACAACGCAATGGACCATTGGCAAGAATTTCGATCAAACCGGTGGCTTTGGCCCATATCTGGTCACACCGGATGAATTGCCGGCGGGAGCTTCTGGCCTCAAGATTGAATCTCGTCTCAACGGTCAGGTTATGCAATCCGACAACACCAGAAACATGATGTTCCCCGTTGCGGAAACAATTGTGACCATCACGCAAGCAATCACGCTCGAACCCGGCGATATGATCGTCATGGGCACACCCTCAGGTGTGGGCTACGCACGCAAGCCGCCCGTATTCATGAAGCAGGGCGACATCTGCGAAATCGAAATTGAAAATATTGGCCTGCTGTCAAATCCGATCATGGATGACGCCTCAGCCAGTCGAGGAGCGATTTGAAAACTGCCCAAGATTTTCAATCGGGCGATTGCAGCTCCGGGAACTCAATTGACAGAAGCCAGATATGCAAAAGTTGTCGACTCTGACCGGCAGCCGCCCGGTGAAACTGGCGTGGCAACCAATCGAAGACATTAGCGCGCCCGACAGGATTCGGACCTGTGACCTTTGCCTTCGGAGCAAGG
>JAYUEP010000008.1:0-24183 GCA_043739165.1 Hyphomicrobiales bacterium
GGAGCCAGTGCGGTAGCACTGTCCTATGAAGATGCTGACACCGTAGGCCTCCATCCGCACAACCTGACCTATGACGTCGGCGTTTCCACCGCCAATGGAGTTGTGAAGGCTGCGCGGGTAAGGCTTGACCGCGTGGAAGTTGATAATGTGCGCGTCGACAATGTTGATGCACTGGTGCTGCCGGAGGGGGCGCTCAACGGCACGCTTTTGGGCATGAGCTTTCTTTCCAAGCTTTCCAGCTTCAAATCCGAAAATGGTACTTTGACCTTGAAGAACTGACGTTTCCTTTGATATTGCGTCGCTGCCGGAGGGAGAAGCCTTCGGCTTTTTGTTTGAATGGCATTGATGGACTCTCTTCCGACATCCGCGATCGAAACACCTTGCGTCAAGGTTTGCGTCGTTGATCCTGAAACGCAGCTGTGCATTGGCTGCGGGCGCACCCGCATGGAAATTGCGGGCTGGCTGGGCATGGCCCCCGTCGAACGGCACCGCGTGGTGGAAGCTCTGCCCGAGCGCATGGCGACAATGACGATGCGGAAATCACGGCGCGGCGGGCGGGCGGGACGGCTGACGCGCTAGACCTCAAATTAAGCTGCTACCTGTGCCGTCTGATGCACTACTGCCTCGAGTGCCTGCAGAATAACTTCCACCCCCGCCCCGCGCTTTTGGCCCTCCACAGTGAGAATCTGCCGCCACAGTCTGCCGCCAGCCTGCGCGTGATAGAGCCCTAGCATGTGGCGGGTGATGTGATGCAAGGGTGCGCCTGACGCGCAATGTTTCTCGATATAGGGCAACATGGCAAGCGCCGCTTCGCGCCGCGTGGCAGTTGGCGCTGGCTTACTTGAGAAGACCGGATCGACCTCGGTCAAAATCCACGGGTTGTGATAGGCGGTGCGGCCCAGCATGATGCCATCGAGTGTTTCCAACACGGGCAAGCCCGCGCCGACTGTCGCCAACCCGCCATTGAGGCTGATGTTGAGCGACGGGTTCGCCGCTTTCAGGCGCAACACGCGGTCATAATTCAGCGGCGGGATTTCACGGTTCTCTTTAGGGCTCAGGCCCTGAAGCCAAGCCTTGCGTGCGTGGACGATGAATCTCTTGCAGCCTGCAGCGGCAACGGTGCCAACAAAGGCGTCGAGCGCCGTCTCTTCATCTTGATCATCCACACCGATGCGGCATTTGATGGTGACCGGAACTTTGACTGCGCCCTGCATGGCGGCAAAACATTCTGCAACCAGCAGCGGCTCCGCCATCATGCAAGCGCCAAAGTGGCCGCCTTGCACGCGGTCTGACGGGCAGCCGACGTTGAGATTGATTTCATCGTAGCCAAAGCCTTCACCAATCTTTGCAGCTTCGGCAAGCAGAAGCGGATCGCTGCCTCCCAGCTGCAAAGCCAGCGGGTGTTCCTGCGCATCAAAGCTCAAGAGCTTTTGCCGGTCGCCGCGGATGATGGCCTGCGCCGTCACCATTTCGGTGTAGAGCAACGCCGCGCGCGTGAGGCTGCGATGGAAGATGCGGCAATGCCGGTCTGTCCAATCCATCATGGGCGCAACGGCAAATACTTTCCCGCGTGCCACCGGCGGTGGCGTGTTGTTGATCATGGGGCGGGTTTAGCGTGAAGTGGTGCGCAAGCTCAATTAGAAAAGGCGTGAAAACCAGTGAACATCCACACATGTGATCGGCATTGTTTCGGCCTCGCAAAGCCCGGCGTCATGGGCACATTAGTTACTGTCCCTGAAGCTTGGCTCGCCACAAGTGGTGCTTGCTGTCTTCTTCATAGCCCAGCTTATCAAAGCTGGCGACTTCGAGCATTTGCCCCCAGGGTGACTCAAAATAGACCCAGCTAAAACCAGCCAACGGCCCCTCCTCTACCGTATTGGGGCCTTCGAGCAATGCAATGCCTTGCGCCTCGAGCCGCTTTGCGGAGGCAAAAACGTCTTCCACTTCAAAGCAAAGGTGAACGCCGCCGACTTCGGACACGCGCTTAGGTCGTGTTTTGCTGTCTTCTCCGCTATATTCGAAGAGTTCAACACTGGTGCCATTGCCACAGCGCAGGAACACAAGGTCACGGATGCGGGAGTGAGGAGCGGCGCCCAATTTCCGTTCCATGAAAGCATCGTCAACATTAAACGCGCCGGTGTGAAATACTTCTATGGCACCAAAAACAGCTTTGAAAAAAGTGATGCCCTCTTCAATATTCGGCACCGTGATGCCGATGTGATGCATGCCGTAAACATGTTCTGCCATTTCGTTCTCCCGCAGTTCAATTGAGCCTATTCTGTCACCCAGAAACTGTCTAGTCTGGCCACATGACGGAATATGAACTTTTGCGCATCATCACGTTTTTGGAACGGATGCGCGCACCCTATGACAAGCTGCTAAAAGCAGCTGAGCCTGATCCCAATTGGAATATTATACTTTACCTGATGAAGAGCCATTTGCGCGGTGACAATATCACCATGTCGTCTCTGGCCTCAGCGGCTGAAGTGCCCTTCGCCAGCGCCATGCGCCGCATTCACAAGCTGATAAAGAATGGTGATATTCAGCTTCGCAAACGTGGCACCACAGGAAAGTCGCATTATCTTGAGCCCAGCCGCAAATTGGCCATTGGCTTTACCGACTATGCGTCAAAGGTAAAAGGGCTGCTGGGAGACACCTTCGGCCTGAAAAGCGGCAGCGGAGATTCAGAAGACTATTATTTTGGTGGATCATATCTCGCGGGCCAAATCATTCCGCCGCTCGAGATTATGGATCGGGATAAAGAAGTGGGGCCAGATCTCCGCTTCCTTCTGCATGATGACAACTATTTTGCCAGCATGCGTAATATGTGGTCGGACTTTCGCAACAAACTGTCAGCACGGAAAAATTTCAATTTATTGAACCTGCCAGATTTACGCGAAGAAGTTTTCGAAAACGCGCGGCGGATTGAAAGCAAATATGATGTGATCGCCATCAACATGCCTTGGTTGGGTGAGAGCGTGGTTCACAATGTGGCCCAGCCCCTGACTGATTTTCTAAAGACCAGCAGCCTCAACCCACTTGATTTTCATCCCAATATTTGGGCTACGGGTAGTTGGAGCCACACACAATTTGGTGTGCCAATTTATTGCACCATTGAAGCGCTTTCTGTTCGCAAAGACTTGTTTGAACACCACGGATTACACCAACCAACCAGTTTTGAGAAAGTGATCGAAGCCGCAAAGCTGCTGCATGATCCAAGGCATGGCATGTATGGCATGGTATGGAATGCGGCCAAAGGCATGCCAGTTTCCCACTCCTTTATGTTTTTCCTGGGTTGTTGCGGCAGCCCGGTGATCAACATTCCAACACCGCGTATTCACTTGGACTACAGCAAGCTGAGTGGCGAAGCCATGCGCCCACGCATATTGAGTGAGTCAGGCAGGCATACCTTGAAATATATGCACGAGCTGCTGGCCGTGTCTCCGCCGGACATCCTCTCAATCGATTGGAACAAGGCGCTTGAATATTTCATGACCGGGCATGCGGCCATGACCTATTGTTGGACAATGCGTGCGGCACGATTTGAATATGATATTCATTCTGCAGTGAAACGAAAAGTCGCCTACTATCCCCATCCGCACGGACCAGGAGGCACAAGCGTTTCGCCGATTGGCGGCTTTTTGTTGGTGGTTCCTTCATCTCTCTCCCCTGCCCGCGCCAAGCTGGCCTTTGAGGCCATTTCCTGGATGGCATCGCCTTCGGCGATGAAGGAGCATGTAAAGAATGGTTTCCCGGTTGCGCCGCGCTTCAGCGTGAGTGCAGATCCCGAAGCTGCCGCGTCAACGCCGATTGTGAGTTTTGTTGATCGCCTTGCCAAGCAGAACAAAATCCAGAATTGGCAGCGGCCACCCGTGCGGGAGTATTATTTGATTGAGCAGATCTTGGGTGAGGAAATCTTTGCTGCCCTTAACGGCCAGTGCACGGATTCAGAAGCCCTGAGCCGCAGCCAAAACCGCATTGATGCCGCGATGCGTGAAGCGGGGTACTATTGATCAGGCGCTCGCGCGTCTGCGCACAGTCGAGTAAATCAGTGCGGCTGCAACGATCAACAGGCCTTGGAAGATGTATTGGTAAGTTTGCGTGAGGCCAAGAAAGGTGACCGCATTTAAAACTTCCGTGAGCAAAACTGCGCCCAGCACCGTACCAATGAATGTGCCACGGCCACCGCGCAAACTAGTGCCGCCGAGCACCACTGCAGTGATGCTTGAGAGTGTGTAATTCACGCCTTGGCGCGGATCGCCCACACCGATTTGCGTCATCAGCATAATTGCGCCACATGCGGTAAGCAACGAACTCAAAATATAGCCCGCCACGAATGTGCCATCCGTCCACACACCAATCCGACGGGCAGATTCCTCATCAGAACCGGTTGCCCGCAATTGCCATCCGGGGCGCGATTGGCGAAGCAAATACTCACCAGCCAAAGCGAAACCCACCAACACCAGAAAGGCCACTGGGAAGGGGCCAACCTGATAAGTGACGATCTCAGTTACCTTGCCGTTGATATAGCCATCAGGCTGATCTCGCAGCAGGAAGCTCATGCCCTGCAGCGCCACATAGACGGCCAGTGTTGCCGCAATTGCGGTGAAGTTGGCAAAGCGGATAAGAGTGCCATTGATTGCACCCACGATAAAGGCGACCACAAACACCAGGACAAATCCCAGTGTGATTGTACCCATGGATTTATCATCGTTGATAAAGAACGAGGCAATCACCACGAGGAAGCCCACCAGCGGCCCTACCGATAAATCGATACCACCCATCAACAGCGCCACCGTCTGTCCCATGGCGATAAAGCCCAAAGCCGTGGCGAGCATAAGGATGTTATAAACATTGAAGGTGGTGAGGAAATTTGTATTTTGACTGAAAACAAAAAGTCCGAGCAAAATTATGACGAGGGCTAGCGGAACCGCTGGCGCGTTGTCGGACTGCAAGAAGTGCCGCCAAGCAGACTTGGCTTTCACGCCTTCATCTTTGGCGCTCACACCCGCATGACCGTGAGCGTTAACGGCGGCAGCAACGATTTGGGCTTCTTTCACATCTTCATGGGCCAGTGTTTCTACCACACGACCGCGTGAGAGAACGATTACCTGGTCACACAGTCCTTCAAGTTCGGCGGCGTCCGACGAATTGACGATTACTGGTGTGCCCGCACTCGAGACTTCGCGCAAAATGCGATAGATTTCCGCACGAGCGCCAACGTCAACACCTTGTGTGGGTTCATCAGCAATGATGAGGCGTGGATTTGAAAGTAATGCGCGGGTCATCACCACTTTTTGTTGATTGCCGCCGGAGAGCGACAAAATAGGCGCTTCCATGCCCGCTGTTTTCACTGCCAAGGAGGAGAAGGTTGCACCGACACCACTACGTTCGCTCTTCTGGCTCATGATACCGCTGGCTGCGAATTTATCCAGCGCAGCAAAGGAAGCGTTTTCGCGCACTGTGAGGCCCGACGCCAAGCCTTCGGCGTGGCGGTCTGAGGGCATGAAAGCTGCGTCTTGAAGCAACTCTTTGGATTTGAGGGTACGACCATCAAGACTAATCGTGCCGCTTGAAGATTGCAGGCCCGCGAGTGCGCGCATCAATTCTGACTGGCCATTTCCCGAGACACCAGCCACGCCAACGATCTGGCCGCGTGCCATGTCAAAGGAAACATCACTAAAGCCTTTGCCCGAGAGAGAGACAACCGAGAGAACCTTCTCACTCGACGTGTATTGGGATTTTGGCGGGAAAGCTGAGCCCAGAGTGCGGCCCACAATCATGGCAAGAATTTCAGCATCACTGAAATCTTTGACCAAGCCAGTGCCCCGCTTGCGCCCATCCCGCAGGACCGTTACGCGATGGGCAATCTGGCGAATTTCCGCCAAACGATGCGTAATATAAATCACCGAAGTACCAGATTTCACAACATCTCGAATGCGTCCGAACAACATATCCGTTGCATCTTGATCGAGCGAGGCAGTGGGCTCGTCCAAAATCAAAACCTTGGGCTTAATGGCGAGAGCCTTTGCGATTTCAAGCAAGTGTTTTTGGGCAACGGTCAGCGCATCAGCGCGGGTGCGCAAGGGCAGATGCAGGCCTACAGCATCCAGCATCTTCTGCGCCACGGCCTCTGCTGATTGGCCCGCGAACAAAGCGGACGGCAATGCCACCCGTAAATTTTCCAGAACAGACAGGTCTTCAAGGATGGCCGGGTGTTGAAATGAAATGGCAATGCCCAACGATGCTGCCGTTTCCGGAGTCATCTGCGCAATTCGCTGACTTTGAAAGGTAATCTCGCCCAATTCCGGATGAATGGTGCCGGAGATGACATTCATCAAAGTGGATTTGCCAGCGCCGTTTTCGCCCAATATTGCGTGAACTTCGCCAGCATAAAATTCGACGCTCGCATCACGAAGGGCAGGAACGCCGGAATAGAATTTGGAGATATTGGACAGCTGAATGGTGACGTCGCCTTTCACTGGCGCGTCTGTCTCAGTCGCACTTGCTTTAGCTTTTTTTGCGGCCACAATCTTCGTTCCGTCAATAGTTACGCCCCGAAGAGATTTCTCCCTTCGGGGCGTTGAAGGGTGCAGTTACTTCACAGCCTTCGCTTGATCATCAGCAGGGAGCTCTGACGACAGATAAATGGCACCCGGCAGATCTTTGCGGCATTTCACATTGCCTTTGGTTGAATCTTCGAACGCAGGTGCCTTGAAAATTTGCTCAGTTGGAGGTGTGCCACCTGTTGCCGCAGCAACAGCATGCATCACAGCCAAGCGAACGTTGTCGTTGCCAGTCGCTACAGTGAACAGTTTGAAGTCAGGATTGTCTTTGTTCACGTCAGTCCAGAAGCAGCCCAGTGAGTTGCCATCGGATGTTGCCAGAGCTGGGATTGATTTGCCCGATTTGCCGAAGAGTGGCAGTGCGCCAACCAGTGATGGGCCGAAGTCTGAGATGATCACGTCGATCTTGTCATTCTTGGCGATTTCAGCGGTCAGAACCTTTTGTGTCAAAGCTGGGTCCCAGTTTGTCACGGCAAATGGATCTGGGTTTACAAACTTATATTCCGGGCCGAGAACCGATTTCAGGCCAGCAAGTTCATCCAGGCCTTGGCTGTTACCAGCTGGGCCTGAAAGGAACAGCATGTTGCCGCCTTTTGGCAATACGCTCTTGATCCAATTGCCCCAGCTTGCGCCATCATCCTTAAAGGATGAGCCAATGAACTTGGTGTAGTTCTCGCCTTCCTTGCCACCCACATTCACACGATATGGCACGATCACCTTACCGGCTTTGAATACGGATGTGATGGCTGGAAGCATTGCAGGGCCGGCATCGCCGAACACAACGAGAGCGTCAACACCCTTGGCGGCCATGCCCTTAATGTCGGAGATGGATTTTTGGGTATCGCCGTTGCCGTCAGCATATTCGTAAGAGGTGATGCTTGGGCAGAGGGATGCGGTCTGTTTGCCGGAAGCCGTCGTCACTTGACGCCAGCTGTTGCCACCATAGCCATCGAGCAAGGCAATGGTTGCTTTCTTGGGGCCGCACCATGATGGAACATCAGCATGGGCGAGGTTGCTGGCGCCAAGGGCGAGAAGCGCCGTCGCGGCCAACAGTTTAAGAGACTTGAGTTTCATTGGTATCCTCCGTTTTTACGTTTTTAGTTTGCTTCACCGCGTTCACGCTCCAGCGGAGCGAGTAAACGCCTATTCCAAAACCCAAAGCCAAGGCCTGGATGATGGTTTGAGCCGAATAGGGCACGCCAACGGCGAGCGCGAATTGGCTCAATTGGTTGAGGAAGAAGGCCGCCAATACGGTGGAGATCGGATAGCCCCGACCACCGAGCAGCGAAGTTCCTCCCAGGACGACCACGGCAACTGAGGGCAGCAACAGGGTATCACCCTGAAAGGCCGTTGGTTCGCGCGTGATTCCCGAGATTAAAATGCCCGCCATGCAATAAAGCAGCTGGGCAAAAACATAGGCCATCATCTGGTGACGTTGCACTTGCAGGCCCACAGCTTGAGCAGCGAGAGGATTGGCACCAATTGCCTCAAACCGACGGCCGATGACGGTTTTTTTCAGCACGAAAGAAGCCAAAATCAATGCAGCGGCGGCAAAATAAACCGCATTGGGAATGCCGAACTTTGTGCCGCCCGCGATTTCGGCAAGCAGTGTTGTCGTGATCGAAGGCACACCACCAGACACCGCAAACACCGCACCATAGAGCAAGGCGTTGATACCAATGGTGGAGATGATGGCGTTGAGTTTGAAGATGCTGACCAGCGCACCATTGATGAAGCCAGCAACCAACGCAAAGCTCAGGGCAACCAACACGGCGGGCAACAGTTGAGCATTGTCCTGCTGCGGATAATGGGTGGAGACCACAACCGCGAGAGACACAGCACCCGGCAACGAGAGATCAAAGCCACCTTGTTGCACCACCAGCAACTGGCCCAATCCCACAATCGCAATCACCGCCGCGAATGGCAAGCTGCCCGCCAGAGCGCCCAGCGACACACTTGAAGGCGCAAAAATCCGGCAGACAATGATGAGTACAACTGTGGACAGCAAGACAGTCACAAAGCTTCTCGCCAACGGTAGCATCGAAACGCTCCGAAAGCCTGAGAAATATGATGTGATGGTGGCGGGTTGGCTCATCTCACATCATCTCACGGCAAAATCTTGGCTGCGCGGAATTTGTCCCAAGCATCCGTGAAAGAACGCACCGAATTTTGATAAGCGGTAAAACCCAAATCGCGGCTCTTGGTCATGTCATTGAAGTTTTCTATCACGCGGCCCAAATCAGCATCGCTGTGCCACCATGAGGCCACAGTCTGGAGTGAATTTTTCTGCAGGCCATGCTTGGCGACGATCTTGTCCCACACGGCCTCCATGTCAGCCATTTGTTTTTCCAAGGGTTGGGCATGGCCAGGATAGGGTGCCGCAGGAACACCCCAATATTCCGCCAGCTTCGGCCAGAGCCAGCTCCAACGGAACACTTCGCCATTGGCAATGTTGAATGCTTGATTGCGTGCGGCTTTTGCTTTGGAGGCCCAAAGCATTTGCTTGGAAATAATACGGCCGTCAGTGATGTCAACACAGGCTTCGTATTGTTGGGGAGAGCCGGGGAACACGAAGGGCTTGCCGGTCTCTTTGCAGATCGCTGCATAAGCACCAAGTGTTGCCGCCATATTCATCTGGTTACCAACAGTGTAGCCAATCAGCGTGTGTGGGCGATGCACCGACCACGTGAAGCCCTGCTTTTCAGCAGCGGCAAACAACTCATCCTCCTGATCATAATAGAAGTTCTGATAGGGCAGGCGCGGCATCTCTTCGCGAAACGGTGTCACCATCTTGGTTTTGGCATAGGCTTCGAAGGGCCCCATGTAGTGTTTTGCGCCCGTCACCAATGCGGCATGCTTGATCTTCTTGCCATCCATGGCACCCAGCAAATTTCGCACCATGCCAGCATTCACGCGGCAATTTTCAGCTTCATTGGCCTGGCGAAGCCACGTGGTGATAAACACATCGGTTGGCTTCACGCGCTTTAAAGCCACCTTGGTGGCTTCATCATCGGTGAGATCAACCGCGATATGTTTCACACCCTTGGGCAAGTCATGCTTGTGGCGCGAAATGCCAGTCACTGCCCAACCGTTGTCGATCAAGTGCTCGGCCAAGTGGCGGCCAATGATGCCAGAAACACCGGCGATGAGAGCGTGGCGTTCCATTAGTTCAATCCTTTGGTTGAGAGTGTCACCTTGATGCAGGCTTGGGCATCTTGGCCCAGTTCAAAAGCCTTCTTGGCATCCAACAAGCCGAAATGATGCGTTTGAATGGGTGAGAGATCGATTCCCGTGCGTTCCAAGAATTTGATCGCAGCAGGCCACACACCGGGGGAACCGATGCAACCGCGCACGGTAAGATTCTTGAGTTGCAGCAATCCGAGCGTGGACGTGATCTTGCGGCCAATGTTCAGGCCGACCATGGAGACACGGCCATTCTCCTGGACATATTCGAACACATTGGCGACTGAAGCATCATGGCCTGACGCTTCAACAACAAGCTCGGCCCCTTTGCCGCCGGTCAATTCCTTGACGCGCTCAATCGGATTGTCATTGGCGTCCACGGCTTCAGCCGCACCCAACTTCAAAGCAATGTCACGGCGGCGTTTGATCGGGTCAACCACAATCACGCGCGCGCCCATACCGATAGCAGCAGCAGCGGTGACGAGGCCAATCGTGCCCCCGCCAGAAACCACAACTGTCTCCGATGCATTGGTGCCGCCAGAACGCAGCACGGCATAAAAGCCACATGTGAAAGGCTCAATCAATGCGCCACGGTTGTCATCCACACCATCAGGCAGCTTATGAAGCCAATCAGGATTCACGTTAAAATATTCGCGGTCTGCGCCATTCATCGAAAATCCAAAGTGATGCAAGCGCTCTGGTGTTCTCACCACGCATTCGCCAACAACGCGGTCACCCCTTTTAAAGTTCTTGACGTTCTTGCCTACTTCAACAATCTTGCCACACCATTCATGGCCGGGCGTGACAGGATAAGAAATCGGAATGATGTAACGGCCTGCCAACAGTTCATAGTCTGAATGGCAAATGCCAATGGTGCTGGTCTTGATCAGCACTTCGCTTTCGGTGATCGAAGGCACAGGCATATCCATGATGATGGGATTGTCTGGTGTTTCAAAAACGAGGGCTTTCATGTGGCTGCTCCTAAACTTTCACAACAGCGCCATTTTTCGCGGCTGACTTGATGATGGCTTCAAGAATGGAAATGTTATTGATGAGATCTTTTCCGGTGATTGGGTAAGCTGCTTGTTTGCGAATAGCGCGGGCAAAGGCCACAAGATTGTCTTTCACGGGCTCAGCAGGTGGCAGATCGACAACCGTGATTGGCCCGCCGACCATGGCAGAGGTGACCACCCAACCATCGGGTGCTTCCACATGGGCCTTGTCGCGAATTTCAATCCAGCCCTTGGAACCAAACACCGCAAAGCGCGAGATGAAAGGCATGGCGAGGGAAGCTGAAACATATGCGGTGCCGCCACCTTTGAAGCGGATATGCACACTCATCGTGTCGCCTTGCGGGATATTGGATGAGAGTTTTTCGCACGACACGCGCAAATCTCGCGCAGGACCCAAGAGGGCTGCGGCCAAATCGGTGAGATGTATGCCCGTGGCCGTCATGCCGCCGACGGGCGCTTCTTTCTTGTTCAAGCGCCAGTTGGATTTGTCCAGCGTGGTGAACTTATCGTGGCTGAAATTGCCTTCTACTTGTTGAATGCGACCTAGCTCGCCACCGCGCGCCATTTCTAACATTTTAGCTACGGGCGGGTCCCAGCGGCGCTCATGGCCCATGCCCAGAACCAGCTTGTTTTTCTTGCAGGCATTGACGGCGGCTTCCGCGCCCTTCTTTGTAAGGGCCAGAGGCTTCTCGCAGAAAATATGCTTCTTTGCAGCTACTGCGGCCTTGATTTGCGCGGCGTGTAGAGAATGGGGCGTGGCAAGAATTACAGCCTCAACGCCGGGATGTTTCAGCGCATCATTGAAATCTGCGTAGTGCTTGAAGCCATTGGCGGCAGCGAATTCTGCTCCTGCAGGGTTCGGTTCGGCCGCGCAGACGATCTCAATGTCCTTGCTCGCTTTTTTCAAAACGGCAGTCATTTTCTTGCCCCACCAACCGAGGCCGATCATCGCGACTTTTACCGGCGTGCTCATTACACTGTCACCAGAATTTTCATGTGATTGACTGATTTATCAAGCAGCGCATCAAAGCCTTGCTTGACAACATTGTCCGCATTGATATTCGCGGTAACAATTTTCTCGATTGGAAAACTTCCGGCTTCAACCATCCGGATAATGCGTGACCAGCATTGCACGGGGTAACACCACGTGGCTTCGAGCGTGATGTCTTTCAGCGCCCACAACATGGCATCAATGCTGGCGGGCTTCATGTGCAAACCAGTTTGCACAACCTTGCCTTGACGGCGCACTGACGCCACGCAGGTGTTGAGGCTGGCCTCAAGACCCACGCATTCAATCGCCACATCCACCCCCACACCCTCTTCGGTCATGTCGTGGATTTTTTCGGCCACGTTTTCTTTGGTAGGGTCAAAGATGATAGCGCTGGGCACCAATTCCTTCGCCATCTTTCGGCGGAAGGGGTTGGGTTCCGATACAAAAATTTGCCCCGCACCGGCGGCCTTCACTGCCAGCAAAGTCAGTGCACCAATCGGGCCAACGCCTGAGACCAAAACCGTAGAGCCTGATTGCACACCGCCACGATCCACGGCATAAACAGCCACAGCGGCTGGTTCAATCATGGCACCCTGAATATCAGTTACACCTTTGGGCAAGACCGCCAGGTTGTAATCGTTCACAACGGCCAATTCGCCCATGCCGCCCCAAGCCCATGAAAGGCCAACGCAACCCATCTTTTCGCTCAGATGATAAAGCCCACGGCGACCATAGTAGTCATCGCGGGGCGAAATCAGCGGCTGAATGGAAACGCGGTCTCCCACTTTGACATTGGAAACGGAAGAACCCGTGTCAGCAACGATAGCACTGAACTCATGGCCCAGAATTTGTGGGTTGGTCACACCTGTATAAACATGAGGAGTGACTGCCGTTACAATCGGCCCCGCGATATATTCATGCAAATCCGTGCCGCAAATGCCCGTCACCAACGGCTTGATTAAAACGTCATTGGTGCCAAGCTTCTTGGAGGGCGCGGGCACGTCTTCTACCCGAATGTCCTTGGCTGCGTGGAAACGCACAGCTTTCATGGTTGATCCTCCCAGATCCGAATTTCTTATTTCGTAATATCCTAGCCAAACCGCTGGCGATGAAATTAGCAAAAATTATCACTTTGATAATTTTTACAAAAACGCGCGCGGGTTTTTTTGGCACAGTGGCAAAAAATAAGACGATAGGGAGAAGCGTTTGCAGCACTTCAATAGCTTAGCTTGAGCTTCGCTCTCGCGTCATGCTGTCGAACTGCTCCAATCACAATCGGTTTGAAAATGGCAAAGACAGCAGACATCAAAAATGACGATATTGCCAGCGAGACACGCCTTGAGCTGTGGCGCAAGCAGGTGGAAATTCGCGATACTGAAAAACGTGCCTATGACCTGTTTTTACAAAACTTGATCAAAGGTACGAGCCATCTGTCGCTAGGCCAAGAGGCGATTGCGGCAGGTTTTGGTGTCGCCATGCAAAAAGGTGACAAATCTTTCTGCACCTATCGCGGCCACGCCCATACGTTGGCGCGTGGTGTGCCGATGGAAGCGATGCTCGGCGAATTGATGCTGCGCGATATTGGCCTGATGCGCGGCAAGGGTGGCTCCATGCATCTGACTTCCGTCGAACACGGTGTGATGGGATCTTATGCCATTATCGGCGCACATCTCCCCATCGCTTGCGGCTCTGCTTGGCGTGCCCAATATCTGGGTGAAAAGGATGTCTCAGTCTGCTTCTTCGGCGATGGCACGACCAACATCGGTGCGTTCCATGAAGCCTTGAATTTCGCGGTGATCTGGAAATTGCCGGTGGTGTTTGTTTGCGAAAATAATCTTTACATGGAATATACTCTGAACGCCGATGTGACCGCCGTGCCCAGCCCCGCTGGTGATCGTGCGTCTGCCTACGGCCTCCCCAAGATTGTCATCGATGGCAATGATGCGGACGTCGTGTACCGCGCCGCTCATGCAGCAATCGGAAAAGCGCGCAATGGTGAAGGGCCTTCATTGATTGAGTGCCTGACTTACCGCCACTCGGGCCATTCGCGTGCTGACCCCGGAAAATATCGTCCACCAGGCGAATTGGAAAAGTGGATGGAGCGCGACCCCATTAAAATTTACAAACAGCGGATGAATGATTTTGGCTTCAGTGAGGCGCAGATCGAAGCCATTGAGGCGGAAAGCAAGCGCAAAGTTGATCATGCCACAGAGCTCTGCAAAGCCTCACCGGCGGCGCCATTAGAGCTTCTCACTGCCGACGTTTATGCTGACGGAGGCTGGGCATGGCGGAATTAAGCTACCGCGATGCCGTGATCCGCGGCATCAGCCAAGAGATGGAGCGCGACAAGAATGTCGTGTTTCTGGGTGAGGATATCGCAAAGGCAGGCGGCGTGTTCAAAGCCACTGTGGGCCTTTACGAAAAGTTCGGCCCTCTACGCGTGCGCGACACGCCAATTTCCGAACAAGCAATTCTCGGTGCGGCCATGGGTGCAGCGATGACCGGCCTGCGCCCCATTGCCGAAATCATGTTCTCGGACTTCATCGCGGTGTGTTTTGACTACATCGCCAATGAAATGCCGAAGATTGCCTACATGACTAACGGCCAGATCAAATGCCCATTGGTCATTCGTACTGGCAATGGTGCTGGCGTGCGCTTCGGTGCGCAGCATTCACAATCCGTCGAAAACTGGACGATGATGATCCCCGGTCTCAAGGTCGTGGCACCTTCCTCACCCGTGGACGTTGTTGGGTTGATGGCCGCCGCAGTGCGAGATGGCAATCCGGTAATCTTCCATGAGCACAAAGCGCTCTATGCCACCAAAGGCGAAGTGCCTGATGGCGAGATCCTTGACACGCTGGGAACGGCAAAGATTTTGCGCAAGGGCAAAGATTGCACCATTCTGGCTCTGGCCTTGATGGTGCACCGCGCCATGGAAGCGGCTGAGATTTTGGCGCGTGACCACGGTATTGATGCTGAAGTTGTAGACGTCCGCTCTCTCGTTCCGCTGGATACGCAAACTATTTTAGGTTCTGTTGCCAAGACTGGTCGTTTGTTCACAGTTGAAGAAAACCCGCGCCTGCTCGGTTGGGGCGCTGAGATTGCTTCCATCGTGGCTGATGAAGGATTCTGGAATTTGAACGGTCCTATCGTGCGCATCACGACACCGCATATTCCTCTACCAGCGGCGGATCATTTGGAGGATTTGGCCCTGCCCAATGCGCCACGCATCGTCGATAAAGTCGTTCGTGTGATGAACGGTTAAGCTATGGCCAATATAATCATCATGCCTCAACTTGGCGAAACGGTGGCTGAAGGCAAAATTCTCGCCTGGTTTAAGGCTGTGGGCGATGAGGTTAAAATTGGTGATCGACTGTTCGAAGTTGAAACCGATAAGGTGACCGTTGAAGTTGAGTCCGTCGTCGCGGGCAAATTGACGTCAATCAACACATCTGCCGGTGCCACGGCAAAGGTTGGCGCAACAGTCGCAGTTCTGGGTGGCGAAGCTCTACCGGCCATAATCTCGCCTGTGAGCCAGGTTGCTTCACCGTCCGCTACCAGGAGTCTCTCGCCTTTTGAGGAAGTGAAAACGCCAACAGTCAGCTATGGCAATGCCACGGGACCAGACGGCATTCGGTTCACGCCACTGGCACGGCGGCAAATTGCCCAGCGCGGCATCAACATCAATGACTTGTCACGCGACGCTGCATCCAAAGGGCTGCGCAAGATTGAGGAGAAAGATGTTCTGGCTTTCTCGCCTTCAGCGGGCATTTCATCAATTGCGACAACATCTTCTGCTTCTGCTGTGCCTGTTGGCGGCGACGTCATCACGCTCAATACCATCCGGGCGAGAACGGCCGAACGGCTTGCGGAAAATTGGCGTAACATTCCTCATGTCTTCCAAGCCATCGAGATCGATTTTACCGAAGTTGAACTCGTAAGGGCACAGCATAAGCAGCGCTTCAAGTCCGAAACCGGATTTGCCCTGACCTATTTGCCCTTCATTGCCAGGGCCTGCTGCATCGCGCTTCAGGCATTCCCGCACATTAACGCGAAGTTTGACGGCAAAGCGCTCACGCTGTTGCGCGATATCAATCTCGGCATCGCTGTTGACCTGAATCACAACGGTCTTGTCGTACCAGTGGTTCATGGGGTTCAAGACTTTACCTTGCAAGGCCTAGCCAAGGCCATCGGACGCCAGATCGACAAGGCGCGCAATGGCAAGCTTACACCAGCCGATCTTAGTGGCGGAACCTATTCGATTTCCAATAATGGTGCCTTTGGCACAACATTCACGTCACCAATCATCAACGCCCCACAGGTTGCCATTCTTTCAAGCGATGCCATTCGCAAAAAGCCCGCTGTGATCACAACAGAACTTGGCGATGCCATTGTGCCGCGTCTGATTGGCATGATTGGGCAGAGCTTTGATCACCGTGCCTTCGATGGTGCGTATTCAGCTGCCTTCTTGTCGAAACTCAAAGAAATAATTGAAACCAAGAAATGGGCCGGAGAGCTGGGAGTATCATTATGAAATACAATAGTCCGCATGCTACCGCTTCGTTCGGCGCCCAAGCCAAAGACTGGGAACAGGGTATTGACTATCATCGGCTTTCGACCGAACGCCTGAAACGTGCTCAAGAAGCGATCCGCTTCGCAGGTCTCGGCGCTGTGCTATGTTTCAACTTCGACAACATCCGCTATGTCACCTCGACTCACATTGGCGAATGGGCGCGCGATAAGTTTTTCCGCTATGCACTATGCCCGGCAGAGGGCAAACCTTACCTTTGGGATCCCGCTCCACCAGCAAAGCGCATCTCATCGCCATGGATCAAAGACAATGTCGCAGCCCCAATCACCACCATGCAAGGCGCTATTCCACCGGGCCTCAATGTGCAGCATGACTTCGCAAGACAGATCAAAAAAGCCCTTGTACACTATGGTATCGACAAAGAACCGCTTGGCGTTGACCTGATGGAATTGAGCATGCTGCGCGCCCTTGAGGCCGAAGGCATCATGGTGGTTGACGGCCAGCAGGCACTGCTCGATGCACGCGAGATCAAGACAGGTGACGAGATCGAGCTCCTAAAAATGGCTGCGGCAATGGTTGACGCCACCTATGTTGACATCGCCCGAAACATTCGCCCCGGCACCAAGGAAAACGAGCTGGTGGCCATCGCCAACGACCGCCTGTTCCGCATGGGCTCTGAGCGCGTTGAATGTGTGAACTCTGTTTCCGGAAAACGTGGCCGCCCCCACTCACACACCTTCTCTGACCGCCTGATCCAGCCTGGCGACATGATCTTCCTCGACATCATGCATTCCTTCAATGGATACCGTACCTGCTATTACCGCACATTCATTTGCGGTGAACCCAACAAGCATCAGATCGACGCATATGAAACTGCATCGAAGTGGATCAGCGCTTCCATTGACATGATCAAGCCGGGCGTCACGCCGGACGAAGTGGCCGCCGTGTGGCCAGATGCCCATGAGTTTGGCTACAAAGACGAGGAAGAAGCCTTCCTTCTGCAATACGGGCACGGTGTTGGGTTGTCCCTGTGGGAACGCCCGATTTTCTCCAAGCGCTTTCGTGGACAAAACACGCCGCTTAAGGAAGGCATGGTGTTTGCCCTTGAAACCTGGAAGGGTGCAGAAGACGGTTCGGGTGCAGCGCGCATCGAAGAAGAAGTCGTGGTCACCAAGGATGGTTGCGAGATTATCACAAACTTCCCGTCTGACCGGTTGATCTCTTGTGGTTTGCCCGGTTGCGAAGTGTTCTGATAAGGCGGCGTGATGAACGCTGAAGCGAAGGGGATCAATCGCATACCGGTAACGCTTGTTACGGGTTTCCTTGGCAGCGGCAAGACGACATTGATCAATCTGGCGCTGAAGGCACCTGAGTTGCAGCGAACTGTCGTTATCGTGAATGAGTTTGGCGCAGTGGGCCTTGATCACCAGCTTTATGCCAACAGCAATGACACTGTAATTGTGCTAGAAAATGGCTGTTTGTGTTGCACGGTCCGCAGCGACCTCGTGAGCACACTCAACGGCCTTTTTCATGACCGTCAGGCGGGACGCATACCTGCCTTCGACAATGTTGTGATTGAAACGTCAGGCCTTGCGGAGCCAGGTCCAGTACTGCAGGCCTTTTTGTCTGAACCAACCCTCGATGGCCTGTTTCGTGTCGGGCGCGTTCTCACACTTGTTGATGCCGTGAACTGGGAAGAAACCGCAAAGAACCATGATGAGGCGGTCCGCCAGGTGGCACTTGCCGACGATATTGTGGTGACCAAATCAGACCTGCTTAACCACGGTTTGGATTTTGATCCCACGGGCCTTCGCGCAATAAATCCGACGGCGACCATCAAGACTGCCGATTGGTCAACGTCTGCCGTGGCAGTTCTATTGTCATCTCCCGGGTTTGATCCAGCGGATGCAAAGGCCGACCCACGCGCTTGGCTCAATATCTCAAACTACGAAGCATATGAAGGCAGCCGAGGCGTTGAAGGCGTTACTGATCAGACCTTGATCCCGCATCTGGTCAACAAGGGTGTGGAGAGCTTTGTGCTGCGTCGCTCTGAGCCGTTGCCGCGTGCTGAATTGCAGTTCTTGCTTGATGGCATCACGCAAAATCTGGGACCCTCGCTTCTGCGCGTGAAGGGCCTGGTCAATGTACGCGAGGAGCCATTGCGCCCGGCGGTCATCCAGGGCGCGCAACATCTTTTGCACACACTCACATGGCTTGATCATTGGCCTGACGCAGACCAGCGCACCCGCGTTGTGTTTATCACCCAAGGCATCGCGCGCGAAAATCTCAAAGAAATGATTGAATTGCTCGACCGTATGAGCAAGCGCACCTTTGAAGCAAAAGAACGTGGCAGGCTGGCGCGAGAGGCTCTGGAAAAATGACTCAATCGAACAAGTGCATCGGCTGGATTGGCGCAGGCAAGATGGGGCTGCCGATTTGCAAGCGTATCAAGGTGGCGGGCTACTCCGTCCAGCCTCTCGCCCGCAGCGAAAATATGCGAGTGAGTCTTGAGCACGCCGGGTTTGCGCCTAAAAAGACGATCGCTGAGCTGTGCGAAAATGCCGACATTGTGTTCTCATCTATCAGCGATGATGCGGCACTGAATGACATCGTTTGTGGCGCGGGCGGAATCGCGGCCTCTTTGGCGGCCGGAAAGACTTACGTTGACATCAGTACGGTTTCGCCAGCCGCGTCCGCCCAAGTGGCGGCGCGGCTGCAACAGTCAGGCATTGCCTATCTGCGCTCACCCGTGTCAGGCTCCACTACCATGGCGGAATCCGGCACATTGACGGCCATTGTTTCTGGCCCGCGAGCGAAGTTTGAAGAGCTGCAGCCCGTTTTCGAGAAATTTGCGCGCAATTGTTTTCACGTTGGCGAAGCTGAGGAAGCGCGATCAATGAAACTTGTGCTGAACAGCATGGTTGCGGCAACTTCGGCGCTGCTGGCAGAAGCCTTGGCATTTGGTGCCAAAGGCGGGCTTGATATTGCAACAATGCTGAATGTGGTCAACCAAAGCGTGGTTGCCTCGCCCCTCATTGCCTACAAGACTGACATGATGGTGAAAGCCGACTACAAACCAGCCGCCACGCTGGCCATGTTGGAGAAAGATGTTGATCTCTTCCTCTCGATAGGCACTGCAGCACATCTCGACATGCCACTCGGCTCCCTCGTGCGTCTTATCTACCGCGATGCCGCTGCGCGCGGGCTTGCGGAGCGAGATTTTTTTGTTCTCGTGCAAGACGCGCTGAATCGCAGCACTTGAAACAAGTGGGAGTGAGATGTCAGATTTCGTTGATATCGTCATCGTCGGAGCCGGAGTTGTGGGCCTCGCGGTGGCGCGAGCCTTTGCCCAGTCTGGCCAAGAAGTCCTGATCATTGAAAAGGAAGTCGCTATCGGGCTCCATACGTCGTCACGCAATTCTGAAGTCATCCACGCCGGCATCTACTATGAACCAAAAAGTCTCAAAGCTGAGCTTTGTGCACGCGGCAACGCCCTACTCTATCAATATTGTGCTGCCAGGGGCGTGGGCTTCAAGAAGACCGGAAAGTTGATCGTCGCCCAATCGCGAGCCGAGATCGGCAAGCTGCAATCGATCCAGAAAAATGCAGAAGCTTGCCGTGTTGACAACCTTATTTGGCTTGACGGCCCTGAGGCCATGCGCCTTGAGCCGGAAGTGCGCTGCGTCGCAGCACTGCTTTCGCCATCCACAGGGATCATCGACAGCGGACAGTTGATGCTAACGCTGCTGGGCGATGCTGAGGCTGGCGGCGTCCTGCTGGCACTGAACAGCAAGGTTGAGTCCGGCGCAATTTCACCCAGCGGCGTCTCGCTTGTGGTCAAGAGCGCAGAAGCAGATATCTCGCACATTCACGCGCGCCTTGTGGTCAATTGTGCGGGCCACGGTGCGCATGACTTGGCAATGGCCATCGAAGGCTATGACACATCACTGCTGCCGCCACAGTTCTTCGCCAAGGGCAGCTATTGCAGCGTATCGGGACGATCGCCCTTTTCGCGCCACATCTATCCCATCCCAGTGCAAGGCGGGCTCGGCACCCATGTCACTAACGACATGGCAGGCAGCGCCAAGCTCGGGCCAGACGTCTCTTGGATTCCCACTCTCAACTATGATGTCGACCAGCACATTGGAGCAAAATTCAAACTTGCCTGTGAAGGCTTTTGGCCAGGCATCAGTGAACGTGAGGTGACGCCCGTTTATTGCGGTGTGCGTCCGAAACTCTCAGGCCCGGGTACGCCCAACGCCGATTTCGAGATTCAGACTGTCAACGCAAGTCATGGCTCGGCTTTGATAAATCTCTTTGGCATCGAGTCACCGGGATTAACGTCGTGTCTGGCAATTGCCGAACATTTATTGAATCAAATGGAAATTTGAAGCCAATGACAAAGTTCGAAGACCTGACCAAACATATTTCAACCGCCAAAAAGGAATACTGACAATGAATTGGGATGGAAAGAACGCGCCTCGCGTTGCATTTTTAGGAACTGGGGCACAAGGCGCATCGATTGCGGCAGACTTCGCCTTGGCGGGCCTCGATGTTACCTTCATTGACCAGTGGCCAGATCATATCGAAGCCATTCGCAAGAACGGCATCACGGTGAACTTGCCAACCCGTACGATCAATGTTGCAGTGCCGGCCCTTCACCTCTGTCAGATCGCGGAAGTCAAAGCGCCCTTTGACTTGGTCTTCATCGTCGTCAAGGCCTACGACACCCGGTGGGCGGCAGAGATGATCAAGCCCGTTCTTGCTGAAAATGGATTGGTGGTCGGCCTGCAGAACGGCATGACCCATGAAGACATCGCATCAATCATTGGGCGTGAACGTACGATTGGTGCGGTGATCGAAATAGCTTCCAACATGTGGGTACCAGGCGTCACCAATCGCCAGAATGATCACGATGAGTCGTGGTTTGCACTGGGTGCGCTTGATCCGAAGACTCAGCCGCGTGTTGAAGCCGTTGCAAAAATCCTGCGCAATTCGGGTCGTGTCGAAGTCATGGACGATATCCACTCGGCAAAATGGATGAAACTTGTCGTCAACGCCGCCGAACTCATTCCATCAGCCATCGTCAATCTTCCACTCAATGATGCAGCGCGTTTTCCCGGAATGCTGGAAGTGATGCGACTGGCCGGGTATGAAGCCATGCAGGCGGCACAGGCGGACGGCGCCAAGATCATCCCCATCATCGGCATGCCCCCAATTACGACCAATCACCCAGAACGTTATGTTGATCAGATTTTTGACGAAGTGCTAAAAACTTTTTCCAGGCCCGATACTCTGGTTACCTCCCTTCAAGACTGGCGAAAGGGCCGGCGCGCAGAAGTGCAAGAAGTGAATGGCTGGGTTGTTGACATGCTTCGCCGTCATGGTCGGGCCGCTCCCATGAATGAACTTGTGGTGAAACTGGGTTTCGAGATCGAAGCTGGCGAGCGGATGGCAAGTACGGACAACGCTGGGGCTCTCATCGAAACCTACCAGCAAATTCATGAGTGATGATCACCCATTTGTCCCACCGTGATGCAATGTCTGCGCTACAACAGACACAGTAGAAACTGAACATGTGAGACATGGGAGACCTGGAAGCTATTCAGTGTTGAATATAAGATCGCTATGGATCAGCTGATACCGGATTCAAGTTTGCCGGTTTCTTGATCGCTCAATTCGTTCCTCATCAACCTCGGATAACAGGAACTCCCCTAAAGCCTTCACGCCTGTCACGCAGCAATCGCTCTCTTACTGCACACGTAGCGCACACGACAATATTTGAGTTATTGGGATTATTGCTTTGTCATTCCCATCCATCATGGGCGCAACAGAAAACACTTTCCCTCGCACCACCGGCAGTGGCGTGTTGTTGATCAGGGGGCGGGGTTAGCGTGAAGTGGTACAGAAGCTCAATTGGAAAAGGCGCTAAAACTTTGGGCCCGCATCGCAGTTGATTGATCCTTCTGAGCAAAGTTCTGCGCATCAGCGTGATTCGTGCTCGGTGACATTGACAGGAAGGAATATCAGCCTCAGGCATTGTCAGGCCGTTTCACCATAAAACAAATCCTCGTGAGCGCCGCTTCGATGCAGTGAACTCCAAAAATTCCGAGATGTTGATGTGTAACGACGTGGCGGAGGTAAATCGGGCGCACAGCAAATTCAATGCTCCGGTGCACCGATAGGTGAAGTTGCCTTCGTCACCTGTGCCCCAGTTGAATCCTGCAAATGGGTCGGCTCAGCCAAGGCTGCAATGGCCTGGGAAGTACCGGCGATCAATGAATATCTGGTGGCCGAATGCGAAGGCAAGATGAACGGTGGCTGCATCGCAGGCTATGTTTGATTCTATGCGCATTTACCGATATTTGCGTCGTTCATGAATATTGTGCTGCTTCAAGAGAATGCCACATCTGCTTCCAACTTGCTGAAGGTCATGGCCAATGAGAGCCGTTTGCTCATTTTGTGCCAACTGATCGATGGTGAAAAATCAGTAAACGCACTGGAAGAACTGGTGGGCATTCGCCAATCTGCCCTGTCGCAACATCTCGCAATTCTGCGCCGCGAGCGTGTGGTTAAAACGCGGCGTGAGGCGCAGTTTGTTTATTACACTTTGGCCAGCCAAGAGGCCAAAACCATCATGAAGACGCTTTACAATGTTTTCTGCGCCCCAAAGAAGTCCAAGTCGAATCCACTTTTTTGAAACTTGAACAGTCCTAAGTTTCACGCACGACAATTGGGAGCTTTTCGCGCCACTGAATTTTTTCTTTCAAAAGCTGCTTTTGCAAGAAGCTCTGGTGGACGTGGCCCACGCGCGCAAATCATCAATGGCCACTCTCTTTGACCGACTGCATGGCGACTGAGGTGGATGTACTGGCTACATGTGGCAGGCTGGAAATTTTCTCGCCCAGAACTTCGCGGTAACGCCGGATGTCAGATGTGCGCACTTTCAGTAAATAGTCATAGCGCCCGGCGATCATGTGGCATTCTTCAACTTCGCGAATTTTTCGCACTGCGCGGTTAAATTCTTCCAGCGCTTTTTCCTTGGTGTCAGACAGCTTCACCTCGGCGAAAGCCACATGCGTGAGACCAAGCTTGGCAGGGTTGAGGATGGCGCGAAACGCTTCGATATATCCTCTTTCAACCAGTCGCCTGAGCCGCGTTGCACAAGGCGTTTTGGACAGGCCAACTTTTTCAGACAATTGAGTGATCGACATGCGCGCATTGGCGACCAGCAATGCGCAAAGCTTTTGATCAATCTGATCAAATTCACTGTCTATCTCAATTTTCGACATCTAATATCCTGTGAAGATCTGGTTGTGCGGCAGTTAATCCCGCCAAATCAGAAAGTAAAGGCTGAACACCTAATGTGATTTTGCTATATTGAGGGCAAGGAGCAAGCCTCATGTCCCTCAGCACGCCAAAGCCATTTTCAAACTTCGCCGCATCCATCCATCCGCAAACGGCATTGCGGCGGGCGGTCACTGCTGCCTATCGCCGCGATGAGGCGGAGTGCCTGGCGCCTTTGCTCGCAGCAGCAACGGTGACACCACGCCAAAAGGAAGCGATCGCAGCAACGGGCCGCCGCCTCATCACAGCCTTACGTGCCAAACGCAGCAGCACGGGTGTTGAGAGCCTGATTCAGGAATATTCGCTCTCCAGCCAAGAAGGTGTGGCCCTCATGTGCCTCGCAGAAGCGCTGCTGCGCATTCCGGATTCCGCCACCCGCGACGCATTGATCCGCGACAAAATTTCTGATGGCAAGTGGATAGAGCATTTGGGCAGCGACAAGCCCTTGTTCGTCAATGCCGCAACATGGGGCTTGGTGGTCACCGGAAAATTGACGGCGACCGCCAATGACGGCGGACTTGCGGCATCGCTCACCCGGCTCCTCGCGCGTGC
>JAYUEP010000009.1:0-8079 GCA_043739165.1 Hyphomicrobiales bacterium
GCCTGATTGCCAGTGGCAGAAAAGCCATCCCAGCGGCGGCCATGCCAATCCCGGCGCTTCCAGGAACTGCAAGCTCCAGCAAAGTGTTCAGCCGCATCGCGTGGGGATTTCCATTGAGTCCATGGGCCTTGCATCTCTGATGCTCCTTTCCAGATTTCACCTTTCCTGTGTTTCAGATAGAGGGCCAAAAGCCCCAGCGGCCAAAACACCACGAAGCCGCCAATCACTGCGCCAATCTCAAAGATTGACCATGGCTTGCGCTCCGCCCGGCTCCGGCCGGAAAAGCGCCGGGCTTCACCACCATCGGCATAAGCATAAGATCCAGTGTTCATATTGCCCCCTCCTTCATTAGGGTGAGTGGCAGGTGGGAGGCCCATGCCCCTGCTTCAAGGCCCCTACGCGATTTGTAACCTTTGCCAAGTGTAACAAATTGTCTAAAAGCCGAGTTCAAACAGGAAATTGCAACATGCCAACTTACCGTTCGAGAACCACCACACATGGCCGCAACATGGCCGGCGCCCGCGGCCTTTGGCGCGCCACGGGCATGAAAGATGGTGATTTTGGCAAGCCGATCATTGCGGTGGTGAACAGCTTCACACAGTTCGTTCCGGGCCATGTGCATTTGAAAGACCTCGGCCAATTGGTGGCGCGAGAGATTGAGGCGGCGGGCGGTGTGGCTAAAGAGTTCAACACCATCGCTGTGGATGACGGCATAGCCATGGGCCATGATGGGATGCTCTATTCGCTTCCGTCACGCGAGATCATCGCAGACTCGGTTGAATATATGGTCAACGCCCATTGCGCCGATGCCATGGTGTGCATTTCGAATTGCGACAAGATCACGCCTGGCATGCTAAACGCGGCGATGCGGCTCAACATCCCTGTTGTGTTTGTGTCCGGCGGGCCGATGGAGGCTGGCAAATATCTCGCTCCCACGGGCAAAACCAAGGCGTTAGATTTGATCGACGCAATGGTCGCCGCCGCAGACGACAAATATTCTGACGCGGAAGTGGCGGCGATCGAACGCTCGGCGTGTCCTACCTGTGGTTCATGCTCCGGCATGTTCACCGCAAATTCGATGAACTGCCTGACCGAAGCCTTGGGCCTCTCGCTGCCCGGCAATGGCTCCACCCTGGCAACCCACTCGGATCGCAAGCGGCTGTTCCTCGAAGCGGGCCATCTCATCGTTGATATTTGCAAGCGCTATTATGAGCAGAACGATGAGAGCGTGTTGCCGCGCAATGTCGCGTCTTTCAAAGCGTTTGAAAATGCCATGACGTTGGATATCGCCATGGGCGGTTCCACCAACACCGTGTTGCACATTTTGGCCGCCGCCCATGAAGGCGGCATCAATTTCACCATGGATGATATTGATCGTCTGTCGCGCCGTGTGCCCTGCATTTCGAAAGTGGCCCCCGCCAAGAGCGACGTGCATATGGAAGATGTGCACCGCGCCGGTGGCATCATGGCGATTTTGGGTGAACTTGAAAAAGGCGGCCTTATTCACACTGATTTGCCCACAGTGCATTCGGCAACGCTTGGCGCTGCGATTAATCACTGGGATGTGGCGCGCACCAACTCCAAGACGGTACGTGATTTCTTCCTGGCCGCACCGGGTGGTGTGCCCACGCAGACAGCGTTCAGCCAATCGCGGCGTTGGGATGATTTGGATTTGGACCGTGCCCAAGGTGCCATTCGTTCGGTTGAACATGCCTTCTCGAAAGATGGTGGTTTGGCCGTGTTGAAAGGTAATCTCGCTTTGGATGGTTGCATTGTGAAGACCGCAGGCGTCGATGAATCGATCCTAAAATTCTCTGGCCCCGCTGTGGTGTTTGAAAGCCAAGACAGTGCAGTTGCTGGAATTTTGAACGGCGATGTGAAGGCAGGAGATGTTGTGGTCATCCGCTATGAAGGCCCACGCGGCGGGCCAGGGATGCAGGAAATGCTTTATCCTACAAGCTACATCAAATCCAAAGGCTTGGGCAAGGCTTGCGCCTTGATCACCGACGGTCGGTTCTCTGGTGGCACATCGGGCTTGAGCATCGGCCATGTTTCTCCAGAAGCCGAAGAAGGTGGTTTGATTGCTTTGGTGCATACCGGTGATGTGATCGAGATCGACATTCCCAAACGCACGGTTCATTTGGCAGTGGCCGAAGCTGAGATTGAAAAACGCCGCGCCACACAATTGGCGCGCGGCAAACATGCTTGGACACCGATGAAATCTCGCCCTCGCAAGGTGACAACGGCATTGCGAGCCTACGCCGCCTTCGCCACCTCCGCCGCCAAGGGTGCTGTACGGAACGTGCCTTGAGGTCTAGCCGCGCGGTCTGCCCTGACGCAGTTCATAAACCGCGCGGCGCAGGCCGTGAAGTTGATCAAGCAGATGCAAAGCAACGCTGATCCCGGCTTCATTGACTCCAAGTTCATGGTTAAGTTCATGGATCAATTGGGCACGGGCAATATCGGCATCGGTGAAGGCCTCTGCCTCAGTCTCCTGCAAAGGAACCAGCCATTGTTCCGACAGCCAGGTCTCCAGTGTCTGCTCGTCAATATGGGTGCGGGCCAGAAATTCGGTGCGCTTCAAAATCATGATTGAAACTCCTTGCGCGGGTCATCCTCTGCAGCAGGTGTCCAGGATTTCAGGAAATCATTGAGCTGCTGGTCCATGCGGTTTGGCAGTACGATGCGCAGCTTCACCATTTGGTCGCCCCGGCCTGCCACGCCCTTGCCCTTGAGACGCAGTTGTGTGCCCGCGTTTGATCCTGCGGGAATGTTCAACATCACGGCGCCCGTGGCAGTGGGCACTTTCACCGAACCACCCAATGCCGCCTCTTTGATTGAGACGGGAAGTTCGAGCAGCAAATCATCCCCTACCCGGGTGAATTGAGGATGGGCCAGCACAGACACTTCCACCAAAGCATCGCCGGGCCCGCCTGCCCCTTGTGAAGCCTGGCCCTTGCCCTTCAGGCGGATGATGCGGCCTGTCTCGATCCCTGCCGGAATCTTGACATCAATTGTTGTACCATCCGGCAGGTTGAGGCGCTGCGTGGCACCAGTAACCGCATCCAGAAAAGGAATGTTGAGATGATAGCGCACATCGGCTCCCTTGGCATTGCGTCTGGCCTGCGCCTGCTGCGCATAGATCTGCGCCAGAATATCATCCATGCCCTCGAAGTCCGAAAAGGCCGAGGCCGATTCATAATTCGGATTGGAGGCACCGCGCGCCGCATTGGGCCCGGCATAATTGCGATAATATTGGCGCTGTTGCTGCGGCTTCTCGTTGCCCGCCGCATCAATCACACCAGCATCAAACTTAGCGCGCTTCTCATTGTCGGAAAGAAGATCATTGGCGGTGGAGACTTCCTTGAACCGCTCCTCCGCCTTCTTGTCGCCGGGGTTGAGATCAGGGTGCAGCTTTTTGGCCAGCTTCCGATAGGCCGAACGAATGTCATCCGCCGAAGCCGTCTTGGACACACCCAAAATTTCATAAGGACTTTTCAAAACACAGCCTCCCCAATCGCAGCAATATAGGCGCGCAAAATGCACTTGCAAGTTATGAGAGAAAGGATGGTGGGCGACGTAGGACTCGAACCTACGACCCGGTGATTAAGAGTCACCTGCTCTACCACCTGAGCTAGTCGCCCATCCTTTGGTGGCGCTTTTTTCCGCAAAGCGCTCGCGGTCTATAGGCAGGAACAGCGCCTTCTGCAAGCGCAATTCCCACCCGGATTTGCAAATTAGTGGCCCGACATTTTCGCCACTTCGGCGGCGAAATCATCCTCTTGCTTTTCGATGCCTTCGCCGAGTTGCATACGCACAAAACCAGTGAGCGTGATGGCTCCGCCAGCCTTGGTGCCCGCTTCGGCAGCAGCTTGGGCAACAGTCTTGCCACCGTCATGAACATAGGCTTGTTCAAGCAGGCAGTTTTCCTTGGCGTAGGTCTTGAGGCCCGAAGCCACGATCTTTTCCATCACATTGGCAGGCTTGCCGGCGTTCTTTTCCTCAAGCACAGCTTTCTCACGCGCCAACACATCGGCGGGTACGCTGGCCAAATCCATGGCGACGGGGTTGCTCGCAGCAATATGCATGGCCAGCAAACGACCGAATGCCGTCAACTCTTCAGTCTTGCCTTCGGATTCGAGACCTACAATCACGCCGATCTTGCCCATGCCGGGGGCGATCTGGTTGTGGATGTATGAACCGACAACACCCTTTTTCACAGCCAGTGCCGCGGTACGGCGCACTGTCATGTTCTCACCAATGGTGGCCACCATTTCAGCAACATATTCAGCCACTGCATGGGGCGAACCGGGGAAATGCATCGTCTTCAAGGCTTCGGTTGAGCCATTGGCCTTGATCGCGAGCTTCGAAATCTCCGCCACCATGGTTTGGAACTTTTCGTTACGGGCCACAAAGTCCGTTTCGGAGTTCACTTCGACAAGCGCACCAACTGTGCCCTTGATGCAAAGGCCGACAAGACCTTCTGCCGCCACACGGGTTGATTTCTTCGCGGCTTTGGCGAGGCCCTTGGCGCGCAGCCAATCGACGGCCTCTTCCATGTTGCCATTGGTGGCCGAAAGGGCCGCCTTGCAATCCATCATGCCAACGCCGGTTTTCTCGCGCAGGTCGCGCACCAGGCCAGCTGTAATCTCAGCCATATCTCTACCTCATTCTCACCTTCACTCCGTCACCCCGGCGAAGGCCGGGGTCCAGCTTGAATTCAAGCGACAGAGCATATCAATTTAGCGGGATCCCGGCCTTCGCCGGGATGACGGAAATGGGGCGCAAACGCCCCATTCAAGCTCAAACAGCTGGAACAGCCTCAGCCACAGGCGCCTCGGCTGCCCCCATGTCAACGCCAGAGCGATGGGCCGACTTTTCGATCCCTTCAAGCACGGCCTTGGACACAAGATCGCAATAGAGGGCCACAGCACGTGCGGCGTCATCATTGCCGGGGATCGGATAGGTGACGCCCGCAGGATCAGAATTCGTATCGATGATTGCCACGACCGGAATGCCCAAGCGATTGGCTTCCTTGATGGCAATCTGTTCCTTGTTGGTGTCGATGACGAACAACAGGTCAGGTGTTCCGCCCATGTCCTTGATCCCGCCCAAGGCCTTGTCGAGCTTGGTCTTCTCACGCGCCATGTTCAGAACTTCGCGCTTCTTGAAACCTTGGCCCTGATTGGCAATGGTTTCATCAATCTTGCGCAATTGCTTGATCGAATTCGAAATCGTCTTCCAGTTGGTGAGCATGCCGCCGAGCCAGCGGGCATTCACATAATACTGGGCACAGCGCTTGGCTGACTCAGCGATTTCCTGTGCCGCCGAACGCTTTGTGCCAACAAACAGCACGCGACCACCCTTGGCCACCGTGTCTGAAATGACTTCCAGCGATTGGTGCAGCATGGGCACTGTCTGCGACAGGTCCAGAATATGGATGCCGTTGCGTGTGCCATAAATGTAAGATTGCATTTTTGGGTTCCAGCGATGGGTCTGGTGCCCGAAGTGAACGCCTGCTTCCAAGAGCTGGCGCATTGTGAAATTCACAGCCATTATAATTCCTTCTCCGGTTGATCCTCCGCAGATGGTGTGACCGGGTTATCCGGCACCGGAAGGAACGCTCTCTATGAGGGGCCTTATGGGCCCATGAGAGGTTCCAACACCTGCGTGTGGTTTTCTAACAAGCCGGGCTATAGCGGGGATGGCAAGCCATGGCAAGGGGCTCAAAACGGCCAATATCTGGGGTCTTACCCATTCCAAGCACCAAACCTTAACCTGTTTTCCGAGCAGAAAAGTAACAGGTCTCCCCTAAAACATACCCATTGGGGAGATTGTTTTGATCCTGCGGGTGACATCATCAATTGTTGGATATACGCTTGGCGCACTGGTTCTGATGGCGGCGCCCACCCTTGCGGCCAGCAAATCCGGCGCGATGGCGGCCCAAGTCAACATCCTCAAGGCCTGCCGCATCACGGCAACGGCGATGGATTTCGGCACCCTGACAAAAGTAACAGGAACTGAGACGGCAACATCGACGGTGACCGTCACCTGCTCGGCAGGAACGACCTATCTGGTCTCTTTCCGCGCCACAGGGCCACGGCCCAACGTGACCGTCCGGCTCAACGGCCCAGCAGCACAATTCATCCGCACCGGCCTGACTTTGGCAACGACGGCAGGCACCAGCAGCGGATCGCATGTAATATCAGGCCTGCTCGTGGCCCAAGCCGTGCCCACGCCCGGAACCTATGCCAGGGTTCAAACTGTATTTGTGATCTATTGAGTTCCTACCGCCGCCCCAACTTTTAGCCTTTCACTAAGACGGGATTGTTTGGCCCATTCCATAGTTGCGTTTATGCGCTGAAGTTGGGAAAAGCCCCGCGTGATTGCACGCAGTGACATCAAGGGTTTGGTCCAAGCGCCTACATCGGTGGCGTGGGAAACTGTTGCTGCGCCTGTCGCATATCCAGAAGCACTCTCAGAGATGGAAGCCCATGTCACAGCGATTGCCGCGGGCCAAGAAGGTGAGCGGGTCTGGCTATTGGAGCATCCGCCCCTTTACACAGCAGGCACCAGCGCCAAGCCTGAAGATTTGATCGATGAAAATCGCTTCCCGGTTTTTGTAACCGGGCGCGGCGGGCAATATACCTATCACGGCCCGGGCCAGCGCGTGGCCTATGTGATGCTCAACCTCGCCAAGCGTGGCGGTGATGTGCGCGCCTTTGTGGCAGCGCTTGAAAACTGGTTGATCGCCTCCCTATTGGAATTTGGTATCGTCGGCGAGCGGCGCGAAGAGCGTGTGGGCATTTGGGTGCGCCACGATGGGGGCGAAAGCAAGATTGCAGCGATCGGCATTCGTGTGCGGCGCGGTGTCACTTTCCACGGTGTCAGCCTCAATGTGAATCCCGATCTTTCGCATTTTGATGGGATCGTGCCGTGTGGTGTATCAGACCATGGCCTGACCAGCCTTGCAGCCTTAGGTGTCTTCACGCCGATGGCCAAGGTCGACGAAGCCCTGCGCCGGAATTTCACCTTGGTGTTTGGATCACCGACCATACCCGAAGGTGCCCAATGATGGATGGCCTAACGCTATTCGGCCTCTTCGCGGTTTCCGCAATGCTCGTGACCTATGCCCTTGAAAGCCGCAGCAGCTGGATGGTGTTGGCCTTTGCCTTCGCTTGCGCGCTGGGATCAGCTTACGGTTTCCTGCAGGGGGCTTGGCCATTCGGACTTGTAGAGGCGATCTGGTCCTTGGTCGCTCTGCGCCGTTGGTTTGGACGTTCGGTCTGAGCCGCTACTTCAACTCCGCCTCGGCGGCCTTCGGCAACGGGCCATAACCATTACCTCGAAGAAACTGGGCCAAGGCCTTAGGAATAGGAATTGGTTTCAGGTTGTCGGCCGGGCAATCTTCAATCTTCTGGCCCGTGACACAGTCTTGCGGCCCAAAAGTGCTTTGCTTGTCGTAACTCTTCATGAATGTGGCCCAGGCCATATCGCCCTGCCCCAGCCTGATTTTTGAAGCAACCCAAGCCGCGAGAAAGCCGTTTGACTTTTTATATTCGGGGCGGATTTTGGCGTCATAGTCCAAGCCCGCCATATCTTGCACGAGCCTCGCATGCATGGCAGGATCATCGGTCACGTCTTCAATCTTGCCACCGCGCAGCTTGCTGATCTTGATGGGCGCTGCCGAGCCTGCGTAGGAATCGAAGGCATAGAAAAAGGCATTGTCCGAACTCATCAATTCCAGCGCGCCGTCGCCATCGACATCCTCAAACCAATAGCCCTCACCATCGAGCGTTGGCGACTTGGTCATGGACCAACCGCCCTGCGCCTGATCGCGGCTCAACAAGTAAGTTGATGTGCAGCAATGGGCACCACCGGAAAAGTTGGTAACGATCACTTGCGGCGCATCGGTGCCGGGCACGAGCTGGGCCACGCCAGCATTGTTATAGTTCAGCCCAGTGAATTCTTCTGCCCTGGCCAATTCATCCTTGGGCAAGTCTTTGCCGATATCGAAATGAAATGTGCCACGGCCATCCTTGCCATCAACCGAAGTGTAGGCGTTCTCATTTCCCAACC
>JAYUEP010000010.1:0-24024 GCA_043739165.1 Hyphomicrobiales bacterium
ACCGCAGCTGGGTGAACCACCTTCAAGAAGTTTCCGCCAACTTGCGCCCGTGGGCATGATCACATATAGCCAAACTATTGATTGCGGTTTGAGGATGCCCAAAATGTTTCTCTTCGTTGGCCTCGGCAATCCGGGCGCTTCCTATGCCTCTAATCGGCACAATATCGGGTTCATGGCAGCCGATGTGATCCGCAGCAGCCATGGCTTTTCGCCATGGCGCAAGAAGTTCAAGGGCGAACTTTCTGAAGGCACGCTGAGCGGTGAGAAGGTGCTTTTGCTCAAGCCGCAGACTTTCATGAATGAGAGTGGACGCAGCGTTGGTGAGGCGGTGCGCTTTCATGATATTCCGCTGACGAATGTTTATGTGTTCTATGACGAGTTGGATTTGGAGCCCGGCAAGGTTCGCGTGAGACTGGGCGGTGGGGCGGCGGGGCATAACGGCATCCGTTCCATCTCGGCGCATATTACGCCGGAGTTCAAGCGTGTGCGTTTGGGCATTGGCCACCCCGGTGACAAACGCTTCGTGCAGCCACATGTGCTGGGGAATTTTGCCAAGGACGACAAAGAGTGGTTGGTGAAACTGCTTGATACGGTGGCCGAGCATGCGGATTTGCTGGCGGCGGGGCAGGATGAGAAATTCCAAAGCAATGTGGCGCTGGTGATGAAACCACCCCGGCCGAATGGAGTGAAGCCGGAGTAGGGCTGCTGTGGTTTGCCGCACTGGTGCCGTTTGCCGGTTGCAGTTTTGAGTCAGAACCCTGTAACGGCAACCTCATCAAATGGTTTGTCTCCGAAGAGCTCAAAGTGGCGTGCTTCCACCCTAGGCCAGGCCAGCATGGTGTCTGCGTCGGTGATGCCGAAGGCCTTGAGCAACACGTCCTCAAACTGCTCGCGCTGAATGAGCTTCTTGCTGGTTCCGTCAGGTGTTTTGATGCGCAAGACTCGACCTGACAAGCAGGTCACGGTTTCAGGATGCATGATCTGGCATGCAAGATTTTTTTTGGAACAGCGGATCTTCTCCGCTCTGATAGGCCTGTGATTGCCTGTCGACCAATGCGTCATCAAGCGGTTCATCCTTGAAGTCGAAATTGGTGGGAAATGCAAAGGCATGATTGCGAAAGCGCCAATAGCCATCAGATGTTCTCTCGAGGCTGAAGGCAAGGCGCCCCTGGCGATAGACGCCCTCGGCCAGCGGAATGGGGTCGCGAATGCCGTCACCCAACCCCAAATCAGCGAGATAAGTCTGATCCAGATCGACCAAAATGGCTGTGTGGTTTCCGCGCTTCACATCTCCATATTGCTCGCGGTGAATGGCCGCCGTAACGATTCTGGCGTCGAACCCAATTTCGCGCAAGGCCCAAAACAAGAGCTCGTGGGTTTCGTAGCACCAACCACCGCGCTTATTGACCACGATCTTTTGGAAAATGCGAGCAACGTCACGATCGTGCGGCCTGCCGAGTTGAATGTCCAACGTATCGTAGGGAACTGTGAATGCCTGGCGACGATGTACTTCGGAAAAACAGGCAAAAGTCGGCTCTGCTTTGCCAGTGAAACCAATGCGTTCAAGATAGCGCTGAAGGTTCATATTAGCTGATCCTGCTGGACAGAGTTTGCGCCGATGTTGGAAAAATTCAAGGTTCAATATCCAATGATGGCTGGGGAGCACGCCAAAGGCGGCAACGGGCCACCTATTTTCTCCTTGCTTCTCCCCGCCCGCCGATGCAGGAACCGCCCATCTTTCTGCTTTGAATCAAGGGTTCGAAATCATGGGTTTTAAATGCGGCATTGTTGGTTTGCCGAATGTGGGCAAGTCCACCTTGTTCAACGCGCTGACACAAACCTCGGCGGCGCAGGCGGCGAATTATCCGTTCTGCACCATTGAGCCCAATGTGGGTGATGTGGGTGTGCCTGATCCACGCCTTGAGGTGTTGGCGAAAATTGCTGGCAGCCAGCAGATCATCCCCACGCGGTTGACCTTTGTGGACATTGCGGGGCTGGTGAAGGGCGCATCGAAAGGCGAAGGCTTGGGCAACCAGTTCCTCGCCAACATTCGTGAAACAGATGCCATTGCCCATGTGGTGCGCTGTTTCATTGATGACGACATCACGCATGTGTCCAACAAGATTGAACCGCTGGCTGATATCGAAACCATTGAAACCGAATTGATGCTGGCGGATTTGGATGCGCTGGAAAAACGCCAACCTGCGGCCGAGAAAAAAGGCAAGCAAGGCGACAAAGAACAGAAGGAATTGGCTGAGTTGATGCTTCGCGCCTTGGTGCTGTTGCGTGAAGGCAAACCTGCGCGCCTGGTTGAACGCACGGCTGATGAAGAAAAGAATTTCCGCGGCCTTGGCCTGCTGTCATCAAAGCCCGTGCTTTATGTGTGCAATGTGGAAGAGGCTTCGGCCGACAAGGGCAATGCGCTGTCTGACAAAGTGATCGCCTTTGCAAAATCAGAGGGCAATCTTGCAGTGGTGGTTTCAGCCAAGATCGAAAGCGAAATCGCCATCATGGCGCAAGCTGATCAGAAAGATTTTCTGGACGCTGTGGGTTTGCATGAGCCGGGCCTCAACCGCGTGATCCGCGCGGGCTATGAATTATTGGGCCTGTTCACCTATTTCACCGTGGGGCCGAAAGAGGCCCGCGCCTGGACCATCACGCAAGGCACCAAGGCGCCTGCTGCTGCTGGCGTGATCCATACCGATTTCGAGAAGGGCTTCATCCGCTCAGAAACCATTGGTTATGACGATTATGTTTCCGGCAATGGGGAAGCGGGGGCCAAACTCGCAGGCAAGTTCAGGCTGGAAGGCAAGGACTATGTGGTGGCGGATGGTGATGTGATGCACTTCAGGTTTAATACCTAGACCGGACTTCAACTGCCAACCGAAAGATTTTCAGTTCACTCAGGGGTAATTGCGCGAATTGGGCGCGTGCCAATTTTTGCCCCGGTAACAGCATCCACTGCCACTGGCTGAATTTCGATACCTGTTTCTGCATCCACAAACCGAGTGAGCTTGCCTTCACCGCGATATTTGCGCCCCCACGCGCCCAACATTGCAAGCACAGGCAAATAGTCGCGCCCCGCGGCAGTCAACACATATTCATCGCGTGGTGGGCGCTGCGAATAGCGCTGCTTCTCCAATAGCCCCTCATCGGTGAGCGTTGCCAACCGACGCGTCAGAATAGTGGGCGCAATATGGAGGCTCTTGCGGAATTGGTCAAAGCGCGTGAGCCCATTACTGGCGTCACGAAGAATAAGCATGCTCCACGTATCGCCGATGCAGGCGATACCGCGCGCGATGGGGCAGGAGGTTTCAAAACTATTTTCCATGTCACTATCATTTTGGTATTGACTAAGTATCAAAACGATAGTAACTGACATCATCGAGAAATGCAAGACATTAAAAAAGGAAAAAAATAATGCCCAAACATATTCAAAACGTGGCACTTGTAACTGGTGCGTCCTCGGGCATCGGCAAGGCAACTGCTTTGACGTTGGCCCAAGCGGGCTACCGTGTCGTCGGTACTAGCCGGAAGGCTGCACCAGGCGAAGTGCGCGACGGTATCCGCATGATTGCCTGCGATGTGACCGATGATGCGTCTGTGACGAAAGCAGTGGCGCTGGCCCATGCCGAATTCGGATCTATCGACCTTTTGGTCAACAACGCCGGTTATGCATTGTCTGGTCCGGCAGAGGAGAGTTCAACCGAGCAGGTGCGTATGCAGTTCGATACCAACTTTCTGGGCGTCGTGCGTGTGACCAATGCGGTTTTGCCAATCATGCGCCAACAGGGACAGGGGCGCATCCTGAACATGGGCTCGGTTCTGGGGCTTATACCCGCACCTTTTGGTGCTTACTATTCGGCTACCAAACACGCCATTGAGGGCTATTCGGAATCGTTGGACCATGAAGTGCGTAATTTCGGCATCCGCGTTTCTGTAATCGAGCCTTGGGCAACCAAAACCTCGATCGAAGCCAACTCTCCGCAGGGCGACCGTCCCGTTGCGGCCTATGCCCAGACGCTCGCAAAATACCGGACTGCCTTTGACGCGGCCATGGCAGCAGGTGACACGGCCGAGGATGTTGCTGCCACCGTTCTGGCGGCAGCACAAGATCGGGTTCCACAGCTGCGCTATCCTTCAGGGAAGGACGCACGTCAAACATCCTTTGCTCGCCGTTTCCTTCCACGCGCATTTTTTGACAGGACACTGCGCAAACAATTTGGCTTGGCTTAGTCCGCAGAGTTTGTACAAATTTAATATTTGTAGGAAAAAATGATGAAGGCATTCGTTGTTGATAAATATAAAAAGGGAGGCGCACTGCGCCCGGCCGACATGCCGGTGCCTGCATTGGGAACTGATGATGTTCTTGTTCAAGTTCATGCGGCAGGTGTCAATCTTGTGGACAGCAAAATTCGCGATGGTGAGTTCAAGCTTTTTCTGCCTTACCGTTTGCCATTCATTTTAGGTCACGACGTGGCCGGAACTGTTGTCAAGGCGGGCGCAAATGTCAGGCACTTCAAGGTGGGCGATGAGGTTTATGCGCGGCCGCGTGATCATCGGATTGGAACCTTTGCCGAATTCATTGCGATCAATGAAGCCGACGTGGCGTCGAAGCCCAAGAATCTCTCCATGGAGGAGGCTGCATCCATACCGCTAGTGGGACTAACGGCCTGGCAGGCCCTGGTTGAAGTGAGCAGGGTGAAGCCTGGCCAGAAAGTTTTCATTCAAGCAGGTTCTGGCGGGGTTGGAACGTTTGCCATTCAACTCGCCAAGCATCTTGGCGCAACAGTGGCGACGACGACAAGCGCTGCAAATGTGGCGCTGGTCAAAAGCCTTGGGGCGGATGTGGTTATTGACTACAAAACGCAGGATTTTGAAAAGGTGCTATCGGGCTATGATCTTGTGCTCAACAGTCAAGATTCGAAGACTCTCATGAAATCACTGGAAGTGCTCAAACCGGGCGGTCAACTCATTTCGATTTCCGGGCCACCTGATCCTGCTTTTGCCACTGCGCTCGGCCTGAACCCGTTCTTGAAACTGGTGATGCGCTTTCTGAGCCGCAGTGTGCGGAAAAAGGCCAAATCCCTTGATGTCCACTATTCGTTCTTGTTCATGCGTGCGGAAGGGCAGCAGTTGAGCGAGATTACGTCCTTGATCGAATCCGGTGTGATCCGGCCTGTGGTGGACAAGGTGTTTCCATTTGAGAAGACCGGAGATGCTTTGACCTATGTTGAGGCCGGACGTTCAAAGGGCAAGGTTGTCATCAGGATAAAGTGAGGAAAGAACTACAAAGAGAACCCTCGTTCCACTTCAATGTCCTTCAAACCCCACCAGGGTGTGGACCTTCACACCTTTCGCACGCAGTTTATCTGACCCGCCGAGATCGGGAAGATCAATGACAAAGGCCGCCGCCAAAACTTCGCCACCAGACTTTCGGATGAGTTCAATGGCAGCACCAGCGGTTCCACCCGTCGCGATCAAGTCGTCAATCAGCAGGATGCGGTCCCCCTTGTTGATGGCGTCTGCGTGGATTTCAATGGTGTCGACGCCATATTCCAATGTGTAATCTTGGCCAATGGTGCGGGCCGGAAGTTTCCCCTTCTTGCGGATGGGGATGAAGCCGCGACCCAACGTGTGGGCGACAGCGCCGCCAAGGATGAAGCCCCGCGCCTCGATGCCTGCGACATAGTCAAACTGCCCATGCAGAAATGGCCAAGCGAGTTCATCCACTGCCGCGCGGAACGCATGCATGTCTGACAGCAGGGTAGTGATATCGCGAAACATGATGCCGGGCTTGGGATAATCCGGAATGTTGCGGATGTAGCGGCGGATATCAAAACCGTTGCGGAGGTCCATCGCGAATTCCAATCAAGGCCATTTCACAACAGGTGGCATGGACGACAGAATGCTTTCAACATTGCCGCCGGTCTTCAGGCCGAAAATTGTGCCGCGATCATGGAGCAGATTGAATTCCACATAGCGACCACGGCGCACAAGTTGCTCGTCGCGGTCTTCCTCTGTCCAAGCCTTCTTCATATTGTTGCGGACGATCTGAGGATAGACGGCGAGGAAAGCCTTGCCCACATCCTGCACGAAAGCAAAGTCCGAGGCATCGTCGCCTGAATGCAGATTATCAAAGAAGATTCCGCCGATGCCGCGCGGTTCATGGCGATGTGGCAGATAGAAATAATCATCGCACCACTTTTTATAGCGCGGATAATCAGCCACCAGATGTTCTTCACATGCGTTCTTCATTGCCGTATGGAAGGCGATGGTGTCGGGGTCGCTTTGGCTGCGCCTGCGGTTCAGAACCGGGGTGAGATCAGCGCCGCCGCCAAACCAATGGCGCGTGGTCGAAACCATGCGCGTATTCATATGGACGGCAGGCACATTGGGGTTCTTGGGGTGGACAATCAACGAAATGCCCGCAGCCCAGAAGCGTGGATCATCAGCTGCGCCAGGAATTTGTGCCGCAAATTCTGGCGAGAATTCGCCGTGTACTGTCGAACAATGCACGCCCGCTTTTTCAAACAGCTCACCGTGGATCATTGCCATGGTTCCGCCGCCGCCATTTTCTGCGCGAACCCACGGCGTTTTGATGAAGTGGCTATCGGAGAATTCGCTCTCCAACGTTTCAAATTCATGGACGATTTGGTCTCGCAACCGGGCGAACCAATCTGAAGCCATGGATTTCATTGATTCAAGTTTTGCGTTCATGACCACGTGTTAGCCTGCAGGCTGCGCCAAGAAAAGGGGCGGTACTTGCGAAGATGTTCAGGTAACGAGAAATTCATCGCCGCCGCTTCGGTCCCGCGCTAAGTCGCGAAATCAAACAAAACCGTCCAATTGGCGCAGGGCTTCGCCTGCCACCATGCTGGCAGCCATGGCGACATTCAGTGACCGAAGGCCGGGCTTGAGTGGTATTTTGACGCGGTCGGGCAGCGCGGCATGGACTTCCTCGGGCACGCCGGCAGATTCCCGCCCCAGCAGGAGGATATCGCCCTTTCTGAATTGGAACGATATGTGGCTTTGTGCCGCCTTGGTTGAGAGCAGAACGATGCGGCGGCTGGCATTGGCTGCCATGAATTCACTCCAAGACCCGCTGCGGCGGAGCTCAACATAGTTCAAATAATCCATTCCGGCGTGGCGAAAGGTGGAATCAGTCATCACGAAGCCTGCGGGTTCGATGATCGTCAGCTTTAACCCCAGACAAGCGCAGAGCCTGGCGATGGTTGCGGTATTGGGGGCAATGTCTGGCTGGTAAAGGGCAATTTCGATCATTATGTGAGGAATTTACCCGGAAATCCTGTCACTTCAAGGCGTCGTTGCCGCTGCGACATCCTATGGCTAGACTTCTCCAGCCACCAATGCCAAAACGCGACGGATTTGGGGCCGTGACGTGGCCCGGCTTGTGATGAGGGTGATGACGTGGCTGACGCGGCACATGATACAGTAAATCGGCGCGATTTCTTGATGATTGCCACGGGCGCAGTGGCAGGCGTGGGGGCGGTCTTGACGGCTTGGCCTTTCATCAACCAGATGAACCCGGACGCAGCCGTTTTGGCCATGGCCTCGATTGAAGTGGACTTGGCTTCAATTGCCGAAGGCCAGGAAGTGATTTTGAAATGGCGCGGCAACCCGGTGTTTGTGCGCCACCGCAACAAGGCGGAGATCGATGCGGCCAAAGCTGTGAAATTGGACGAATTGAAAGATAATAATTCACGTAACGACAATCTCAAGGGCATTGGCGAAGCTACGGACGAAAACCGCGTTGTCGGCGGCAAAGAACAGTTTCTCGTGATGATGGCGGTTTGCACCCATTTGGGCTGCGTGCCGCTGGGCAACTCAGGCGAATTCGCCGTGGTGCAAGGCAATGCCAAGACGGGCGGCTGGTTCTGCCCCTGCCATGGTTCGCAATATGATACGGCTGGCCGCATCCGCAAGGGACCTGCGCCTGAAAACCTGCCTGTGCCTCCCTATAAATATCTCTCCGACACAAAAATCCAAATCGGCTAATCGCGGAAGACGAACATGAGTGGACCTTCAAATTATCAACCGACGAGCGCCATTGGAAAATGGTTTCATGAGCGCCTTCCCATCGTCGCTTTTGTAAAAGATCAGGCGCTGGATTTTCCGACGCCAAAGAACCTGAATTATTGGTGGACGTTTGGCGGCATCCTTGCCGTCATGATGGTCGTTCAGATCATCAGCGGCATCGTCTTGGCGATGCATTATACCCCGCATGTGGATATGGCTTTCGCTTCGGTTGAACACATCATGCGCGATGTGAACTATGGCTGGCTGCTGCGCTATATGCATATGACGGGCGCTTCGTTCTTCTTCATCGCCGTTTACATTCACATGTTCCGCGGCATGTACTACGGATCTTACAAAGCGCCGCGCGAAGTGTTGTGGATGATCGGCGTGATCATCTATCTTATCATGATGGCCACCGCTTTCATGGGTTACGTTTTGCCTTGGGGCCAGATGAGCTTCTGGGGTGCCAAGGTGATCACCAATCTGTTCTCGGCCATTCCGTTTGTGGGTGACTCGATCACCACATGGCTGTGGGGTGGCTACTCGGTCGATAACCCAACGTTGAACCGCTTCTTCTCACTGCATTATCTTCTGCCCTTCGTGCTGGCTGGCGTTGTCATCCTGCACATCTGGGCACTGCATGTGCCGGGCAACAATAACCCCACTGGCATTTCGGTGAAGGGGCCCCAGGACACCGTTCCGTTCCATCCCTATTATACGTTGAAGGATGGTTTCGCGATTGTTGCGTTCCTCATCGTCTACGGGCTGTTTGTGTTCTATGGCCCGAACTATATGGGCGATGCGGTGAACTATGTTCAGGCCAATCCACTTTCAACGCCAGCGCATATCAAACCGGAATGGTATTACCTGCCGTTCTACGCGATCTTGCGGTCGATCCCCAACAAGCTGCTGGGTGTGATTGCGATGTTCTCGTCAATCCTCATCCTGTTGTTCCTGCCATGGCTCGATACCTCGCGGGTACGTTCTGGCACTTACCGCCCGGTCTTCAAGTTGGAGTTCTGGGTGTTTGCCGTGGTGTGCGTGGCGCTGGGCTATATCGGCTCTCGCCCGCCGGAGGGTTCTTACGTGATGTGGGGACAAATCCTTACGGTTTACTATTTTGCGCATTTCATCATCATCCTGCCTTTGATGGGCTTGCTTGAAACGCCAAAGGCTTTGCCAAGCTCCATCAGCGAAGATGTGCTGGCCAAAGCCGTGCCTGCGAAGTGATGGGGAGAAGACACATGAAGAAATTTGCCTCACTCCTGATTGCTGCTTCGGCCTTGTTTGCCGCTTCCGGCGCGGCTTTCGCCGAAGCTGAAAAAAGCGCAAAGCCCATTGGCTATTCCTTCGAAGGGCCGTTTGGCACCTTTGACAAGGCGCAACTTCAGCGCGGCTATAAGGTTTACAAAGAGGTCTGTTCTGGCTGTCATGCCATGAAGTTTGTGTCCTTCCGCAATCTGGCTGACAGGGGTGGGCCTGGCTTCACTGAGGAGCAAGTCAAGGCGCTTGCGGCAACGTTCAAGGTGCATGATCTTGACGGCAATGGGGCATCCATTGACCGGGCTGGACTGCCATCCGATGCGTTCCCTTCGCCCTTTGCCAATGACGATGCTGCCAAGGCCGCCAATGGCGGTGCTTTGCCGCCCGACCTGAGCTTGATCACCAAGGCCCGCGAAGGCTGGCATGGCACATTCAACCAGCTGATCAATGGCATCGGTGGCCCGCAATATGTCTATTCCCTGCTGACGGGCTATGAAGATCCGCCAGCCGACGTGGCCAAGGATGCGCCTGCCGGAAAATACTACAATCCCTATTTCCAGAACGGCATTTGGATTTCAATGCCGGCGGCCGGGACGCTGACCGATGGCCGGGTAGTTTATGACGACGGTGCCAAAAATACCGTCGACGACATGGCCAAGGACGTATCCGCCTTCCTCGCCTGGACGGCGGAACCCAAGATGGAAGAGCGCAAGCAGACGGGTTTTGAAGTGATGATCTACCTCGCCATTCTTGCCGGCCTGCTCTATGCCGTGAAGAAGAAGATCTGGCGCGATATTCATTGAGCTGTATGGCTCGCGAATTCAAAAGCCCGGCCTCGTTGCCGGGTTTTTTTTATTGGCCTTGACACGGTCGTTGTCGTTGCGGCTTCATTGGGGCCATGACAAGGACGGTTCTGGGAATTATCGGCGGCTCTGGGGTTTACGATATCGCGATGGATGATGCCCAGTGGCAGCGCGTGGCCAGTCCTTGGGGCGAAGCCTCCGACGAGTTGCGCATTGGCACGATCGCTGGGCGTTCTGTGGTGTTTTTGCCGCGGCATGGGCGCGGGCATGTGTTCTCGCCTTCCACCATCAACTACCGCGCCAATATTGATGCGTTGAAGCGCTGTGGTGTGACCGATTTGTTTTCGCTTTCGGCCGTGGGGTCACTGCGCGAAGAACTACCGCGGGGCACATTCGTGTTGCCGGACCAATTTATCGACAAGACGTTCAAGCGGGAAAATTCATTTTTCGGCACGGGACTGGTGGCCCATGTGCCTTTCGGTGAGCCAACGTCTCCGACGCTGCGCGCCTTGGCGGGAGCAGCGCTTAAAGCCGAAGGAATTGCTTACCGCGATGGCGGCACATTGGTTGTGATGGAGGGCCCTCAGTTTTCGACGCGCGCTGAATCGGAACTTCATCGCCATTGGGGGGCTGATCTCATTGGCATGACAGCCATGCCCGAAGCGAAACTGGCGCGGGAGGCGGAGATTTCCTATTGCAACGTGGCCATGGTGACAGATTTTGATTCATGGCACCCGCATCATGAGGCGGTTGATGTGGCGCAAGTGATCGGTGTGATGAAGGCCAATGTCGCGTTGGCCAAGCGCTTTGTTTTGCGGCTGGTCGCAGCGTTTCCCCAAGACCATCCCGCCTGTGCGGTGGGGTCTGACAAGGCTTTGCAACATGCCATCATGACGGCGCGAGAGAAGCGCGACCCGGCGTTGCTGGCAAAGCTTGATGCCGTGGCGGCGCGCGTGATAAAGCCTTGACATGGCTCGTTCTGAAAAGCAGCAGCGCCTGAATGGCACCGTAAAGTTCTTCAACAAGGAAAAGGGATTTGGCTTTATTGCGACTGACAATGGCGGGTCCGATGTCTTTGTCCACATCTCGACAGTTCAGCGCGCGGGCTTGCCACATCTTGATGATGGCATGCGCCTTTCCTTTGCCACGGAAGACGACGCTCGTGGGCGTGGGCCACAGGCTGTTGCCTTGCAATTGCTCTGAGACATGATGAAGCGCGCGCTCATATTGCAGCATATGGATCATGATCATCCTGGGCGGTTTCTGGATTGGTTTGCCGAGGATCACATCATCCCGGATTTTGTGCGGGTGTTTGAGGGCCAAGAAATTCCATCGCTGGCACCCTATGACTTGATGTTTGTTTTGGGTGGTGAGCAGAACACCTGGCAGGAAGACCAGTTCCCCCACTTGGCAATGGAAAAAGCGGCGATCCGCGAGTGGGTGTGGGACAGAGCCAAACCCTATTTGGGTGTCTGCCTGGGCCACCAGCTCCTGGCTTCGGCGCTGGGTGGCGAAGTGGCCTCCGCTGATGAAGGCGAGGTCGGCGTGTTTGATGTTGCGCTTCAACCGAACGCCGGGGCCTCCTCGCATCCATTCTTCAATGGCGTGGCGGGCAATCAGCGCGTGATGCAGTGGCACCATGCCGAGGTTAAACGCATTCCGCAGAGTGCCGTTGTTCTCGCTGCTTCAGATCGTTGCGCAGTGCAGGCGCTGGCCGTCGAGAGCCATGCCCTTTCAACGCAGTTTCATTGCGAGTTTTCGCCGCAGACTGTGGCAGGCTGGTCATCCTTGCCGGGATATATTCGCGCCTTGGAGCGCAAACATGGGGCAGGGGCCTATGAACGCTTGAAGGCAGAATGCCTGCCTTTGATGCCGGAAATGGCCCGGAATACGCGGGCGATCTACGAAAATTTTAAGAAGGCCTCTGGACTTAGAACCTGAGGAAGAAGACTTCGCCTTCGGCCTCTTCGGCATCGAGCCAGAAGAAATTGAGATTAGGAAATTCGGCTTCGAGAATTTCGCCGCCGGTTCCCACTTCGCACAGCAGGCCGCCGCCCTTATTCAAATGTTTTGGTGCCTCTTTGATAATCCTGCGCACGAGGTCAAAACCATCCTCACCCCCCAGATGGGCCATCTGCGGCTCATGGGTATATTCCGGCGGGAAGGCATCGACTTCCGCCTTTGCGACATAAGGCGGGTTTGAGATGATGAAATCAAACTTCCGCTTGCCCAAAGGTGCGAACAGGTCTCCTTGATGCAGGTGAATGCGGTCCCCCAGACCATGGTCTTTCACATTGATGGCGGCAACAGCGAGCGCATCTTTCGAAAGATCGGTTGCGTGGATTTCTGCGTTGGGGAAATGCCCCGCCGCCAATACGGCAAGGCAGCCCGAGCCGGTGCAAAGGTCAAGCACGCTGCGGGCATTTTCAAAGTCAAAGTCCAGATTAGTCAACAGGCTCTTGGCCAACATTTCGCCGATGTAAGAGCGCGGGATGATTACGCGTTCATCAACATAGAACGGCACGCCTTGCATGTAGGTGCGCTTCACCAAATAGGCCGCTGGCTTGCGTGTTGTGATGCGCTGCTCGATCAACGCCAAGAGTGCATCGCGCTCGGCGGTCGTCAAGCGCGCGTCGGCCCAGGGATTGATGTCGTGAACGGGAAGCTTCAGGCTTTCGAGGATCAGGAATGCGGCCTCATCAATGGCGTTGGTGGCGCCATGGCCATGGGCGAGGTCTGCCTTGTTGAACTGGGTGACGGCATGGCGCAGGAGGTCGCGGATCGTGAGCAGGTTTTGCATGGCTCGTCACTAGCCGATGCGGCGGGTTTCGTACAGTTGGTTTGACCTTGAGGGTTAGCACGGCTATTTGAGGCCATGGCCACGCTCAAAATCCTCATTGTTCCCGTCACCCCTTTTCAACAGAACTGTTCCATCGTTTTTGACGATGACACAAAACAAGGGGTTGTCGTCGATCCCGGTGGCGATCTTGAACGTATCGAAGATGCCATCAAGCAATCCGGTGCCAAGATTGAGAAAATATTGCTGACCCATGGCCATATCGACCATGCCGGAGGTGCGGCTGATCTGGCGGCCAAGTTAGGCGTGAAAGTGGTCGGGCCGCATGAGCGCGACAAGCCCGTGCTCGACAATATTCCGAACCGCGCGGCCATGTTTAACATGGTCGGGGCCAAGGGCGTGACACCGGACCAATGGCTTGAAGAGGGCGATGTTGTCTCTGTCGGGGGTTTGGACTTTCGGGTGATCGAAGCGCCGGGGCACTCGCCGGGCTCGGTGGTGTTCTTCAACGACGCCAACAAGTTTGCGCTGATGGGCGATGTGCTGTTTCAAAATTCGATTGGCCGGACAGATATTCCCGGCGGGAACCATGAGACGCTGCTTCATTCGATCAAGACCAAGATCATGGCTCTGCCTGATGATGTGATGTTCCTGCCGGGCCATGGCAATGCCAGCCAGATCGGGGCTGAGCGCCGTTCAAACCCGTATCTCAAATAAAAAGCCCCGGCCGGGCCGGGGCTTTGAAATCTGATTGCGCAGTGATTAAGCTGAGCGGCGGGCGACAGCGCCCCAGATGACCATTACGATGACTGCGCCGATTACCGACATGATCCAGCCGGCGGCTTGGCCAGGTTGATACCAGCCAATCGCTTGGCCGATGTAGCTTGCCAAAATTGATCCGACAATGCCCATGATCGCGGTCATGATAAATCCGCTTGGTGCACCCGGTCCGTGAACGAAAAGCTTGGCAATAACACCGACGATCAAGCCGACGATGATGGTCCCGATGATTCCCATAAGTGGCAGTCCTCCCCGTTGATGATGGTACCTGCCAAGATAACACCTGATTGTATTGATCCGCAACTCCCCGTCTTGAAATCGGCGCAATAACGCCCATAATCGTGGCTGTCAGCCAATTGAAAGGAATATCTTATGGCAAGCAACAACATGCCCTCCATGGCAGCACTTTTGGGCCTGGTGGCCGTGGCGGGATATCAGAACCGCGACAAGATTTCGTCTTTCGTGCAAGGCCTCACAGGCGGGGGCGCTGCTTCACCTGCCGCACAAATTCCGGGTGGTATCGCCGGGGCGTTGGGTGGGCTGGTCAGCCACATGCAGGCCAACGGGGCAGGGGCTGCTGCCACCAGCTGGGTGGGCACAGGTGCCAACCAAGCCATCACCGGCGCGCAGCTGTCGCAGGCTTTGGGGCCTGATCTTGTGAGCAAGATTTCATCCTCCACGGGCATGACGCCAGACCAGATTTTGGCACAGCTTTCAGCCGTCTTGCCGCAAGTGGTTGATGGTCTCACACCAAAGGGCCAAATGCCCAAGGCCTGATTTGCATTCAAATGATTTTGGAAAAGGCGGCAGGTAGTTTGCCGCCTTTTTGTTTTAGACCTTCATCTCAACGAGCCGTGACTGGGCCGCGAAATAAGCATCACCTGTACTTTTGAAGTCACCACATTCCATCGGTAGGGTGGCGCTATAAGTTTCGCAATATTGCGGACCGCTGGCGTTCCATTTGCCAATGCTCGGACCCTTCTGGTCGTCTTGAACCGTCAACGTCCCGTCTGCGTTGTAGGTGACGAAACCTGAGGCACCGTTGCGCGTGTATTGAAAGGTCTTGCCGATGACAACCGGGCCAATTTCAGGAGGGGCCAAGTTCCGGATTTGCGCGCCCTGCTTTGCCGGGATCGCCGACGTTCCCCCATTGACGATGCGCACGCCGCGTGGATCGCTGGAGCAGGCTGCAACGAAGGCGGCGAGTGCGAGCAATAGGCCCTTGGTGATCAGTTTGGATTTCATGGGTTTCCCGAAGCCGCGATGTGCCACAGGTGCAGCCTGCTTGCAAGCATGGGGAAATGAACAAAGTGAAAGGCGCACGGGGTTGGGCGCTCGAATTTATTGCGTACTACTTGGCAAGACTGTCACGGGTGTGCCGAGTTTGACCCGATCAAACAGATCGGCAACATCTTCATTCAACATCCTGACGCAGCCTGAGGACATGGCCTTGCCGATTGAGGTTGGGTCATTGGTTCCATGGATGCGGTACAGCGTGTCGATGCCGTTGGCTTCCAAATAGAGTGCGCGGGCGCCCAAAGGGTTCTCTGGCCCGCCGGGCATGCCATTGGCCCATTTGGCGGCATGGGGATCACGCTCCACCATGCTTTCAGGCGGCAACCAGCGCGGCCACTTGCGTTTCATGCCGATGATGGCATTGCCGGACCATGCAAAGCCTTCGCGGCCCACACCCACGCCATAGCGCAACGCCTGATCACCGCCGAGCATGAAATAGAGGAAGCGGTGTTCAGGATCGACGATCACATTTCCTGCGGGGCTTTGACTGCCAATGGTCACCTGCTGGCGGCGAAAACGCGTCGGCAGAGTTTGCTCATAGGCAACAATGGGGAAATCTTCTGTGGATTCGGCAGGTGGGATCAGGTTTGGATCGCGAATGAAATCAATGCCGCCATAGAGTGGATGTGCGGCATTTGCCGCGCTGACGCTGGCGATCAGGGCCACCGCGCTGCCCAGAAAACTGCGACGTGAATAGTGCGTGTTTGACATGGCTTGCCTCTTTTGCGCTCTATGTCATGAGCACGCGGCAACAGCATGAAATTCATGTGGCAGGAGTGTGGTGAAGCGGTGTCGGCCATAGAAGCCAATACCTCAGTTATGGCTGTCCGAGCCTACGAAGCGAGGTTGAAGGTGGCTGGGCCGACTTTGTAATTGCCTGCTGTGCCGGTAAACGGTTGGCACGTCATTGGCACGCCTTGCGGCAGGAAGGGCGCTGGCGAGAAGCTTTCGCAGAGCTGTCCATCTTTGGCCAGCCATTTGCCCTGGGTCGTGCCTTTGCCTGTGACTTCAACCAGCGAGGTGCCATCGGAAGCATAGAGCGTTACACCGCCGTTCTTGGGGCCTTTCCAACGCCAGCTTTTACCTGTGAGCAGGGTCGTGATTTGGGCTGCGCTCAAGTCTGTCGGCAAGCCACCGGGGGCGAGTGGTGCCACAGGAGCTGCCAGTGATTGCGCCGCGGCAGCTTGATCCGCTGACGAATCTTTGAATACGTTCATGCTGGCACAACCGCTCAAGGTTAGTCCCAACATTGCCAGCCCTATGTATTTCATTTTATTCCGCATTGTCCCATTCCCCCGAATCTCGTGCGCTATATCAAGCCGAAAGTGATGGCAGGATTATGGTTGCTGAGGGTCAGCCGCAGGTTGCATAACAGTTTTTCCGGTATTTGGGCAAGATAACTCCTTGCAGAATGTCTCTAGTGCTGCGGATTTGGCAGCAACAGCATCTGCGGGCTGATCGGTGATAGTCACTTCAAACTCGCCTGTCGACTCGGCGCCGAACAGAGGTCCCTGATCTGCGGCAAGGCCAAAACCAGCTGCCCATCCCACAACGGCGATTGCCAGAAATGCACTTTGCAAGATCTGCTTCATAGGGGCAGGTTGCTGCCAAATGGTTTCCAATTCCTTAAGATTGGGCTTGGACAAGGTTCCCTTTCGGCAGACCATGATGTATGCGCCAGCGCCATGAACTATCGCCACGCTTATCATGCCGGAAACCACGCAGATGTCTTGAAACATGCGGTGCTGGCGCGCGTGGTGGATTATTTGGCGCAGAAAGACAAACCCTTTGCCGTGCTTGATGCCCACGCCGGTATTGGTGCTTATGACCTTGAAGGGCTTGAAGCGAATAAAACTTCTGAGTGGCACGCGGGGATTGAACTCTTGGCCGAGCCATTTGCTCCAGAAGTTGAATCCGTCCTGGCATCCTATCGGCGCTGTGTTGCGACGCTGAATCCGAAAGGTGGCTTGCGCTTTTATCCAGGTTCGCCGGAAATTATCTTACAGCTCTTGCGTGACAGTGATCGTCTTTTGGCCAATGAGCTGCACCCAGCTGACGCCGAAACCCTGCGCCAGAACTATCTCGGAGAACCGAGGCTCGTGGTTCTGCAACAGGATGCCTTGCAAGCAGTGAAATCACAGTTGCCCTTCAAGGTGAGGCGTGGGCTGGTATTGATCGATCCACCTTATGAAGCAAAAGGCGAAGCGGCCCGCGCGGTTCGCATGCTGGCGCAGGGGCACCAACGTTTTCCGACTGGGATCATCATCATTTGGTATCCGGTCACCACTGATGATTTTGTTGATCAGCTTCTCGCCGATGTAACAGGCCTCGGGATCGGAAATATTTTGCATGCCGAACTTCGGGTGAAAACCACACATGAGGCCAGCGGGCTTTCAGGCTCTGGGCTGCTGATCCTCAATCCACCGTTCATGTTGGAGGGAGAACTGAAACTGCTAATGCCAGCCCTTGCAGAACGTTTGGGTGTGCAAGGGCTGGGGCGGAGTGAAGTGAGCTGGTTGACGCCAGCAAAAGGTTAGATGCCGCTTTTGTCGATGGCTTCAGACAGGTCCTTGTATTCGGCGCACGTGGTGCCGCAGATTTTCTTGATCTCATCAAGCTGGGCCTTGGCCAAATCAATCTTGCCCGCAGCGACATAACCTTCGCCGAGATATTCACGCGCCAACGTAAAGTCGGGCTTCAGTTCCAGCGCCTTGGCATAGTATGAAATGCCCAGTTCGGTTCTCCCAGCTTTGCGGTTCGAATAACCCAACATGTTCAAGACGTCTGGGTTGTCCTGATTTTGTACAGACGAAAGAACTTCAATTGCCCAATCATACTCACCCGCTTTGGCAAGAACATAGCCTTGGTGATAAAGATCATCATCGGGCACAAGACTGCCATGGACTTTCACGCACATTTTTTTGGACTTGCCATGAGACTTCATGGTCTTGACCACTTCGCCCTTTTTGCAATGAAGGGCCAAGGGGGAATTCTTGGCGGCGGGGGGTGGGGTGCCCGCTGCGGGGGCACTGCCGACTGCAGTTCCGGCGCTGCCTGCCGCGAAGGCCATGGTTGTTGACAGAGCAAGCGCAGAAAGAGCGAGGGCAATGGTTTTCATGAACAGTCTCCAGAGGGTGAAATATGATTCGGCTTCGGTGTTGAAGTTACGCTATTGGCGTTGCGTTATTCCATCTTTCAATATGCGTTTGGCGGCGAGTGAACGACGCTTTCATGCCTGCGAACTATGTCATGAATGGGACAGGCCATCATTGAGCCAGCCCAATCGGCTGAGAAAAAATTGTTCCGGCATGTGGGCCAATGCCACGTTTCGCGCCTGTGCTGAAACTCCACTGGCGTGATAGGTTTTTCCCGCGCTGAGGCTCTGATGGTGCAGCTTGGTGCAGCGTGCCAGGCGCGAAGTTTGAAATTTTGTAAAGTTGAAATCATTCATGGCGAGGCAAGCTGCATCCTCCAATGCCATGGCAGCGCCTTGTGCGAGGTAGGGCAGGGTGCCGTGTGCAGCATCTCCGATCAGAAGCGTGTTGTTCAGATGCCATTGCGGCAGGGGTTTGACATAAGCTGCTGGCCAAGGGGTCCAATCAGACTGTGACTTGAAAGTGGCTTGGAGGATTTCGGAGCTGGCGAAATGCGTTTCCGGTTTCTCGCCCTGGGTGACGGCCACGAGGTTGAGGCGCTGGTCTTTGCCAACGGGGTAGTGCACGACGTGGCCGCCCGGTGCCAGCCACAGGTTCACACATTGCACCGCGACATCTGTTCGCGCAGGACAAGGGATCAGCTTGCGGAAAATTGCGTCATGCGTTTTTACAACGACAGATTCGGGAAAGAGGAATTTGCGTGATTCTGACCAGATGCCGTCTGCGCCGATCACAGGACCGTCGCTTTGATTTTCGTTGATGCGGTGTTCCTGCCCTAGCCGAATATCGATGGAAGCGTGGCTGCGCGCGACGGCCAGCAGGGCGGCGTGCAAATCGGCCCGGTGCGCCACACGGTACGGCCGACCAAAGCGCGCTTCGAAGGATTTGCCGAGTTTGATTTCCTTGATCAGTCTGCCAGACATCGCTTCGCGCATGTGGATCGCAGGTGGGGCAGACGCGATGGACTCAACAGCTTCCCACGCGCCGAGTTCTTGCAATGCGCCGACTGCGTTGGGCCCAAGTTGCAGGCCAGCGCCGACGGGATCGAAGCTTGCTGCCCTTTCATAGACGGTTGCGGCGCGACCTGTCTTGGCGGCCGCAATTGATGCCGCCAGACCCGCGATGCCAGCGCCGACAATCGATACATTTCCTGTTTTGGCCATCGCGGCGATCTTGCCACGAATTCGCCTGTTTTGCGCGGCCGATTGAGGCTTGCGACTTTATCGCGCAAGCCCTAAATCCGCCCGCAAAGAGGATAGATCATGGGCTTTATTTCTGACGCTTTGAACCGCATTCAACCTTCCGCCACCATTGCCATTTCCAATAAGGCTTTGGCGATGCAGGCTGAGGGCCAGAATGTCATTGGCCTTGCTGCGGGCGAGCCCGATTTTGAAACGCCGCGCAATGTCAAAGATGCGGCGATCAAGGCGATCAATGATGGCAAGACACGCTATACCGCTGTCGATGGCATTCCCCAGTTGAAGCAGGCGATCGTGGCCAAGTTCAAACGTGAGAATGGTTTGGACTACAAGGTTTCGCAGGTGTCAGTCGGCACGGGCGGCAAGCAGGTGTTGTTCAACGCGTTGCTGGCCACGGTGAACCCCGCCGATGAAGTGATTGTGCCCGCGCCTTATTGGGTGAGTTATCCGGACATTGTTTTGCTGACGGGAGGCAAACCCGTCATCGTGCAGTGCCCGGCAGCAAAGGGCTTCAAGTTGCAGGCTGCTGATTTGGAAAAGGCGATTACGCCCAAGACCAAATGGCTGATCCTCAACTCGCCTTCAAACCCAACTGGCGCTGCCTACTCGCACGATGATATGAAGGCCGTCACTGATGTGTTGGTGAAGCACCCACATGTGTGGTTGTTGACCGACGACATGTATGAACACTTGACCTATGATGATTTCAAATTCGTCACGCCGGTTCAGGTGGAGCCCAAGCTTTATGACCGTACGTTGACGATGAACGGCGTGTCCAAGGCCTATTGCATGACGGGCTGGCGCATTGGTTATGCGGCGGGGCCGGAAGCCTTGATCAAGGCCATGGGCAAGTTGCAATCGCAATCCACGTCCAACCCTTCTTCCATCGCGCAATGGGCGGCGGTGGAAGCTTTGAATGGCCCGCAAGATTTTATCCCGGCGCACAACAAGATTTTCAAGGAGCGCCGCGATCTTGTGGTCTCGATGCTCAATCAAGCCAAGGGCCTGAAGTGCGCCACGCCAGAAGGAGCCTTTTATGTGTATCCTTCCTGTGAAGGTGCAATCGGCAAGACCGCGCCCTCCGGCAAGGTGATCTCCACGGATGAAGATTTTGTTTCGGAACTGCTCGCTTCGGAAGGTGTTGCTGCCGTGCATGGTGCCGCATTCGGAACATCACCTTTCTTCCGCATCAGCTATGCCACCGCGACCACCACACTTGAAGATGCCTGCCAGCGCATCCAGCGCTTTTGCGGCAATTTGAAATAGGAAATCCCATGTACGAAACCACTGTTCCATTTATCGTCAACAATCTTACCGCGCTTTCGAAGTTTTTGAAGAAGGCCGAAGGCCAGATCGAAGCCAGGAAACTCGACAAGTCAGTCGTTTTGGGCCTGCGGGTTTATCCAGACATGCTGAACTTCACCAAGCAGGTTCAACTCATGACGGACTTTGCCAAGGGCTGTGGCGCACGCCTTTCGGGCACCGCCATTCCCTCTTTTCCGGACGAAGAAAAGACTTTCGAGGAATTGCAGGCGCGCATTGCCAAGACGATTGATTATCTGAAAGGCCTTGATGCCAAGGCATTCGATGCCGCCGCAACCCGCGATGTGACGTTGAAAGTTGCCGGCAAGGATGTGACAATGTCGGGCCACGCCTACTATACCACCTCCTTCTTGCCGAACTTCTTCTTCCACATGGCCACCGCCTATAACATTCTGCGTGGCATCGGCCTTGAACTGGGCAAGGGTGACTTCCTCGGTCGCGGATAGAGCATTGCGCGTGCGCCATGACGCTTGATCTCTTTCTGGCGCTCACGCTTTTTGCTGCCATTGCCGCCTATACGCCCGGACCGAACAACACGCTGCTGATGGCGTGCGGAATCAATTATGGGTTCCGCGCGTCCATCCCGATGATCGCCGGGGTGGGCATTGGTTTTCCGGTCTTGATCCTTTGCGTCGGGCTGGGGCTGGGCAAGGTGTTTGCAGCCTATCCCATTATTTACACGGCGATGAAGTTTGCGGGCGCTGCCTATATGCTTTGGCTGGCTTTCAAGATTGCAACGGCCAAGCATTCTGATGGTGGTGCTGTTGCCGCTTCCAAGCCCATGACATTCCTGCAGGGCTGTGCGTTTCAATGGGTGAACCCCAAGGCCTGGATCATGGGGGTGACGGCTCTATCGGCCTACACGCTGGCGACTGATTACTATGTCGGCCTCGCCATTGTGGCGGGCATGTTCGTCTTCATGGGTTTCACGAGCGCTGCGACATGGGCGTTGTTTGGCGTGGCGCTGAAGAGTGTGATGAATGATCCGCGCTGGTTCCGCGTGATCAATATTGGCTTGGCGGCGCTGCTGGTGGTTTCGCTCGTGCCGATGCTGAGACACTAAGGGAACTAAAAACTCCACTCCTTCGCGGCGTTCACGATAAAGTCTCTAAAGACGGTGATGCGCTTGGTCTCTTTCAGTTCTTCCGGATAGACGAAGTATGTGTCGAATTGAGGGCCTTCGACGGGAAGATCGATCTGCACCAGATTTGAATCTGAGGGCACAATGTAATCCGCCAAGGCTGCGATGCCTGCCCCGGCTTGCACGGCGCGGCGCAACCCGTAGGCGTTGTTGACGCGTAAAGCGGAGCGGCGGGCATTGCCTTCCTCGCGGCCCACGGTGGCCAGCCAATTCAGATTGTTGAGATAGCCTTCGGTTTCGCCGAAGACGAGAATCTTGTGCTTGTCGAGATCATCGACATTTTTCGGGATGCCGTATTTCTTCACATAGTCGGCCGAGGCATAGATGTGATGATGCACGGTGAACAACTTGCGCTGAATGAGATCGGGCTGGGAGGGGCGGCGCAGGCGGATGGCCACATCAGCCTCGCGCATGGAAAGGTCCAGCTCCCGGTCATCGAGAAGTAAAGCCACGTTGATGTCGGGATAGAGTTCCATGAACTCCTTGATGATCGGTGTCAGCCAGACACTGCCCAGACCCACCGTTGTTGTAATGCGCAAATCGCCGGAGGGTTTTTCGCGCGAATCCATCAGACGGGTTTTGGCGGCGGCGAGCTTGGTGAAAACCTCATGGGCGGTGCGGTAGAGGACTTCGCCTTGTTCAGTGAGGATGAGCCCACGGGCGTGGCGGTGGAACAGCGGCACATTGAGGTCTTCTTCCAATGCCGAAATCTGGCGTGACACGGCGGATTGCGACAGCAATAGCTCGTGGCCCGCATGGGTGAAGCTTCCGGCTTCGGCGACGGCGTGGAAAATGCGCAGCTTGTCCCAATCCATCTATTCTGCCGCCTGTTTCTGCGCATCCTGAGCATGGAGCCATTTTTCAACTTCAAGGGCCGCCATGCAGCCCATGCCGGCGGCAGTCACCGCCTGGCGGTAAATATCATCCGTCACATCGCCCGCCGCAAACACGCCGGGGATGGCGGTTTGGGTGCTGCGCGGTTCGGTGATCAGATAGCCGCCTTGCTTGAAGGGCAATTGGCCTTCGAACAATTCGGTTGAAGGCTTGTGGCCGATGGCGATGAAGATGCCGTCCACCGTTACATCCTGCAGCGCACCGGTTTTCAGATTGCGCAGGCGCGCTGTGGTGACTCCACGCGGTTCTTCGGTTCCCAGCACGTCAGCCAATTCTGAATCCCACACCACCTTGATCTTGGGATGGGCGAACAGGCGGTGTTGCAAAATGCGCTCGGCTTTGAATTCACCCCGGCGGTGAACGACAGTGACTTCAGTGGCGAAATTGGTGAGGAACAGCGCCTCTTCGACAGCCGTGTTGCCGCCGCCCACTACAAGCACTTTGCGGCCGCGGTAGAAGAAGCCATCGCAGGTGGCGCAGGCTGAGACGCCGAAGCCCTGGAATTTCTGCTCGCCGGGCAGGCCCAGCCATTTGGCTTGGGCACCTGTGGCGATGATCAGCGCGTCGCAGGTGTAGTGCGTGCCTGAATCACCCACCAGCTTGATGGGCTGGGCTTTGAGGTTGACCGAGGTGATTGTGTCACCCACGACCTCGGTTCCCATATGTTCGGCCTGGGCCTTCATCTCTTCCATCAGGAAGGGGCCCTGAATGGTTTTGGCGAAGCCCGGATAGTTTTCGACATCGGTGGTGATCGTCAACTGGCCACCGGGCTGGATGCCCTGAATGATCAGCGGCTTCAACATGGCGCGCGCCGCATAGATGGCGGCGGTGTAGCCAGCGGGGCCGGAACCGAGAACGATAACGCGGGAATGACGTGAGGGCATAGGCGATCCTGTGAGCTATGAGAATTCAGCATAGCTCATATGGGGGCAGGAGCAAGGGGGCCACAAGGGGTGGTGAGGGAATTTTGCGGGGGATCAAGCGCTTGTGATGGGGATTTTTATCCTCCCTCTGGGGGGAGGTGGCGCGAAGCGCCGGATGAGGGGGAGAGCAGTTGAGGTTTGGCTCTGAGCAGGCCCCTCACCCGCCCTGTCGGGCACCCTCTCCCCACCAGCAGGTAGAGGGGCGGAGTGGGCGCAGCTTCGCCCTTGTTCGCCGTTTCATTTTCGGCGGAGAAATATAGGGAAGCGCGTGGGGAAATCCGATGCGGGTGCGGCTTAGAGTAGAGCCGCGAAATATGCGTTGGGTTGCCCCACGCGCGGACAGGTTTGGTTCACCCGCTGGATGATGCACGTCCGATTTTACCCCCTGCTGAACACCCCACCTTAAGGAG
>JAYUEP010000011.1:0-23864 GCA_043739165.1 Hyphomicrobiales bacterium
AGTGCCGATCTTTCCAACGAAGCCTTCCCCTGGCTTTCTGGAAAAGAAATTTCTGTCGGCACCGCATCGTCACACCTGCTGCGCGTTAACTTTGTCGGCGAACTTGGTTATGAATTCCACGGGCCGGTGGAACAGCAGATTGCACTCTTCGACCAATTGATGGAAGCGGGCCAGGAATTTGGCATCAAGCCTTATGGCATCAAGGCCATGTCTTCACTTTCCATTGAGAAATCCTATCGGCTTATCCCGCGCGAGCTCTCAATTGAATATTCTGCCTTTGAATCGGGCCTTGATCGTTTCGTGCATCCCAACAAAGGCCAATTCATCGGCCGTGACGCATTGGTTGCGGGGCGTGAGAAGGGCTTGAACTGGAATTTCGTGACCATGGAAGTGCATGGTGTGACCGATGCAGGTTCAGATGCCCGCGGCTCTGAGCCCATTTACAGCCAAGGCAAACTGATCGGCCGCGCCACCAATGGCGGCTATGGCTGGCGTTGCGGCAAGTCCTTGGCTTTGGCGATGGTAAAACCTGATCAATCAGCCCTTGGCACTGAATTGGATATCAAGATCCTCGGCAAGTTGTTCAAAACCTCGGTGATTGCTGAAAGCCCATATGATGGCGAAAATGTTAGGCTGAGAGGGTAAACTTCAACTTTAAAGTTGTCCTGAATTGTAAACACGCTTTTTAATGCTTCACGGCTTTGCTAGGCTTAACGACGATTCGGAGCGCGGAATTTGGGCCATCGGACAAGCTATAATGCGGGCATTTCCTTTGTCTTCTTGGCAACCATTGGATGGAGTCTTTCCGGCCTTTTTGTCCGGTTGATGCCCGACCTCGACGGCTGGCAGATCAATTGCTGGCGTGGACTTTGGCTGGCGGCATCTTTGATTGTCTATCTCGTCGTCGCTCATGGGCGCGAGGCAGTTGACCAGTTTGATGCCATTCCTTTTTCAGGGCTTTTGATTTCGGCGCTTTGTTTCGCGGTCGGAACGACATTTTATGTTTCCTCCCTCACCTATGTCAGCACGGCGACTGTTTCTGTGATTGGTGCCACGTCGCCGTTGATCACGGCGTTGCTGAGCCCCTGGGTGACAGGCGAGCGACCACATATCGTCGCCTGGTTTTCAGCAATCTTGGCGGTGGTCGGCGCGGCGGTGATTGCCCAGCACGGGATCGAAGTTGGCAATGGGTTTGGCTTGTTGCTCAGTTTTGCAGTACCGTTCACCTTCGCCCTGCAAACGCTGTTGCTGCGGAAATACCGTGACTATGACATGATGGCGGCGATCTGCGTTGGTGGTGTTCTCAGTTTCATCATTGCAGGCTTTGCCAGTGTAACGTTTGGCCATGCTTCGGCCTTCAACATCAGTCAGCATGACTTTCTGCTGCTTATTCTGATGGGTATTGTGCAGCTTGGTTTGCCACTGATATTTTATGGGTGGGGTGCGCGTGGTGTGCCCGCCATCACCCTATCGTTGATTGCGGTTTTGGACGCGGTGTTCAATCCCTTTTGGTCTTGGGCCTTTGTGGGCGAACGGCCCGAGAGGGCTTCGGTCCTCGGCGGAGCCATTATTCTTGGCGCTGTGGTTATTAGTATTGGCGGCGGGCACTTCCTCAAACATGTGCGCGATGTCTAGAGCAAGCGCAGTCACTCGGCAGGCTAAGACTATTTGAAATTGTTCTTGCGCGTGCGGATTTCGGCGAAGACCGCGGCATCCGTTGCGTCTTCCATGCCCAGGTTCATGCGAATTTGTGAATCGTTGCAACGCAAATAGGGGTTGGTTTTGAACTCGTCGCCCAAGGTCACGGGACACGTCATGCGGTTTTCTGCGCGCAGCTTTTCAACCTCACGCATGCGAGCTTGCAAGGCCTTGTTGTCGGGGTCGATGGTAAGTGCGAATTTACAATTGGCCAACGTATATTCATGGCCACAATAGAGATAGGTATGTGGCGGAAGTTCCTTGAACTGGTTCACGGAGTGGAACATCTCCTCCATCGTGCCTTCAATCACCCGGCCACAGCCGACGGAAAATAATGTGTCGGCTGCAAAGAGTGAAAGTTCCGATGGGATATGAAAAGCGATGTGGCCCTTGGTGTGGCCCGGGCAATCCAGCACATGCACTTCACGGCCGGCCCACATAAACTTGTCACCACCCGAAACCATTTGATCAATGCCGGGGATTTTGTCGGCCTCGGCCTTGGGGCCGATGATTTTGCAGCCGAAACGTTCTTTGAGCTGCAAATTGCCCTGAACGTGATCGGCATGGTGGTGCGTGGTGAAAATATGGGTGAGCTGGCGGCCGAATTTTCTCAGTTGCGCTTCGACGGCATCGGCATCTGGCGCATCAATCGAGGCGGTGGCCCCGGTTGGTGTGTCATGCAGGATCAGCCCGAAATTGTCTTGCAGGCAGATGAAGGGTTGCATGTTGATATGCGCCATAAGTTCAAACCTCGTTGATGACCAACCCCGTATTTCACGCTAGGCTTCGGCCATGAATGTTCTTGATATAGCCGAATTCTATAGCGGTGCTTTGGGAAAAAGCACGCGCGATCTGATTGCCGCGAGACTGGCCCCAGAGGTTCTGCCGCGACCAGACCAACTCTTGGTTGGTCTTGGTTACCCCTTGCCCTATCTTTCGGCGGATGCCCGTACGGTTGCATTCATGATGGCACGCAGCGGGGTTTTGCGTTGGCCGCAGGTGGGGAAGGTTCGCTCTGCCTTGGTGGATGAGCTGGATCTGCCGTTGGGCGACAATATGGTGGACGTGGCTCTTCTCGTCCATGCGTTGGAATTTGCAGAGAGTGCTGAAGACATGCTGGCCGAGGTTTGGCGGGTCTTGTCGCCGCAAGGCAAGCTGTTGCTGGTGGTGCCCAACCGGAGTGGGCTGTGGGCCACGTCAGATGCCTCCCCCTTTGGGCGGGGCCAGCCTTTCTCGCGCGCGCAAATCGGGGCCCTGCTTCGGCAGGCACAGTTTTCGATCAGCCGCATTGAACATGCGCTCGCCCTGCCGCCTTGGGGCGGGATTGGCCTGGCCAAGGAGGTTGAATTTGCGAGCCGCCTTGGGCTGGGGCGGTTTTCGGGTGTCATTGTGATAGAGGCTCAGAAGCAGGTCTATTCATACTCAACGGGCAAGCTGGTGCGGCGGGCTTTTCCACGGCTTCGCCCCGTCTTGCTGGGCAACCCACAGCCCATCGCCAAAAGCTGAGCCTGCGGCTTTCTTTCTGTGCAAACATTGCCTATGGAGACGGGGAGACGGCAGTGAGATTGAGCCTGTAATGAATTCTGAACGCCTGATGCAAGACGCACTCGAACAAGCGCGACTGGAGATTGACGAGATTGATGACCGGCTGGTCAGCCTTCTGGCGCAGCGCTTTGGCGTCACCGAAAAAGTGCGGCTTGCCAAGGCAGGCACGCAGGAAGCCTGGCCCTTGCCACTGCGCCCCTCACGCGAGGCCACCATATTGCGGCGGCTTGTGGGCAAGGCCAAAGGCGGGCCTTTGAACCCTGAACTTCTGGTGCGTCTTTGGCGGGCCATTCTCAGCCAATCCAGCCTGAACCAGGCACCGATCACACTGCACATCAGCCGTCACCTCAATGCCAATCTGGCGCACCGGTTGCGGTTACGCGATTATTTTGGGCCAATGGCGGTGGAAGAATACCGCGACGAGGCGCAGGCGCTCCTGCAAATCAATGCGCAGCCTTCGGACCTTTGTGTGGTTGAAACCGAACAGCCCTGGGCTGAAAGTTTTGTCGCAGGCAAGGCGGGTGCTGCGCAAGTGATTGCGGCCCTGCCAGTTTTGAAAGAAGAGGGCATTCCCAGGCTCTTGGTCATCGGACAGGCACCTTTTACCGCCACGGGCGAAGATGAGACGCTGGTGATCACGTCTGGCAAATTGCCGCGTGATTTCTCGCCAGAGCCAAGCTGGCAGGCGAAGAGTGGGGCGTTGCGGCTTTCATCGCTGCCGGGATTCTTACTGGAACGCGAGGCGCCACTGATCGGGCTATCACGCTCCAATGCGGCGCTGGGTTTGGTTTTGGCGGGGCATTTTAGCCCGGCCATCAGTGTTTGAGGGCGAAGCCATGAGCAAAACAATCATCAACGGCCCGCAACCGCGCCCCAGCATTTTGAGCATCGATCCCTATGTGCCGGGTAAATCCGGCCCCAAGACCGGAAGGACCTTCAAGCTGTCGTCCAATGAGTCTCCCATTGGAGCGAGTCCTAAAGCAGTTGAAGCCTTTGCCGAGGCGGCTTCTGATCTGGCCCTCTATCCAGATGGCGGGGCATCTGAGCTGCGCGAAGCCATTGCCAAGCGTCATGGCTTGAATGCGGAAAGCATTGTTTGTGGTGCGGGCTCGGATGAGCTGTTGCAGCTCTTGGCCCATGCCTATCTCGCCCCGGGCGATGAGGCGATCTATTCGCAATTTGGCTTTCTGGTCTATCCCATCGCCATTGCCAGCAATGGGGCGACTGCCGTGGTGGCACCGGAACAGAACCATGTGGCCGATGTTGGTGCCATTCTCGCGCTTGTGTCAGCGAAGACAAAAATGGTGTTTCTGGCCAACCCAAATAACCCGACAGGGACTTATCTCACCGCCGAGCAAGTGAAGCGCCTGCATCAGGGCCTGCCGCAGCATGTGCTGCTCGTTCTGGATGCAGCCTACGCTGAGTTTGTGATGACCAACGACTATGAGGCTGGCACGGCCTTGGTTGAGGCGCATGACAATGTGGTGATGACGCGGACGTTTTCGAAAATTCATGGGCTTGCGGCTTTGCGTTTGGGCTGGGCCTATTGCCCGCCTGCTATTGCCGATGTGCTCAACCGTATTCGCGGGCCGTTCAATGTGAACCTGCCCGCACTTCGGGCCGGGGTTGCGGCGATTGAGGACCAAGGCTTCATGGCCACGGCGCAGGCGCATAATTCAAAGTGGCTTTCATGGCTGGCCGATGAAATCAAAAAGCTCGGCCTTGGTGTGACACCTTCGGTTGGCAATTTCCTGTTGGTTCATTTTGCCGATGCCGAAAAGGCACAAGCTGCGGACGCGTTTTTGGCGGCGCGCGGCATCATTGTACGGCGCGTGGATGCTTACGGCCTGCCAAAAGCCTTGCGGGTGAGTGTTGGCACAGAGGAAGGCAACAAGGCCTTTATTGCGGCTCTGACGGAATTCATGAAATGACGGTGATGTTTGAAAAAGTTGCCATTCTGGGTTTGGGCCTCATCGGCTCATCGCTGTGTCATGCGATCAGGGCCAGAGGCCTCGCCAAGGTAATTTCCGGCCATGCCAAAAGTGCCGAGACGCGGCGCGTGGCACTGGAGATTGGGTTGGTGCAAAGCGTGCATGAAGCGCCTGCCGATGCAGTGGTTGATGCTGATCTTGTTATTCTTTGCGTGCCCGTGGGTGCTTGTGGGGCCTTGGCCGCGGCCATTGGGCCGAAGCTCAAATTAGGTGCCCTAGTGACGGATGTAGGCTCGGTGAAGGCCGCCATCATTCGTGATTGCGGGCCGCATGTGCCCAAAGGCGCGCATTTCATTCCGGGCCATCCGATTGCAGGCACGGAGCAATCGGGCCCGCGTTCCGGCTTCGCCACGCTGTTCGAAGGTCGCTGGTGTATTTTAACGCCACCGGAAAACGCTGATCAGGCCGCGGTGCAAAAATTGACTCAGTTTTGGGAAGCGCTTGGGTCGCATGTTGATTTGATGACTGCGGAACATCATGATCTTGTGCTCGCCATCACCAGCCATCTGCCGCATCTCATTGCTTATAATACTGTGGCGACGGCGGCGGATTTGGAGACGGTGACGGATTCAGAAGTGATCAAATATTCCGCCTCGGGCTTTCGGGACTTCACCCGTATTGCCGCATCTGACCCCACCATGTGGCGCGATGTGTTTCTGAATAACAAGGAAGCGGTTTTGGAAATGCTGGGCCGCTTTACTGAAGAGCTTGCCGTTTTGCAACGTGCCGTGCGCTGGGGTGATGGTGAGACTTTGTTCAACCTCTTCACACGGGCGCGCGAGGCACGGCGCAGCATTATTGCGGCAGGCCAGGATACAGCAGCACCCGATTTCGGGCGGGGACGCCCGAAGGATTGAGCACGGACATGCCACAGCGGATTTTTGCCTATGGCTCACTGATGTGGCGGCCCGATTTTGAATTTCTGAGGGCGCGGCCGGCGCGGCTCTTGGGCTATCATCGGCGCCTCAGTGTCATCTCCCACCACTACCGCGGCACGAAAGAAAATCCCGGATTGGTTCTGGGGCTGGATCGCGGCGGCTCTTGCATTGGCTTGGTCTATGATGTTGCCGCGGAGCAGTGGGCGGCGGTTCATGCCAAAGTGCGCGCACGCGAGATGCTGGGCGATGTCTATGATGAAGTGGCCAAGCGCTTTTCTGTCTTGGAATCAGGTGAAAAGGTTCAGGCGCTCACCTATGTGGTGCGGCGGCAGAGTGAGCAATATGCACCCCAGATGACGCGGGATGAGCTATTGGCCTTCATCAATCGTGGGCAGGGCACCATGGGTTCATGCAAAGACTATGTGGCCAATACGATCACGCATCTGCGCCAGTTCGGCATTCATGATCGTGGGCTGGAAGAGCTGGCACCCTTTGTGTTGGGCTCAGGCGGCAATCCGAAAGACTGATTTCGTCTCATGCATGCCGTTGCCTGCGCTGTCCTCGCCTAGAGCCGAGGCGAGATCGTGGCGCACGGATTCTGCGGCATCCGGGCTGCGCGCCAAAAGATGGACATGAACTTCATCGCAGCCGCGAAAATCCTGTGACATGCCATGGGGAAGTGCCTTGTCCCAGAAGGCGGCGAAACGGCCGACGGCAACAGCGATGCGCATGGAGCCTGTGCGTTTGACGCCCACATAAACCGCGCCAGGCAAAGGGGGGCAAGTCTCCGGCGCATAGACCGAGTGAATATAATTCTGACCGGAGGCCCCGCGCCAATACCAGAATCTCTCGAGAAGATCAGGTAATGCTGCGGCAGCGGTGGAAGAAATGGGTGAGCCAAGAATGTTCATGGAACGAACATAGAACGAAATCTAGGAACATGTCAAGAACGATTTTCGGCAACCAAACGGTTGGTGAATATCCCCTAGAAGCAAGTTAGCTATTTCTGGATTCGCCTTTTCTGTTATGCCCGTTTAGGTTGGTTGGCATGCTCAACGTGCATGCTGTCATTGACGCAGTTAAAACAATTTCCGCTCAGCCGTCATGGGTTGAGGACAGTAACGGAAGGCTATGGATCGCGGTGCCGCTCGAAATTGATTCCATAACGGTCGAGAGTTTGTTTCTCCGTGCGCGTGTACTGAAAGACGCTCCAGATGAAGATGTTTTCTTTCAGTTGGAATTTGATCACGACCAAAATCGAAGGGATAAGGCGATTTCTCGAATTGACTGGCGACCGCTGCACTCTCACGATAACAAAGGGTGCGGCCCGCAGGAATGGCGGTTCCAAGCGCAAAAACAGTCACATTTCCATAAATTTGACTTGAATTGGTTGCAAATGGAGGGACGACTTAAGGCGTCCAACTTGCCCATTGCCGTTCCCCTCGAAATTGAGCCCACTGATTTTCAGGGCCTCCTTGCGTTTGTGGGTAAAAACTTTAGAATCTCCAATATAGAAATCATCAGTCAGCCTGGTTGGGAACCAGTGCTGCTGTGAGGACAATGATGATCCGTAATGATTCAAGCGCCTTTAAAAAGGCAATCGATGATGTGGCGTCGCAGCTTGTGACGGCTGAACATCGCGATGGAAAGTCCTATATTAACGTCCCTCTCACATATCCAAGTGGGGCGGGCGTTGTTGTGCGCGTCTCCGACGCCTATCCAGATTTCTTTGTGTCCGATTTTGGTTCTGGATATGAAGAAGCAGAAATGATGGGTGCATCAGCAATTTATTCTAGGCATGCTCCATTCATTGCGAAATCGGCGGGAGTGGGCTTTGACAGCCATTCCTTTTTCGTGATGAAAGCAACTCGTGAACAACTGCCATCTGTTATTGTGGCCGTGGCCAATTGTGCCCATGAGGCAGTAGTTACTACGGCGTTGAAGCTGGCTGAAAAGCGACAGGCCGATGATGCTGAATTTCTTTATCATCGCTTGGTTCGGACTTTCACTCAAAAAGCTGTCAGCAAAGACGTAGAAATTTTGGGGCAATCAAGCACCCGCTGGCATGTGTCGGCTTTTGTTCAGGCTGACAAAAATCAGGCGATTTTTGAACCCGTTAGTAAACATCACGCTTCGGTATTTGCCGTTGTGACTAAATTTCAAGATATTGCTAGGGTTGAAAATCCTCCTCGCAGAGTTTCGGTTGTAAGAAAGAAATCTGAGATGGATACTTACCTAGCCCTACTAGGACAGGCAGGCAGCGTAATTGAGCTTGATCAGCCGGATGATACCTATCATAGGCTAATGGCCGCATGACAATTTCATTGCGTGAAGCTAGATTGAATGGCCGATTATCAGAGTTTGCCGATCAAGAGGCAAAACGTGGAATAGGCCCAATTTCCTTAGATAAGTTTGGACAGGACGCTGAGACAATAATCAAAGCGCCCCGATTGCCAGATCAAACATCAGATTCACGCGCGCGCGATAGTTCGAGCGGAAAGAAAACTCGTTGAGATAGCGCTGCATATGCTTTTTGCTGATGTGGATATGAGTTCCGCGCACTGAGTTCTTGAAAATGTTCCAGAAGGATTCAAGGTTATTGGTGTGGTGAATACCATTCGCCCATTCTTTTTCGTGATTCACGCTACCATGATCGTAACCATAGTTTGCCAGTAAGAGATACGAGCGCAGTTGATCGGTTGAAACTGTTGCGCCCTCTTCAATTGTTTCCAGAATAATAGGCTTTACTGAGGAACGTCGATTGTTATCGACAACCTCAGTGACGATGCGGCCACCGCGTTGCTTCATGCCAAGCACCACAGTTTTACCCTTGTTTGGCGCTTTATCAGCACGAGGGCTTAGGCCACCCATGAATGTTTCATCAATTTCAACGTGACCACTCAGGGCTTCGAAGCTGTTAGCCTTGGCCAGAAGATCACGGATTTGATGGCCCATGCGCCAAGCTGTCTTGTAAGTTACGCCGAGCGTCCGTTGCAGTTCCTTTGCGCTCACACCGTGGCGCGTGGCGATAAACAGATAGATCGCATAATACCAAGATTGCAGGGGTGTGCGGCTATCCTGAAAGATCGTCCCTGCACAAGGATAGATGTGGTGCCCACAATCGGCCCCTGAATATGCTTTGCGGCCAACAATCTTATGAAAAGTCGTTTCAACGCCACACGAAGGGCAGAAGCACTTGAACCCATAACGCTGCTCCATGATGTGCGCGAGACAAGCGTCATCATCGGGAAACCGCTTGAAGAAATCACGGACCGAGAAATCTGGGGAAACTGAAGGGCTCTTGCTCATGCCCTTCTATATGTCCTACTTTCTTACTTGCGTCAAGGGGATATTCACCAAACGGTTGGTGATGGATTCAATGTCACCTTCCATTTGAATTTGAAATTCCTTGCGCGGCAGGCCGGGGGGAATTGGCTTGCCGAACTCCATTACAATCGTACCGGGATAGCGCAGGAATTTCCGGCGCGGCCAAAAAATACCGGCGTTCAAGCCAAAGGGGACGCAAGGCACGTTCAAGGCCGCGTAAAGTGCAGCAGCGCCGGGCTTGTAATCGGGTGCGGCACCCACCGATCTGCGCGTGCCTTCCGGGAGAATAACGATCTGCCGACCACGTGCGGCTTCTTCTTTACCTCGCGCAATCAAATCCTTGAGAGACTTCGAACCGCCGCTGCGGTCGACACCGATCATACCGAATTTGAAAATATAGGGCCATCCGTAGATCGGGATGTAAAAGAGTTCACGCTTCAAGACCATGCAGGGATCATCGAGCAGCGTGGGGAGGGTAAACGTTTCCCACATGGATTGGTGCTTGCCGACGACGAGCAGTGGGCCGGCCGGAATGTTTTCGAGACCCCGCACGTCGACCTTGAGATTGCAAATTGCTGCCAACAGCCAATTCGAAGTGCGGCCCCAGGCCTGCAATGTCCTGATAGCGTAGATGCGCGGCATCAACAAAACAGGTAGGCCCAGCACCAGAAACAGGATCGTGTTGATGTAGAACAACACATTGAAAACAAGCGAGCGCGCGAAAATCATGTGTGCTGTCTTAGCATGCGGATCAGCGTAATGCGCGAGGTCCACAAGGCAATCAATGTGGCTGCTACAGGCACCAACAACATTCCCGCCCAGAGGCGCAGTTCAACATCGGCGGGTGCGAAGAGCAAACTGCGGCCTGCTGCGGACACGCTGTCGCCAGCCACGCCGCCTGAAAGTCCAAGGCCCGCAAATGTCGCAATGCCAGCGATCAATCCGGCAAAGCCTGCAAGAAGGCCCGTCGCCAGAAATTGGCTGTCGTTCTGACGGGAGATGAACTTGTGTTCGGCACCAATCAATTCGAGAACTTCGACCACAGAGCGATTGGCTTCCAATACACTGCGCGCCGCAAAGACCACCAGCATCACGCTTGCCAATGTGATCAGCGCCAACACAAGGCTGGCCAAGAGCGAGAGGGCGCGGCCCATGCGCGCCAGTTCCGCCTGCCAGCGGCGATGGGTATCGAGGCTGATGCCTTTCACCTCCGCCTGCAATGATCTCTCCAATGCAGGATAATCCGGCGGCGCTTGTTCATCCACTGACACGCGAATGAGGCGCGGCACGGGCAGTTCGTCCATGCTGATCTTGCCAAGCCAGGGTTCGAGCAGTTTAATCCCCTCTTGGCGGTCTAAGGCTTTCGCATCCAATACGCCCGGCGTGGTTTTCAAAATGGCAAGCGCAGTGGTCAAGGACTTTTCCATATTGCCACCCGAGATTTCCCTGATCTGCACGGTGACTTCACGGGCAATGCCCTGCGACCAAGCTTCGGCAGCCCGGTCTACCAGTACCAATGCGCCGATGGCGAGGCATGCCAAATAACACATCACTGCCATGGTGACGGTGAGGGCGCGCAAGGGTGCGGCCCCTTTGGGGAAGATCGGCGATAGTTTGCTACCCGGTTGCGCCATTACAGATCCCGCAATGTTCCGCCCTCAAGATGAATGGCTCTGCCCTTGGTTTGGGCGATCAGGGATTCATCATGGGTGGCAAGAAAGACCGTGGTGCCCTGTTTGTTGAGTTGCAGGAAAAGATGCAGCAGGCGGCGGGCAAGCGCCGGGTCCACATTGCCTGTCGGCTCATCGGCAAGGATCAACTCGGGTTTGGTGACGACAGCGCGGGCGATGGCGACGCGTTGCTTCTCCCCGCCCGAAAGCGTGTCGGGAAGGTCCGCCGTGCGGCCCTTGAGGCCCACCCAATCCAGAAGATCCAGCACATCACGTTCATAGGCTTCGCGGGTCTGTTGCATGGCGCGCAGTGGCAAAGCGACATTTTCAAAAACCGAAAGATGATCAAGCAAACGAAAATCCTGAAACACCACGCCAAGTTTGCGGCGCAACAGGGGAAGTTCGCGCGCCTTTAAGCTCGCAACATCACGGCCCAGAATGCGCGCCCTGCCACGCGCGGGCCTCAATGCAAAGAAGAGCAGGCGCAGAAAGGTGGATTTGCCAGCACCGGAGGGCCCGGTGAGAAAACACAATTCCCCCGCCTTCATTTTGAAATTCACATCTTTGAGAATGTCCGGGCCTGCCTCGTAGCGCAGCGCCACAGATTCAAGTTCGATCACTTTGCCCTCTTGCGCCGGTGATGGTCTTAACCACGCATTAACCCTATCTGTCGTTAGCCTCAGGGGCGAGTTCAACCCCCAACTGTGCCCGAATCAAGGCTTTCCGCGCCACCATGATCGTTTCCTGCCCGTCTTGCACTACCCGATATGATCTTGGCCCGCAGCCTGGCGATGGCGTGATCAGTGTTGCCTGCCGCAAGTGCGGCCATCGCTGGAAAGAGCTTTCGGCTATCGACATTGAGGAAGTTCCAGCCAGCAATCTGCCCAGGATCATTGACCACGAAGATGAACCGGACTTGGACATTCAGCGCCTTGTCGAAGCGGCCCAACAGGCGAAACTGGAATTTGCCAATCGGCGCAAAGCTAGAGTGAAGCGGCTGGCGGGCTGGGGTTCGCTCGGTCTTTGTGCGGCGATTCCCCTGCTGCTGGCAGCCTGGACGCCGGAGACGGTGGTGGCTGCTGCACCTTATTCGATCAGGGCCTATGATAAGCTGGGCTATCAAGTGAATGTCTTCGGCCTCGACATTCGACGCGTCGAGCAACAGAACCGCATGGTTGATGGCTCGCATGTCCTGATGGTGAAGGGCGAGATCAGCAACGCCACCAATGATGTCCGCAAAATCCCATGGCTGCGCTTCGGGCTTTCGGACGATGCGGGCAATGAACTTTATAGTTGGACTTTGGATACAGCTTCGCGGCCTCTGCGGCCCGGCGAGACCACGGCCTTCACCACACGCGTTGCCGCCCCGCCGGAACTTGCGAAAAACCTGCAGATTCGCTTTGCACATCTGGATGAAATCGGCTCAAAGCCTAATCCATGAGCTCGATCACCATTGATGGGCATCGCATTGATGTCTTGTTTTCTGAAAAGCAGATTGCTGACCGCATGGCCGGCCTGGCCCAGGAAATCGCGGCCACCAAGCCCCAGAGGCTTTTGGTGGTGCCGGTTCTTAAAGGCAGCTTTATGTTTGCAGCGGATTTGATCCGCGCCATGCATCATGCGGGGCTTTCGCCGGAAGTGGATTTCATGATCCTGGCGTCTTACCGTGCGGCCACAACGTCCTCTGGCCAAGTCGAAGTTCTGCGCGATATTGAATCGGTGGTGAAAGACCGCGACGTGCTGCTGGTCGATGATATTCTGGAATCCGGCCGCACGCTGGCTTTCGCCAAGGATTTGCTGGCGGCACGCGGAGCGCGTTCGGTGCGATCAGCGGTTCTGTTGTACAAGCCCGGCCATCTGGCGGCTTCGATCAAGGCTGATTTCTGCGGCTTTGACTGCCCAGACTTGTTTGTGGTTGGCTATGGCATGGACATGGCCCACCAGTTCCGCGAACTGCCCTTTGTCGGCCATGTGGTGAAGTAACTAATAAAGCCCCTTCAACAACCGATCGATATAGGCCTTGGTGTTTTCGTCGAGGCCTTCGGCATTGGCCCGGCCGCGCAGTTCTTCCAGAATTTCACGGGCACGGCGCATGGCGAGCTCGGAGGGCACCAGGTTTCGGTTTGGCCCGGTATTTGGGCTGTGTGAGGCGCGGGGGCGACCCAGCGGATCATCATTGGCATTGCCGGACTTTCCGTCTGCGCCCTGTTGGCCTTGTTTGCCAGCCATGTCCGCGAGCTTGCCCATGGCTTCGCGCAGCCTCTTCATCACCTCGCCCTGTTGGCGCAGAGCTTCGCCCTTGTTGTTGCCGCGCAAGGAACCTTCGGCTTGGCCCATGTTCTTGCCTGCTTCGTCCAAGGCGTTGCCGCCATCCTCCGGTGAAAGGCCTTCCCCAAGTTTACCCAAATCACCCTTGAGGCCCTTCTGCTTTCCGGCAAGACCTTGACCCTCGCCCTCTTTGCCATTCTGGCCCATGCGCTGGGTTTCATCCATCAGCTTGCGCTGTTTGCCCATCATGCCTGACAGGGCATCCATCTGCTCCTGGGTTCCGGGTGTGCCATTGTTGGCCGCGCTGCCTTCGCCGGGCTGGAGGTTTTGCAGGAGCTTATCAAGTTCCGACAACATTTGCTCTGCAGCATCCTTGGAGCCACTTTTGTTCAACTGCTCAATGGCATCGAGCATCTTCTGCAAATCTTCCGACGACAGCGCCTTGCCCTGCTGCTTTGGCATGGCACCATCGGCCTGACGCTTCTTTCCTTCTTTTTGCAGTTGGTCGGCCAGCTTGTTCATCGCCTCGCGCATGCGGCGCATCAACTCGTCAATCTTTTCCTTGGGTGCACCATCGCGCAGCGCCTGTTTCAATTGATCGGCGAGATTTTTCAGCTCCTCGCGGATGTCCTTCATCTTTCCGTCTTCAATGCCGAGGATCAGCGGCCAGAGGTCATTGACCGCGGCCACAACGTCTTCGGGTGCCGAGGCCGTGGCGAGGCGCGATTTCACGTTGGCGAGATTGAGGATCAGGCCCGCACTGTCTTTGATGTCAACCGGATAGCGCAGCATGGCACCCAACATGGTTGAGGCATCGGGGGCCGCGTCTGGCGACAGGATAATTTTCTTGCGCTGTTCGGCAAAACCTTGCGCCAAGGGCCTGATAAATTCGCGCTCGGGCAATTTGAAACGCACTGGTGCCGTTGTCGTCTTGTGACTTGCAGCGTCTTGGGCCGTCAGTGTCATCTCCACATAAAGGCCCGCCCAAGGATGGCCTGCGAGGTCGCCCGTTGTGGTTTCTTCCACCAGTTTGGCGTTGGGCTTGCTGATTGCAATCTTGAAAACAGGGGCTTCATAGAGAAACACGCCATTGCTGGCGAAACCCTGACCATCTTCTTGCGTATCCGAAAGGCTGATTTCAGAGGTGACGGATTTCACACCATAGTCATCGGACGCTTTCCATTTGATCGTGAGATGGCCAAGGCCTTCGGGCTTTGGATCGTCCACGAATTCGATCTTGGGGGCCTCATCAGCGATCACGGTGAAGGGGTAACTTGCCAGTTCTTTCTTCCCATCCATCACTTTGACGGTGACAGGCCGATCAAGCTTCACTTCTGCTGTAAAGCCATCATCGGTCTTGGCGATTTTTGCATCCGCGAGAGCCACGGTTGCATCACTGCCCGGCGAGGTGAAAGCGAGTTGCGGCGCTGCGGTATTGGCGAGGCGTAAGCTGAACGTCGAATTCTCCGGCAGCACGATCTCACCTTGCGCCTTTAATTTATCAGCCATGGCGGGAGAGGTGAGAAGCAGGGGTGCCTTGCCTGTGTAATTCGGCGGCTTGGCCCAGGCATCGAGCACGATTGCCTTCTCTGGCAAAGGTGCCGTCAGGCTGGCGGCGTTTTGCAGATTGGCGAAGAGGTCGCCGCTGCCAAGAATGAACCCAGTCAGCGCCAGCATTAAGACGGGCAGGCGGAGTGCTACGGGATCAAAGCTGCGCCAGAGTGATTTCGGCCAGGCGAGTTTGAGATCGGTGAGGGTTGCCAGTTTGCGGCGCAAATGCTCTGTCCACAATTCCTCCGCACCTGATCCGGGCACGAATGTGTCACCCAGGCTTGAAGCCTCGCGGTGCTGCAGAGCGTTGGTACTTTCAAACTTACGCAGGACAGCGACAACGGGCGGGTTCCTGAGGGCCAACAGTGATTTGAGACTGAAGAGGAACAGACCTGCCAGTGCCATCAGAATGATGAACGGCAGAGGCCGCGGCAAATCGTTGAGAAGGTCGGACCAGAGCAGGGTGCAAGTGCCAAATATGACTAGCGCCGGGCCCTGAACAGCGGCCCAGAACATTTCCCAGAACATGGCGATCCGCTGCAGGCGGGTCTTCTGGCGCAAAGTGTCAATCTGCGAGGTTTCGCTCATGCAGCTTTCTATACCATGATTCCGGCGAGATGATGTTAAACTTGCCAGGGTGCCAGTTGGTCAAGACCGATCAATTCTTCATAGGTCTGACGCTCACGCACCAGAGCCCACTTCCCGTCCTTCACCAAAACTTCGGGGATGAGGGGCCGCGAATTGTAGGTGCCGGATTGGACCGCGCCATAAGCCCCCGCTGTCATCACGGCCAGAAGATCACCCGCTTGGACCTTGGGCAAGCGGCGACCCTTGGCCAGATAGTCACCCGTTTCACACACGGGGCCGACGACATCGGCCTCCATGCTCTCAGCATTGCGACTTTCATCAACGCTCAAGATCTCGTGATAGGCGTCATATAAAGTGGGGCGGATCAGGTCATTCATCGCGCCATCCTGTATGACGAAATGTTTGCCTTCATTTTCCTTCACATAGATCACGCGGGTGACCATGATACCGGCATTGCCGACAATCATGCGGCCCGGCTCCATCATATATTTCAAATTCAGGTGGCCTAGGGTGCGTTTCACCATCGCGGCATATTCATCAGGGTGTGGCGGAACATCATTGTTGCCGCGGTAGGGCACGCCGAGCCCTCCACCTAAATCAAGGTGGCGGATGTTGTGGCCTTCCGCTTTCAGCTTTTCGACGAGCACGGCCATCAGTTTGAACGCCTGTTCAAAGGGGGCAAGCTCGGTAATCTGGCTGCCAATGTGCATGTCCACGCCGACCACATCAATGTTGGGCAAGGCAGCGGCGCGGGCGTAGACTTCCGAAGCGCGCAGATAGGAAATGCCGAATTTGTTGTCGGCCTTGCCGGTGGTGATCTTGTGATGCGTCTTGGCATCGACATCTGGATTGACGCGGATGGATACAGACGCACGTTGGCCCACGCGTTGGGCGACTTCCGAGAGAAGTTCCAGTTCCGGCTCGGACTCCACATTGAAACACGCAATGCCTTCGCGCAAAGCCAGTGCCATTTCCTTGGCGGTTTTACCCACACCAGAAAACACGATTTTGCGGGCAGGAACACCTGCGGCCAAAGCGCGGCGGAGTTCACCTTCTGAAACCACATCCATGCCTGCACCCAAGTTAGCGAGGGTTTTGATCACCGATTGATTGGAGTTGCTCTTGATGGAGTAGGCGATGAGATGCTCAGTGCCCTTGAAGGCCTCGTCCATCACCCTGTAGTGCCGCTCCAGCGTGGCGGTGGAATAGCAATAGAAGGGCGTTCCCACCTCTTCGGCGAGTTCTTTCAGGTTCACGTCTTCGGCGTGGAGCACGCCGGACTTGTAAGAAAAGTGATGCATCAGTTCACCACGGTACCTGCTTTGGAGGGGGGCACCGGGTCGCCACGAACGCCGCAGGCGGCGAGCACAGTGAGGCAGAGGGCGAGGAGCAGAAGTTTTTTCATTTGCCTTTGCCTTTCAGAATTTTCAACCAGCGTTTGGATTCACGTTTTACATTGGAAGGGGCTGTGCCGCCGAAGCTCTTGCGGGATTTGACCGATGCCTCAACCGACAGGACTTTGAACACCGACGCGTCAATGCTTGCATGTACGGATTGAAGCTCCGCCACCGAAAGCTGCGACAACATCACATTCTTCTTTTCAGCCAAAGCCACGATGCGGCCTGTCACATGATGTGCCTCGCGGAAGGGCATCTTCAACTTTTGCACCAGCCAATCGGCAAGATCTGTGGCCGTGGCAAAGCCTGATGAGGCTGCGGCCTGCATCGCTTGCTCGTTCGGTGTCATGTCACGCACCATGCCAGCCATCGCGGCGATGGCCAATGCCATATTGTCCAGTGCGTCGAAAGTCTGTTCCTTGTCTTCCTGCATGTCCTTGGCATAGGCCAGCGGTAAGCCCTTCATCATCACGGCAAGTGCCGTGAAGGCACCAAGAATGCGGCCCGGCTTGGCACGGATCAGCTCTGCGGCATCGGGGTTGCGCTTCTGCGGCATGATCGACGAGCCGGTGGTGAACTTGTCCGATAGTTTGATGAAGTTGAACTGCGAAGACGACCAGATCACGATCTCTTCGGCCAGCCGTGAAAGATGGATGGAGCAGATCGAACAGGCAGCCAGAACTTCCAACGCAAAATCACGCGCCGAAACGCCGTCCAGCGAATTGCGCATTGGTGAGGTAAAGCCCAAGGCCTTGGCCGTAGCACTGCGGTCGATGGGATAGGACGTGCCTGCGAGAGCCGCACTGCCCAGCGGGCTTTCATTCAACCGCGCGCGCGCATCCGCAAAGCGGCCTACATCCCGCGACAGCATTTCGACGTAGGCCAGCAGGTGATGGCCGAAGGTGATGGGTTGGGCCACTTGCAAATGGGTGAAGCCGGGCATCAGGGTTGCGGCATGGACCTCAGCTTTTTCTGCCAGAGCCTGCATCAAATCTTTGAGACCTGCCGTCAGATCATCGACTGCGTCACGCACAAAAAGGCGAAAATCGGTGGCCACCTGATCATTACGGCTGCGCGCCGTGTGCAAACGCCCGGCCGCTTCACCGATCAAGTCTTTCAGGCGGCTTTCGATATTGAGGTGAATATCTTCCAGTGCTGCCGAGAACTTGAACTTGCCCGCATCAATCTCGGCCTTGATCTCGTCCAGCCCCTTGGCGATGGCGGCGGCATCGGACTTGCTGATGATGCCTTGCTTGGCCAGCATTTGGGCATGGGCTTTGGAGCCCGCGATGTCCTGTGCATATAACCTGCGATCAAAATCAATTGATGCATTTATCTCTGCCATTATGGCATCAGGGCCTTGCGCAAACCGCCCGCCCCACATTTTATTGGTCATCGCAAAACCTTAATTTCCGCTAGAAAGACACCATGAACAAAAACAGCCTTTTGGCCCTTCTCGGTGCCGCCATCATTGCCTTTGGCATTTACTGGTTCAACACCTCCGAAAGCAAGGTACATGTGGCACCCGCCGTCGTGGTGGCTGAAACCACGTCCATGACGGCATTTCTGAAACATGCGACACCGCTGGATGTGCCAGCTTTCACGTTTGCGGACGCATCAGGGGCAGAGAAGGATTTGAGCGCGCTCAAGGGCAAGGTGACGCTCTTGAACCTTTGGGCCACCTGGTGTGCGCCCTGCCGCAAGGAAATGCCGGAGCTTTCGAAGCTGCAGAAGGAGTTGGGCGGGGCGGACTTTCAGGTGGTGGAGCTGAGCGAGGATTTAAAGGGCTATGGCGCGTCGGCGGAATTTCTGAAATCGGTAGGGGCTGATAATCTGACACTCTATGCCGACGAAAAGGCCAAGGCTTTGGATGCCATCAGAGGGCCCGGCCTGCCGATCACTCTGCTCTTGAGCCGCGATGGCAAAGAGATTGGGCGGTTGATTGGGCCAGCGCCCTGGGCTGGTGATGAAGCCAAGGCGATCATCAAGGCGGCGATTGATGCGAAGTGAGGATTTCCGGCGGCTGGCTTTGGCGCTGCCGGAGGTGGCGGAGAAATCGCATTTTGGCCGGGCGGATTTTCGGGTGAGCAATAGGATTTTTGCGGCTTTGCCAGTTGCAACACGTGGCGTTGTCAAGCTGCGACCCGAACAGCGCGATGTGATGGTAGCGGTAGAGCCAAAGATATTCGCGGCACAGCCCGGCGGCTGGGGCGATCAAGGTTGGACACGGATTGAGCTTACTGAGACCGACGCGGTCACCTTGCAAAGTGCTTTGCGCGCGGCTTGGCGCAATGTGGCACCGAAGAAGTTGCTCGCTTTACTGGATTGAAAGTTTTGATCCGTTCCTCGCACGCGCTTTGGGCCTTGCCGCCCGAAATCGCTTCTGTCATCTTTCCGCGATGACAACAGCCGCAGCACCTTCGCGTATCAACCCTTGGATTGTCGTTTGGCTGTGTTTTGCCACGCTTTCCATCGTCATGTCGGCGCGCCAATCAGTTTCGATCATGACCGATGATTGGGTGAAGAACCTTGGCTGGTCCAAAACCTTTATCGGCTCTGGCCAGTCCGTGGCTTTTATCGCCATGGGCATTTTCTCGCCGGTAGCAGGCAATCTGGCGGACCGGTTTGGCGCGCGTGCCATGTTGACGGCGGGACTCGTCGTTGTTTCGGCCAGCTTCCTCGCCTTTGCGACATTCCCAATCGCCGGGCTTTATATTCTGGGTTATGGCGTTTTGGGCGGCATTGGCTTTGCCACGGCCAATGCCCATCTGGTTTCCACCGCATTGGCCAAGCTGTTCAAGGAAAATCGCGGTCTGGCCAATGGCATTGCCAATTCGGGTTCAACCGTAGGGCAATTCGTCACCGTCCCACTTTTGACTTTGAGCCTAGGCTATTTCTCGTGGCGTTGGTCGATGCTGGCGGTTTCGGTCACTTGTGCAGTGATGGCGGTGGTGATCTGGAACATGCTGCGGCCCACGGCGGAAGAAGCCGCGGAGAAATCCGAGACGATCTCAAATGAGCCTTTGGGCAAGCGCCTCAAATTCCTGGCTACCAACCCGACATTTCATGTGCTGTTCTGGAGCTTTTTCATTTGCGGCATCACAACCACGGGGGCGATTGAAACACATTTCCTCCCCTATGCCGCCTTCTGCGGCATTCCGCCAGTGCCTGCCTCTGGCATCTATTCATTGACGGCGGCGTTGAATTTTTGCGGCATGTTCATGTCGGGCTATTTGACCGACAGGATCAGCCGGCCATTGCTGTTGGGCAGCATTTACATCATGCGCTCGCTGTCGTTTCTCGTATTGATGAATGTGGGCACCAGTTATGAAATGATGTTCCTGTTCGCCGTCATCTACGGGATCTTCGATTATTCAACCATTCCGCCGACGGCAAGTTTGGCTGCCTCGCATCTGGGCCTCAAGATCATGGGCCTGGCGATGGGCCTCATCTCTGGCGGTCACGCACTGGGCGGCGCTGTGGGCGCGTTCCTTGGCGGCTATCTGTTTGATATTTTCCTGATGTATTCGCAGCTCTGGTGGGTTGCCTTTGGCACGGCGGCGCTGGCCGGGTTGATGGTCTATACGCTGCGTGAAAACCGTGGGCAGGCTGGTGTGGTCACGGCAGCGGCGCACTGAGATCACTTCACTGGAATGACAATCTCCACTTCTTCCTTGCCCGCGTTGAAGGCCTCGCCATAGATTTCAAACTGCGGGCCATGGGCCACTTCCAGTTTGGCTTTGGGCAGCCAGTCATTGAAGATTTTCATCCAGGTTTGGGAGATGGTGTCGAGCGGTCCTTGGTGGAGAAACACAGCCACCTTGCGCGATGGGATTTGCAGCGTGTGCAAATAGCCCGGCACCTGGCCTGCGTCTTTCACTTCCACCGCGCACATGTAATCCATCTGCCCCTTGCCGTCGAAAGCATGGCACACGCCGTAAGCGTTGAAGCCGATCTGCCCGTCGATCTTGCCGAAATCATCCATGAAAGATTCCCATTGAGCCTTCATCTCCGGCTGCGGCCCGATGGCGTAAGTCTTGTTGCGGCCCGCGAGCGTGAGGGGCGGGGAGGTGATGATACGGATGGGTTGGGGCATTCGAATTACTGCCATAAATTTGCATCCTGATTTTTGACTACACGAAAGCTATTGAAAGCAAGGCGAGCCTTAAAAACTTTGATTGGATGAGCAAGATTTGCATGACTAAGGACTGCACTCAAATCGGCCCTTGTAATTGCGGACCTTGGTCCGACAACTACACCAACGAGTTTTAGTTGCTCTGAAAAATCAACGAAGTGATTTCCAAATTCATCGGGTGTATCAAGACCCACAAAGAGCCGTCTTTCCTTTTCGTATTTCCAATGTGAAAATTTTGTAGTCAATATCCGCGCCATTGCGTCTTCTTGAACTTCTTGTAGATTGCTGAATAACTTATCCAATACGTCTTTCAGGCGCTTTTGACTGTAACTAATCGAGGCCAGCAATTTTTCCGGAATTTCAAATACCAAACACAATCCGCGATGCTTTTCAGCATAGTGGCTCCACATTACCGGATTTGACCATTTCTCACTGAAGCAGAGAATCCCTCGATTTTTATGAAGCTGCTCTTTCACCTCGGAAAATGCATTGCGGACTCGTTTGTCGGGCAACTCAAGTGCGAGCAATTCAAACGGGTCATTCAAATCTTGAAGTCTGGACACTTTCAACCGCTTACGCCTAATGTTGTCTAGGCCGTACTGGCAATCTATGAAATGATACGCGCGCATGAACTTGACCTCGACACTGTTCGCGTTGGTTTATAGCAGCCCAAGTTGCGAAAGCTGAAGCCCACTCCGCCAAATTTGACTTCCCCAGCCATTTCCCCTATGTCCCCGCCTATTCAGACGCATTGCATTCGTCTTTTCGGCTTTTTTACACATGGGGCTCTTTTTCCCGGGAGGTTCAAAAGCCAACATCCGGCAGCGAGTTTCGCTCCCGGGTGTCGTTTCGTTTTGCGGTGGTGTTTGAGGAACTGGCGCAGGGTCACCCTTCTCCCGTCGGGAGAAGGTGGCGCATCGCGCCGGATGAGGGCCTTGCCGCAAGTTCGGAACCGGAAATTATGGTTCTGAGATGGTGATAAGACCCTCATCCGCCCTTCGGGCACCTTCCCCCAACGAGGGAAGGGCAAAAGGGCGGGACTGAAATGAAGAAGAGAAAGCATGTTTGAGACCTTAAGCGAGCGGCTATCTGGCATTTTTGACAAGCTCACCGGGCGCGGTGCGCTTTCGGCTGAGGATGTTGATGCAGCGATGCGCGAAGTGCGGCGCGCGCTTCTTGAGGCTGACGTTGCGCTTGAGGTTGTGAAATCATTCACCGAAAAAGTGCGTGAGCGTGCGGTGGGCCAGGAAGTTGTCAAGTCGATCAAGCCGGGCCAGATGGTCATCAAGATCGTCCATGACACTTTGGTTGAGACTTTGGGCTCTGACCAATCGGCCTTGAATCTGCGCGCTAGCCCACCTGTCGCCATTTTGATGGTGGGTCTGCAAGGTTCGGGCAAAACCACCACAACCGCCAAGATCGCCAAGCGCCTTTCGGAGCGCGAGAAGCGCAAGGTGTTGATGGCCTCGCTGGATACGCGCCGCCCCGCTGCGCAGGAGCAGCTTGAGATTCTCGGCAAGCAAGTCAAAGTTGATACGCTGCTGATCGTCAAGGGCGAGACGCCGTTGCAAATTGCCAAGCGCGCCATGAGCGAAGCCCGCAAGGGCGCTTATGATGTGGTGATGCTCGACACCGCTGGTCGTCTTCACATTGATGAAGAGCTGCTGGCTGAAGCCGCTTCGGTGCGCGATATTTGCAAGCCCAAGGAAACATTGCTCGTCGCTGATGCTTTGACCGGCCAAGACGCGGTCAATCTGGCACGTTCATTCGATGAAAAGATCGGCATCACTGGCATTGTGTTGACGCGCATTGACGGCGATGGCCGCGGTGGTGCGGCGCTGTCGATGCGCGCCGTTACAGGCAAGCCAATCAAGCTTTTGGGCACCGGCGAAAAACTGGATGGGTTGGAAGACTTCCACCCGGACCGCATCGCTGGGCGCATTCTCGGCATGGGCGACGTGGTTTCGCTGGTTGAGCAAGCCGCGCAGAATATCGACCATGAGAAGGCGCGCAAGATCGCCGAGCGGATGCGTAAAGGTTCGTTCGACATGAACGATCTTTCTGATCAGCTCCAACAGATTCAAAAGCTCGGCGGCATGGGCGGCGTGATGAAAATGCTGCCTGGCATGGGCAAGATTTCAAAGCAGCTGGAAGGCGCTGATCTCGACAAGACGGTGTTCAACCGCCAGCTCGCCATCATCGGCTCGATGACCAAGGCCGAACGCCGCAATCCCAAGATCATTGACGGCAAACGCCGCAAGCGCATTGCGGCGGGCTCCGGCACCAAGGTTGAAGACATCAACAAGCTGCTCAAGATGCATTTACAGATGGCCGACATGATGAAGCAGATGGGCCAGGGCAAGGGTCTGCTCGGCAAGATGATGGGCGGCAAGGCCATGCCATCAGAAGCCGAAATGGAAGCCATGCAGAAAGAGCTTGCGGGCATGGACCCCAATTCCCTGCCGCCAGAGCTTAAAGACATGATGAATACGGGCGGCGGTACTGCTGGCAGCGGTATGCCGAAGATGCCCAGCATGGATGAGTTGATGAAGGGCCTTCCGGGCGGCGGCATGCCAAAATTGCCGGGCCTTGGTGGCAACCCGTTCAAGAATTTCCCAGGTTTGGGGAAGAAGAAATAGCAAAGCCAATTTCACACATTAAAATTTAAAGGAGAACTACCCTATGTCACTGAAAATCCGTCTTGCCCGCGCTGGCTCCAAGAAGCGTCCTTATTATCACATCGTGGTTGCTGCGGCGACTTCGCCACGTGATGGCAAGTTCATCGATGTGATCGGCGCTTTCAACCCGATGCTGCC
>JAYUEP010000012.1:0-7927 GCA_043739165.1 Hyphomicrobiales bacterium
TCTCATCAAGCAATTCGCCACCAGCGAAGAAGATTTGAACATCGCCAGCGAAGTGATGGAAAGCCACCAGAAGAACAAGGGCGGCAATGCGCGCATTGCTGAAACCATGTTCCGTTATTTCCGCTTCCCCAAAGATTTCGGCAATTTCGTTTATATCAGTCAAATCCAACAAGGCTTGGCGATGAAGACGGCCATTGAATATTGGCGCAGCTTGAAGCCCCATTGCATGGGCACGCTCTATTGGCAGCTGAATGACACCTGGCCCGTGGCCTCTTGGTCATCGCTGGATCACGGCGGCCACTGGAAGGCCATGCATTACATGGCCAAGCGTTTCTATGCGCCCGTGGCCGTGATGGCGATCCCTGACAAGCAGGGCGGCATTTCCGTCATGGCTGTGAATGACCGCCTCAAGACGCAGCAGCTTTCGTTGACACTCAGCATCGTTGACCCTGCAGGCAAGGCAAAGCCTTTCAAGCAATTCAGCAAGTCCGTGCCCGCCGACAAAGCCGTTGAAATCGCCAAGCTGAAAAGCGCCGATCTGCCCAAAGGCCATGTGCTGATCATGGATTATGAAGCCGCCGATGGCAGCAAGGGCAGGGCGCATTTTGCCGCCGAGCCCTATAAGGCGCTGCGTTTCCTCGATCCACAGATCAGCCACAAAGTTGAAATCAAGAACGGCAAGCTGCACATCAGCCTCAGCGCCAAACACCTGTCACTCTTCACCACCGCAGAAGCAGGCGTGGACGGCAGCTATTCCGACAACGTGCTTGATCTTCTGCCCGGTGAAAAGGCTACAATCATTTTCACGCCCACCAATGCCGCTGATCTGCAGGCGGCACAGTCAAATCTCGTCATCCGCAATCTCTATTCATCATCGCATTAAGGAGAGGTCCCATGCCCAAACGTCTGTCATTCCAACTTTATTCTGCCCGCAACTTCCAGCCTTGGGAGGCCGTGGTCGAACATTTAGCCAGCTGCGGCTACAAAGAGGTCGAAGGCTTCGGCGGCAACTATGAAGAGCCAGAAAAGTTTCGTGATTCGCTAAGCAAGCACGGCCTTACTATGCCGACGGGCCATTTCTCGATCGACATGTTGGAGAAAGAGCATAAGCGTGTGCTACACATCGCCAAGACCTTTGGCATGACGCATCTTTATTGCCCATACATCATGCCTGACATGCAGCCGAAAAACAGTGCGGGCTGGAAGAAGTGGGGCAAGCGGCTTGGCGAAGTGGCAAAGGCGGTACGCGAAGAAGGCTACGGGTTCGGCTGGCACAATCATGATTTTGAATTCAAGAAACTGCCAGACGGCTCAATGCCCATTGATCGCATCTTCGAAGGTGGCCCGCTGATTGATTGGGAATTTGATATTGGCTGGGCCATCCACGCCAAGCAAAACCCGGTGAAGTGGATCAAGAAATATGGCGCGCGCATCACCTCCGTTCACATCAAGGAATTCGCGGTGAATGGCAATATGGAAGTGGAACTTGGCCAAACCATTGTCGGCAAAGGCAAGGGCAAATGGCCGGAGATCATGAAGGCCCTGCGCGATCATTCACGTTGCAGCCAATTTATTTTGGAGCATGATAACCCAGCCGACTACAAGGCCTGGGCCAAGGGCTCGTTCAACTACATTTCAAAAATCTGAGGGAACAAAATGGCAAAAACACTCGGCGTCGGCATCATCGGATGCGGCAACATTTCCTGGGCCTATCTTACACTGGCTTCGAAGTTCAAGCATATCGAAGTGCGCGCAGTGGCGGATGTGAACATGGCGGCGGCAGAAGCCCGCGCCAAGGAATTCAACGTCAAAGCGCAAAGCGTCAAAGACCTGCTGAAAAACAAAGACATCGATATTGTGGTGAACCTCACGGTGCCCGCCGTGCATTACAAGGTGTCAAAGCAAATTCTCGAGGCAGGCAAGCACGTCTATTCCGAAAAGCCGCTTACACTTTCCTACAAGGATGCGCTGGCCCTGCAAAAATATGCCAAGAAAAAGGGTCTCCGCGTGGGCTCCGCACCAGACACCTTCCTCGGCGCTTCGCACCAGTTGGCCCGCAAGGCTATCGACGATGGTGTAATTGGCAAGGTGGTTTCCGGCACATGCCATTTCATGGGCCCAGGCATGGAAATGTGGCACCCGCAGCCACACTTCTTCTTCAATCCTGGCGGCGGCCCAATGCTGGACATGGGGCCGTATTACATCACCAACCTGATCAATTTGGTTGGCCCGGTGAAGCGCGTGATGGGCCTTGCCAACACCGGCCGCAAGGAGCGCGTTATCTCCACCCCCACCAGCCCCTTCAAGGGCGAGAAGATCAAGGTGAAAACGCCAACCTCATATCACGCGATTTTGGAATTTGCCAATGGCGCGGCCATCACCGTGGGCCTCTCTTGGGATGTCTGGGCGCATAAACACCAGAACATGGAGATCTATGGCCAGAACGGCGCGCTCTTCGTGCCTGATCCAAACTTCTTCGGCGGTGATGTGATGCTCACCACGCAAACGGGCAAGACCGAGGCGATGAAGGCCTGGGATCACCCCTTCGGCAAGAACAACTGGGGCCAGCAGAACAGCCAAACCGATGTCATCTGGGCCAACTATCGCTGCGCTGGCCTGGCCGATATGGCCGATGCCATCATCAACAAGAAGAAGCTGGCGCGCTGCGACATTTCCATGGTGGCCCACGTGGTGGAAGTGATGACAGCCGTGATGGAAGCGGGCGTGAAGAAAAAAGTGATCACGCTGAAATCCACCTGCAAACGCCCCGAGCCACTGGGCCCCGAAGCGGCAAGGGCCTTGATGAAGTAGAATAGAAGAGAACCTCACCCTGAGGTGCCCGCGTCTTTGCGGGCCTCGAAGGGCGAGGTTAGCCTTCTCGGACTCGTGGTATATGCTTCGAGGCTTCGCGAAGTGCGAAGCACCTCAGCATGAGGTCGAAAAAGGGGATTTCAACAATGCTCTACAATCGCACCGGAAAATCAGGCCTTCTGCTGCCCGCCATATCGCTGGGCCTGTGGCACAATTTTGGGGGCGTGGATGGCCATGACAAGAAGCGCGCCATCACGCGCCGCGCCTTTGAACTGGGCATCTCTCATTTTGATCTCGCCAATAATTATGGCCCGCCGCCCGGCAGCGCCGAGGAGGCATTTGGCCAAATCCTGCGTGAGGATTTTGCTGCCCACCGCGATGAAATGATCATCTCCACCAAGGCCGGCTATTACATGTGGAATGGCCCTTACGGTGAATGGGGCAGCCGCAAATACATGATCGCCAGCCTGAACCAATCATTGAAGCGCCTTGGCCTCGACTATGTCGATATCTACTATTCCCATCGCTTCGATCCCAACACCCCGCTGCAAGAAACCATGGGCGCGCTTGATTTTGCCGTGCGCTCCGGCAAGGCGCTTTATGTGGGCATCAGCAATTATCCCGCCGCTGCCACACGCAAGGCCGCAGCCATTTTGAAAAAACTCGGCACGCCATGCCTCATTCACCAGCCGCGCTTCAACATGCTGCAGCAAGAGCCGTTGAAAGAGGCCGTGTTCAAAGCCGCAAGCGAAAGCGGCATGGGCGTAATCTGTTTTTCGCCTCTGGCCCAAGGCATGCTCACCAATCGCTATCTGGGCGGCATCCCGGAAGACAGCCGCGCCACGCTTGGCCCCTTTCTCAAGAAAGAACAGATCACGGCACCTCTGGTGGCCAAGGTGAAGGCGCTGAACGCGCTGGCCGAGGCACGCGGCCAAACATTGGCACAAATGGCCGTCGCCTGGGTGTTGTCACACAAGGAGGTCACCTCCGCCCTCATCGGCGCCTCAAGGCCTGCGCAAATTGAAGATGCAGTGGGCGCGCTGAAGAATGAAAAGTTTTCGAAAACAGAGCTCGCGGAAATCTCTAAGATTCTTAAGAACTAAACTACGCCCCAACTTTTCGTTGACTCATCATAGGCATGCAATTCGCCAAGGCTGATATCAAACCACGCACCATGCAGGCCCACATTGCCCTTGTTCTCGCGCATGCGCAGCCAAGGGAAGGTGCGCAAATTGGCCAGCGAATGTTCCACTGAGGCGTGTTCGACGACAGTCTGGAAATCGTGGCTGTGGTTGTGATCATGTTTCACAGCATCGGCCACATCGCGCACATCGCTCATCCACTTGCCGATGAAATCGCCAGCGCTGAGTGGATCGCCGCCTTCGACAACGGCGCGAATGCCGCCACAGCGCCCATGACCCATCACCACAACATCTGTGACACCCAGCGAAAGCACTGCAAATTCAATCGCAGCCGAAGTCGCATGATGCCCGCCATCGGGCGCATAGGCAGGCACCAGATTGGCCACATTGCGCATCACGAAAATTTCGCCCGGGCCGGCATCAAAAATCGTCTCGGGGGCGGCGCGTGAATCGCAACAGGCAATGATCATCAGCTTGGGTTTCTGTACACCGGCACCGAGGGAGCGATAACGCTCCTCGTCCTGCACATAGCGCCCGGAGCGAAACCGCCCATAGCCTGCCAGCAGATGATCAGGAAGACCCATCAAAGCCCCTTGTTGTCAGTTTCCGTGCAAAGGGATATGGCGGGGCATGAGCAAAATCCAGTCCTTTTTTCCCACCCTGATTTACCGCGCCGACAAGGCAGCCCCGGCTAAGCTGAACCTTGAATTGGAGCAAGCCGCCATCTCGCTCGCCCATGAGGACGCGACCGGAATCAAATGGTGTGAAAAACATGGCTATCCGGGCTATACGTCCTTTGCCTCGCGCGAGGATCTTGCGTGGAATGTTCCGGCTTTCAAGACGCTGGTGAAACGTCTCGACAAACATGCCGCCGCCTTCGCCAAGGCGCTGCACTGGGACATCAGGGGAGGCAAGCCGATCTGTGACAGCCTCTGGGTGAATGTGCTTCCCGAAGGCGGTTCGCACACCTCGCATATCCACACCAACTCGGTGATCAGCGGAACTTACTATGTGGCCGTGCCGCAAGGGGCCGGGCCCATTGTGTTTGAAGACCCGCGCCATGCGCAAATGATGGCCGCTCCGCCGCGCAAGACCAATGTGCCAGCTGAACTCAAAAGCCATGTCAGTCTACTGCCCGCAGCGGGTTCCATTCTGATGTGGGAAAGCTGGCTGCGCCACGAAGTGCCCATGAACAAGGCCGACGGTTTGCGGATTTCAATAAGCTTCAACTACGTGATCGGGCAGAAGTAGAAACTACCTTTTCCGCCCCGCCCGCTCTTCGTCTTCAAGATGGAAGCTGCGCAACAGATGATGCAGCGCCGGGGCCAGTGCGAAGCCTGCGATGGCGAAAAACAAGAAGCCGCAGACGAGCGCATAGATGCCTTCGAAAATATGACCAGTGCCCGTCTTCATCTGGTCCAAAGGCCCTTCGCCAGCGAGGATCATCGCAGCATCCGCAAAGGCGGCAGGCCAGGAAATCCCCTCGCCAAAATAAACATAGCCCAACATTCCAATGAACAGGGCGATGGCAATCATGAACAAGGCCCAACGTGCGTTCACCCACAAGCGGTTCATCAAGATAATGCGGCGGCTCATGATTTGAACATTGCCTCGCCAAGCTGGTCAACAATCAATTGGCCCTTGCTCAAGGCAATGTCCGCTACTTCATTCTTGTCAGAAAAGCGATCGGCCCGCACGAACTTGTGGGTCTTGCCATCCTTGCTGATGTTGCCCGCCAATTGCCATTGGCCAGCCTCTTTGAAAGGCACAGCCTCAATGAGATAACCTTTGTATTCCAGTGTTTTGACCGGACCAGTTGGTGTATCGGATGAACCGAACCATTTATGCCAGAATGCCATTCTCGTTTCCCCTTAGCCTAGGCCGCAGCCGCATCGCAATGTGCAGAACATTTTGTGGCGGCATTGGTCTCCACTTGCAAAGTCACATGGTCAATCCCGTGATGGTGTTCCAGCTCTTCGCAGATATTGGTGATGAACGCATCGCCCGGGTGTCCGCCGGGCATCAGAAGATGCGCCGTCAGCGCCACGTCCGTCGTGCTCATCGCCCAGATGTGCAGGTCATGAACATTGGAAACACCTTTTTGTGCCGTCAAGAACTGGCGCACCGCAGCAGGGTCAACCTGCTTCGGCACAGCCTTGAGCGACAACACCAGCGCCTCGCGCAAAACGCTCCAGCTGGTAAAGATGATCACGGCGACGATGACAAGGCTGGTCAGTGGATCAAGCCACAGCCAACCTGTTTTCAGCATCAGGAAACCTGCCACAACAACACCAGCCGAAACCAGTGCATCACCCGCCATGTGCAAATAGGCCCCGCGCATGTTGATGTCGTCCTGCCGCTCTCGCATGAACAACAGCGCCGTGATGCCATTGGTGAATATGCCAACAGCCGCCACCGCCATCACCCAAAAGCCTGGCACAGCTACAGGCTGATAAAGGCGCTGGATGGCTTCCCAGCCGATGGCCCCCACCGCCACCAGCAGCAGAACCGAATTGAACAGGGCTGCCAGAATGGTGGAACTTTTGAAACCAAAAGTGAACCGTGCCGTGGGCGCGCGCAATGCCATGCGTGCGGCCAGCCAGGCTGCAAGCAGCCCCAGCACATCGAATAGATTGTGCCCCGCGTCTGCCAACAACGCCACGGAGTTGATCAGCAAGCCATAAATCACTTCACCGATGACAAAGCCGCCATTGAGCAATATCCCAACCGCAAACGTCAGGCCAAAATTGGCAGGCCCCTGATGGTGACCATGATCGGCGTGATCATGGTCGTGATGATGATGGTGGTGGTCATGGCTCATGCCGCCTTATGGCATGGCGCACCCCTCGCGGGCAACCTGCGCACCATTGACAGTTCTGTAACCTTGGGCAAAGTCCGCCTCAAGGGAGAATGCAATGATCGGTTGGATTTCAACGCTTTTGGTGGCGCTGCTTCATGGCTATTTCCTGATCCTCGAAATGTTCCTCTGGGAAGCGCCCCGCACCCGCGCCTCCTTCAACACCACGGCTGAGTTTGCCGCCGCCAGCAAAGTGCTTGCCGCCAATCAGGGCCTCAACAACGGCTTCCTCGCGGCGGGCTTGGCGTGGAGCCTCTATTTGGGCGAGCCGGGCCGACCCTTCACGCTGTTCCTGCTGGCTTGTGTGATCGTGGCGGGCCTCTATGGCGCGGCCACTGCCAGCCGCAAGATCCTCTTCATTCAGGCCCTGCCGGCGGCTTTGGCCCTGATTGCGGTGCTGGCACGCCTGTGAAATCAAGCCTTGCCCCATGGTCACATGGGTGTTAGGTGCAGCCGTCAACCTGCACGATGAATCTCATGAGGCTGCTATGGCTGGCGCATTCCCCGAATATTTGACTTTTGATGATGTTTTGATGAAGCCCGGCGCTTCATCTGTGCTGCCCACCGAAGTCTCCACTGCCACGCGCCTGACCCGTGGCCTCAATCTGTCGATCCCGATCATGGCAGCTGCCATGGACACCGTGACAGAAGCACCCATGGCCATCGCCATGGCGCAGGCCGGGGGCATCGGCGTCATCCACAAGAATTTGGAGCCCGCCCAACAGGCCGAACAGGTGGCCCGCGTGAAGCGTTTTGAAAGTGGCATGGTGGTGAACCCTATCACCATTTCACCAGATGCAACGCTGGGCGACCTGATGGAGCTGAAAAAGCGCCACAAGGTTTCCGGCATTCCCGTCGTCGATCAATTTGGCAAGCTCTGCGGCATCATCACCAACCGCGATGTGCGCTTTGCCACTGACCTTAACGCCAAGGTCGCGGAGTTGATGACGCGAAAGCTGATCACAGTGAAGGCGGGCGTTGACCGCGCAGAAGCCCAAAGACTTCTCCACAAGAACCGCATTGAGAAACTAATCGTCGTTGACGAGGATTTCAAATGCGTCGGTCTTATCACCGTCAATGACATGGAAAAAGCCGCTGACCATCCTCTGGCCGCCAA
>JAYUEP010000013.1:0-7914 GCA_043739165.1 Hyphomicrobiales bacterium
GCAGGGCTTGATCTCGTTGAAATTTCTCCCGACGCCAAGCCGCCTGTTGCCAAAATTCTCGATTACGGCAAATTCAAATTCCAGGAACAGAAGCGTCTGGCCGAAGCGCGCAAGAAACAGCGCGTCATCGAAATCAAGGAAATCAAACTGCGCCCCATGATCGATGATCATGACTATGACGTGAAGATGAAAGCCGCCAAGCGCTTCTTCGACGAGGGCGACAAGGTGAAAGTGACTTTGCGCTTCCGTGGCCGCGAAATGGACCATCAGGAACTTGGCCACAAGCTCTTGAACAAGGTGAAGGCCGATACGGTAGAAATTGCCAAGGTTGAAATGGAACCCCGCTTCGAAGGCCGCCAGATCATCATGATCCTGTCACCAAAGGCCAAATAGTTTTTTGCGCTTTGCATGAACTTGCCATAATCACACCATCTCATTTTGCGAGATGGTGTGAGCGATGATCCGGCGTTTCCTTTTCATAATCCTGTTGTTCACATTTGCCGGGCTGACACGTGCCGAAGCAGCCGTGCTCACCACCAGCAATGTGCAGATTGTCTGGAAAGTGGCCAATCGCTTCCGCTTCTTTCGTGATGAAGCAACCTTCACAGCGCAGGAGCAGGCCTGGCGGCAATATGGCCAGCATGTCGCCGCGCGCGATGGCTCCACCGAAGACAATGCCATGTTCTATTACAACAGCTCGGTTCTGGGCATTGAACACATGCTCAATGATAGGCGCATTCCCTTCACCAATATTCTGCGCAGCAAGTTTGATTGGCAGGGCTGGGCCGCCAAGGCCGTGGATCAAACCTGCTATGATGAAAAAACCCGCAGCCACGCGGGCTGTGGCGGCGTTGATGCCTATGTAAATCCCACCGGGCATGAAATTGAATTGAGCCTTAAGCCCTTGGAGGGTGGCAAGCTCGTCTCGGAATACCTCTGCCATTGGCACGTGGGCGACGCGCCAGAAGTGCAAGCACCTTGTGATGAGGCGGTCCGTGCTGACGTCCCCTATCCTGAAGGTGCGACTGTCGCGGTCAATGTCGAAGGCGAAAACCCGATCAGTCTGGATGTGAAAGTGAAGGACCTGTTGGTTCTGGGCCTGGGTGACAGTTTTGCTTCAGGCGAGGGCAACCCTGATGTGCCTGTGCAGCTTGATGAGGCGCGGCGCGTGCAAAATCTTTATCCTGCCCGCAAAGTGCCGGACAATTCCGGCTCGGCCCAGTGGCTCGACAGGCTCTGCCACCGCTCGCTCTATTCATACCAACTTCGCGCCGCCCTGCAGATGGCGCTCGAAAACCCGCATGGGTCCATCACCTATCTTGGCTATGCTTGTTCCGGCGCAACCGTTGAAAAAGGCCTGATCGGCCCGCAGGCCTATGTCGAATACAAAAGTAGCGATGCCTCTGCCGCCGATGCGTCTGTGCAAGCGATCAGCGGTGGCCGCAATGATTCCGAAATGGCTTGGTTCCTGCGCGAACTTTGCAAAGTGGCACCGGAAAAGCAGCAAGGCCTGTGGACCTGCCCCGGCCAGCAATTCAAACGTAGCGTGGACTTCGTCTTCCTGTCGATCGGCGGCAATGACATCGGCTTTGCCAATCTTGTGAGCTGGGCTACTTTACGGGGCGGCCCGATCACCCACCTCGCCAGTTGGCTGGGCGTCACCACCTCGCCCGACCAATTTGGTGCCAACATGAACAACACCTTGCCCCAAGCCTATCAACATTTGGCGCGGCAGTTGGAAAAGGCAGTGCCTCTCGGCAATGGCGGCATGGCTTACGATCCCTCGCGCGTGATCCTCACGGCCTATCCTGACATTCTCGCCGACGAAAAGGGTGAAACATGCCGGGGTGTTGCGGGAGGTGGCGAGACAGAAGACAGCTTTGCCGCCAATCAGTCGCTTGACCGCTTTTCAAATTGGCTGGTCGTGCGTCAGGACAAGCTCGATGCCGCCCACGCCCAACTGACAATGTTGCACAACCGCATGAAAGAACTGGCTGACGCCAATGGCTGGAGCTTTGCTGGCCGTGCCTATGCCGACAAGCCGTTTCGCGGCCACGGCTTTTGCGCCCAGCGCCATGACAAGTTGGATGATCCCGCAGAAGTGCTCATGGTGCCATGTTGGGGCAACGCCGCGCGGGCCACACAGTCCTGCCAATCCGGCATCTTTGTCAAAGGCACGGGCTGGCGCCCCTATGATCCCGCAACCCAGAACTATCCCTATGCGCTGCGCCAGCGTTGGGTGCGCACCATCAACGATGCCTTCATGGTGATGAACCAGAAGGTGATTGATCGTTTTGGGGCAATTGATGAGGCCGCTTCAGAGCGCGATTTCACCGAGACGACCGGCGCCATGCACCCCAGTGCCGAAGGCCACGCCTCAATGGCCGATGCCATGATGATGGATCTGCGCGCCGAAGTGGTCAAGATTTTTGCTGCGCAATGAGTTGGTCGCGAGTGGGTTGGCGAATGGATAATCCGCCAACCCCCCCGTGCAAACGGCCCCCGGGTCGCTCACACAGGTTCACGCAAACAGCAAAAAGGCCGGGGCCAAATTGGCCCTGACCCTGCTGGGGGAGCATCGCTGTTTGCGCTTGTCAACTCGCGTTGACGGTTCCCTCTAGTTTCCAACACCCAAAATTGTCAATTGAAATTGACAATATAGCAAGCATTCGGACTTGCAATCCTTGCATGGATACACGATTGTAAGTCATGATTGACATTGAAGACAGTGGCCCTGCTGAGAGCAACCTGCGAACCCTGATCTATTTTCTGGGTGAAAAGATCGATCATAAATTGGCCGAGCTGCGCAAGGCCACCCCTTACAAGGGAGTGCGCGCTTCAGATATCCGAGTCTTTGTGACTGCAGCGCGGGGCGAAAATTCGATTTCAGACGTGGCCCGCAAACTCGGCATCAGCCGTCAAAGCGCGCAAGCGTCGGTCAAGCGATTGATCAAACTGGGCGTGGTGGAGCTTGAATTGGTGGCGAAAAACAAACGTGAAAAGCACATTTTGATCACGCCGCGCGGTGTATTGGCCGGAAAAACCGCGAAACATCAAATTGAAGATGTGGAATCTGATATTGCCGCAATCATTGGCCGGGACAATGTGGAGCAAATGCGAAGTCATCTGGTCAAGTTGGTATCGAATAAGTTCTAAAATCCCCCATATCTCGCCGCCGCTCGCGCGATCGAACTTACGCAACAGGCGTGAAGCTCTCATCATCGCCAGATAACATCAGGGATCGTATCGCCTCGAAACTGGCAAGGGGCCGCCATTGCGTTTGTGGGCTGCCAAAGCAGATCCGCACATGTTGCGAACCCTTCTGGCTGCTGGAAAGGTCAAACTCAGTGCCTGGAGTTACCAGAATGCGCCGTGCCCGGAGGGCTGCAGCAAATCGGCCGCCGCTCCATTCAGGCGGAAGTTCTAGCCAAGCAAAAGGTGCCGCAGGGGCGCAAGACACCGTGTAGCCTTTGAAAACCTCCATAAAGGCGGCCCGCCGCCGCGACAGCTCTGCCCGGATGCGCAGCAGAATTTCATCGGCCTTGCCTGATGCCACCCAATGGCGCGCCATCTCACCCATCATGCCAACACTGCGCGGGCTCATCGAGCGCAGGTGATTGCGCAGCAACCGGTCCTGGCCGCGAGGCGTCAATACAAATCCGAGCCGCAAGCCCGGCGCAATGGTCTTGGACAAGCCAGTGATATGCAATGTCCGCTCCGGTGCGAGGCTATAGAAAGTCGGCGGCTGAACTCGCTCGTCCAACAGACGAAAGATATCGTCTTCAATGATGGTCACGTCATATTTGCGGGCAATCGCCACAATCTCCTCGCGCCGTTGTCGGCTCATCGTATGGGTCGTCGGATTCTGGATTGTTGGCACAAGATAAAGGATGCGCGATTGTCCGGCCGCTGCAGCTTTCTCCATGGCATCCGGCAACAACCCGTCCTCGTCCTGCGCCAGACACAGCGGTTGAACATGAGCGGCTTTGAAGGTTGAACGGAGAAGCGCATAATTGATGGTTTCAGCCATCACCTTTTCGCCGGGCACCATCAAGGCCTGCAAAGCCGTAACCAACCCCAGCTGTGCGCCTGCCGTCACAAAAACATCGCGTTCATCGGCGTCAATGCCGCTGCGTTTCAGCCACTGCGCGGCCATCGCGCGGTGCTGTGCAAAGCCCTCCGGTGGCGCATAGTCCAGCAGGCCCAGCTTCTTTGGGTCTCTCATGATCGCCGCCAAGGCCTGGTCGAATTCTTGCGAACTGACCACAGGCGGCGGAATGGCGTGGCTGAGATCAGCGATATCATTGTCATCAGCAGGCAAGCCCGAAAGTGGCGGAACATTGCTGCCGGAGCGAACAAAGCTGCCGCGTCCGACCTCGCCCGCCAGCAAGCCCCGCAATTCCGCCTCGCGGTAGGCCCGCGTCACCGTGCCCAACGTCACCCCCAGCTTCCAGGCCAGATCACGTTGCGGTGGCAGCCTGTCGCCCCGCGCCAAAAGGCCAGAGTCAACATCTCTCGCCACAGCATCAGCAATGGCCAGATAGAGCGGCTTGGTACGGTCAAGCGTTGGGATCCAAATTGTCATGGGAACAATGTTTCAATTGTTAAATGAAAATCCGTATTGTACTGATATTGTATCGAAATCAAGTCCTGAAATGCGAATACAATAGATACAATAGAGAAAATCATGCGCGATTATATGATCCATGAGGCGCAAACGCGCCAAGCCTATGGACGCTTCAGCAGCCTCGCCCGCCTGTGGCGCAATTGGACGCTGCGCAGCCAGATCAAGCCGCTGCTGGATTGCAGCGACCATGCCCTGCGGGAGATGGGCCTGACCCGTCTTCAGCTGCTGCAATGGCGCGACCTGCCGTGGAGCCATGACATCCAATGGGAGCTCGAAAAATACGGGCTCAACCTGAATGATCTGGCCTTGCCGCCCCGCCCGGCGCAGCATCAACCATCAACCCATCAGCTGCCATTTCCCGCCCCGCGGGGCTAAAACGTCCACTGCCCTTGCCAGCCTGCCTGATTTCTGCTTTATCCGCCCGACTTCACCCCATCTGTGGAGTTCAAGATCGCCTGGCCTGTGTAAGGGCATGCCATGGCGGTTGTTATCAATGCGACTTATAGGAAAAGCAAAATGCCCAAAATGAAAACCAAGTCATCCGCCAAAAAGCGGTTTAAAATGACGGCTTCCGGCAAGGTTCGCGCCGGCGCTGCTGGCAAACGCCACGGTATGATCAAGCGCACCAAGAAGCAAATCCGCAACCAGCGTGGCACAATGATTTTGGCTAAAGGTGATGAACGCCTGGTCAAGATCCACATGCCATACGCACGCTAAGGGAGGGTACTGAATGTCTCGCGCAAAAGGCGGCGTTGTTGCCCGCAAATCCCACAAAAAAGTTATCAAGGCCGCGAAGGGCTATTTCAGCCGTCGCAAAAACATTTTCCGCGTTGCCGTTCAGGCCGTGGAAAAGGCTGGCCAATATGCCTACCGTGACCGCCGCCGCAAGAAGCGCAATTTCCGCAGCTTGTGGATTCAGCGCATCAACGCCGCAACCCGTGAATTGGGCCTGACTTACGGCCGATTTATTTACGGCCTGGACAAGGCCGGAATTGTGGTTGACCGCAAGGTTCTTGCTGATCTTGCGGTGCATGATGCAGCAGCATTTGCTGTTCTCGTGAATAAAGCAAAGGCTGCGCAAGCGGCATAAGCCTCACAATTTCTAACGACCTTGACCGGGCATCGATAGCGTTTACACGCTAGGTGTCCGGTCTTTTCATTTTGAGGATTCGCAGAGTGCAGAATACAGGCCACTTCACTCTTCCCCCCAAGGGGTGGAAGGGCGAAAGATATGGAGAACTTTTTTGAACGACCTCAACGCACTCGAATCTGAAATCCTTGCCCAAGTTTCTGCGGCCTCTGACGAAGCCACGGTCGAGGCCATTCGTGTTTCGGCCTTAGGCAAAAAAGGTTCCATCTCTGAACAGATGGCGGGTCTTGGCAAAATGGCGCCAGACGAGCGCAAAGCAGCTGGTGCCGCGCTTAATGTTCTCAAAGATAAAGTGTCTGAGGCACTTGCTGCGCGCAAAGCGGTTTTGGGTGAAGCCGCATTGGAAGCGCGCTTGCTCACCGAAAGAATTGACGTGACTTTGCCTGTGCGCCCGCAGAGCGCTGGCACCATTCACCCCGTCTCCCAAGTGTGGGAAGAAGTGGTGCAGATTTTTGGCGATCTCGGATTCTCCGTGGCCGAGGGCCCGCATATTGAAGATGATTTCCACAATTTCGATGCTTTGAATATGCCGCCCGATCATCCGGCGCGACAAGAGCACGACACATTTTATTTCAACGAAAAGCCCGATGGTACACGTAATGTTCTGCGCACGCATACAAGTCCTGTGCAAATCCGCACGATGCTGAGCCAGAAGCCGCCCATCCGCATCATCGCCCCCGGCCGCACCTTCCGCTCAGACTCAGACATGACGCACACGCCCATGTTCAATCAGGTGGAAGCCTTGGTGATTGATGAAGTGACGCATCTCGGCAATCTCAAATGGATCTTGCAGGAATTCTGCAAGGCCTTCTTTGAGGTGGATGATGTGAAAATGCGGTTCCGCGCTTCGCACTTCCCATTCACTGAACCGTCTATGGAAGTGGATATTCAATATGCGCGTGAAGGCGGGCAGTTGAAAATCGGCACCGGTGACAAGTGGCTGGAGATTTTGGGCTCCGGCATGGTGCATCCCAATGTGATCCGCGCTGGCGGCTTGGACCCGGATAAAGTGCAGGGCTTCGCTTTCGGCATGGGGCTAGATCGCCTCGCGATGCTGAAATATGGCATCCCCGATTTGCGCGCGTTTTTTGAATCCGATCTCCGCTGGCTGCGCCACTATGGCTTCCGCAGCTTGCAAGTGCCAACACTGGCGGGGGGGTTATCTTAGTGGAATTAACAATGGTACCTTGGCTGTCATTGATTGTCGCTGGAGTTGCTCTTGCAGTTTCCATAAGCAACTTATGGCTCACGCAATTTCGTCAGGGCACGGTAAAAATGACTAGGCCAAGTCAGATCTATTTGGGGCCTGATGGTGGTGTGAAGGGTGCTCAAAAAGTATTTCTGCACACACTGCTGTACTCAACGACAAATCTTGGAAACCACGTAGAAGATTTATATGTCGAAGTATTGCACTCGCAATCAAGCAGGGTGTTTCCAATTTGGGTTCACGGCGAAGGAACAAAGTTAAAGCGTGGTAGCGGACTATATGTGAACAGAACCGGAGTTTCTGTCGCTCATCATTTCTTGACCTCTGACGACGACCACTCATTTGTACCGAATGCAGGTGACTATCGAATAAATGTTATAGCTAAGCTCGCGGGTAGACAATCAACTCAATTGCTACATTCAACTTCAGTTCACATTTCTGCGGATGAAGCGAACAAATTGAAATCACAGAAAGTCGGAATTTATTTCGATTGGGGCCCGAAATCGCAAAGCTACGTCAAGAAAATTGATGACAGTAAGACGAATAGTGAACCTCGGCTTGTCATAACTCAGGCAGGCAAAGAGTTTCCACTAGATATGAACTAAGGCAGCACAATGAAATTCACTCTCTCCTGGCTCAAAGAGCATCTCGACACGCAAGCCTCCCTTGATCAAATCCTTGAAGGGCTGATCGGCGTTGGCCTTGAGGTCGAGGAAGTCACCGACAAAACCAAGCAGCTGGCCGCCTTCAAAGTGGCCAAGGTTCTGGAGGCCGAAAAGCACCCGAATGCCGATAAGCTGAAGCTCTGCAAAGTGGAAACTGATGCGGGCATCAAGCAGGTGGTCTGCGGTGCGCCCAATGCGCGCGCGGGCATCAAGGCCATCATCGCTTTGCCCGGTGCCGTGATTCCAGCCACGGGTGAGACACTGC
>JAYUEP010000014.1:0-23644 GCA_043739165.1 Hyphomicrobiales bacterium
TCATCCCGGCTTCATGCTCCCTCAGAACAGCTATGATCTGCTCTTCCGTGAACCGCTTCCTCTTCATTGTCCGTCTCCTCTCAGGGGCCGGACTCTAAAGCTATCTGGAGGAAATCTTCAGTGGCAGGTCAGTAGCACCCCGCGCATAAAAACGGCGGACATTTCTGCCCGCCGTTTTCAAATCGAATGTGAAGAAATTTACTTCTTCTTCGGCGCAGCAGCAGCCGCGGCAGGAGCCGCAGCTTTGGCACCGGCTGCCGGCTTGGCACCAGCGGCTGGCGCTTTGCCACCCGCAGCAGCGGCGGCGGCATCTGGCGCCTTCTGGGCCGTGGCTGGAACTTCAGCAGTAACTGCTTCCGCCACCACTTCTTCTTCCTTGGCCTGGGCGGTGATGGCGCACAGCGTCACGTCTTCACGCGAGGCGGAGGTCACACGGTCTGGCAATTTGATCTGCGACAAGTGGACAGACTGATTGATCTGCATGCCGGTCAAATCCACGATGACTTCATCAGGGATGAAGTCAGCCGGGCAATACAGTGAAACCGTATGCGAAACGATGTTGAGCACACCGCCAGCCTTGAGGGCGGGCGAGGCTTCCTGGTTCTTGAAGTGAACCTGAATGTCAACGGCGATGCGAGAATCCTTGCCGAGGCGCAGGAAATCCACATGGGTGATGCGGTCTTTCACCGGATCAAATTGAATGTCGCGTGGAATGGCGCGGATCGTGGCGCCGTCAACGTCGAGGTCAACCAGTGTGGACAGGAAACGCCCCGTATTCACATGTGGTTCAATGTTCTTGTAAACCAGCGAGATGATTTGAGGATCCTTCTTGTCGCCATAAACGACGCCGGGAACAAGTCCCTCACGACGAACAGAGCGAGCGGCCCCCTTACCGGCCCGGCCGCGCTGAGCGGCCTTGATGTTAATGATTTTAGACATTTATTTCTCCAATAGTCAAAACCCAGCCTCCCTCCAGGGGTGGACGACGCTGGGCGCAGCGGGCCTATAGGGGAAATGGGAAGGGATGGCAAGTTGGGGTAAAACTAACTTGTCAATGAAGCACGCTTCAAATCCGCTTCCATCATCATTTCAACCAATTCTTTGAACTTCACCTTGCAGCGCCACCCAAGCTCCTTCTCGGCTTTTGCAGCTGAACCCAGCAGTGCGTGTACTTCCGCCGGGCGATAGAATTCGGGGTTAATCACGACAAGTATTTTGCCGGTTTTGCGGTCTTTGCCCACTTCGCTTTCAGATTTGCCATGCCATTCCATCTCCCACCCGGCGAACCGCGCCGAATGTTCAATAAACTCCCGCACTGTGTGCCCTTCCCCTGTGGCAAGCACGTAGGATTCAGGTTTGTCGGCCTGCACCATGCGCCACATGCCCTCCACATAATCACCGGCGAAGCCCCAATCTCGAATGGCATCAAGATTGCCGAGCGATAACACATCTTGCTTGCCAGCTTTGATACGCGCCAATGCTTTCGTAATTTTCCGTGTAACAAACTCAGTGCCGCGCAATGGGCTTTCATGATTAAAAAGAATACCCGAAGTGGCGTGCATTCCAAAACTTTCGCGGTAGTTCACAGTTGCCCAATGGGCATAGAGTTTGGCGTTTGCATAGGGGCTGCGTGGCCAAAACTTGCTGTCTTCGTCTTGCGGCGGCGGTGTACGTCCAAACATTTCAGATGTTGAAGCCTGATAATAGCGGGTCTTGGCATTGACCACGCGAATGGCTTCGAGAATGCGCATGACGCCAATCGCGTTGGCATCCGATGTATAGATGGGAGCTTCAAATGACGAAGCCACAAAACTCTGTGCAGCCAGATTGTATATCTCATCGGGGGCCACTTTTTCGATGGTGCGCTGAATGTTGGAATATTCCCCCAATTCAAAATCATGGGATTTGATGCTGTCGCGGACGCCCAAGCTGTCGAGCCTGTCAAATTTAGATTGCCCGGCCGAACGCCGGATGCCGCCATGAACTTCATAGCCCTTTTCGAGCAAGAGTTTGGTCAGATAGGCCCCGTCCTGCCCGGTTACCCCGGTGATGAATGCGCGCTTGGCCATGTTATCCTCAAATTATCTCAGGCTCGCGTTAAACAGGCATGCATTCTGCGTCAAGAAAAATGCACTTCCCGTGATATGCCTGCTTACGGCCAAACCTTCTCCACAGGGCCAAAGGCTGGCAAACTGCCTAGGCCGGTTTAAATTCACCTGAATTCCAACCGAAAATCCGGCAGTTTGTACCAATTGGCCTGATCCAGACTGAGCGGCAGCTGCTTTTGCGATTTGCGTGGTCCACAATGACGCGAAAAACTGCACTCAATCACGCGTGGAACGCTCTGATCGGATATGCCGCCATTGTTGTTGATATGCACATGCGCAAGCCGCAATGGGAGCGTGTTCACAAATGATACAATCTGATCGAGGTGCAAATGAACGTCGTGAAATTCAATCGCCATTCCTGAAAGACGGGGAGCCAACTTTTGTAAATCATCCAACTGCCCATATTCGCTGCCTTCAATGTCCATCTTGATGAATATCGGTTGCGTATCATGCGGCACATGCTGACTCACAATATTGCATAGGTTATTACCACCTGGCATTTCTGCGCCAACATATAGCTTAAGATGCTTTCGCTGACCGGAATAGAACCGCCGGTAGGAACGATAGATATTCCAGTGCCAGAGCAACTTCCACGGACGCTTGGCGGCCTTTCGTACTTGTTCACGAAAGTATTCGCGCCCAACTGACCCGTCCAATGCGACAATAGGAACATCGGATATGGCACAGAATTCCTCTTCGAAAGACCAATCCTCGTTGACACCGCAACTCACCAGAAATTTGGCATCAGCAACTGACTTTCGCTCAACAACATAGCCACCGCCTGCTGCAGCTCCCAGCCGCTCCAGTTGTTGGCACTCAAAGGGTCGCAGCGCTTCCGGTAAAATCGCGGATACTGCACTGCCTTTCTCACTCCTTGTCGACCGTCTCATTTTTCAGCAGAACCTACATTATCTACGTGCATCAACTGATCGATGCTAGTCAACATACGTTCGCAGAATTCATCCCACGTGCGGAACTTTCCCTGCCCTATCTGGTTCGAGCGCGATTGACGATAGTTATCGTCAAAAAGTAACCGCTCAAGACCTGCTAACAGAGACGTCTCACTCTCAGAATCGATATAGTCAGCGAATTGCTCTCCAACTTCTGGCAGCGACGTGGAGCGCGAAGAAACAACAGGCCTCCCGAACCACAGGCCCTCACCTACCGGGAGCCCCCAACCTTCATAATGGCTCAGAAAAATCGAAAATTGACAGTGCTGATATAGCCAGCGCAACCCCAAATCATTACACTTTTTTAAATGAAGAAACTTCTTCGCTGATCGCAGGGCGTAACGCATTTTCATCTTGAATAAAATGCTGTGGCTTGAAAGCCCGCCAACAAAGACCAGCCTCGGTACCTTACTCCCATGTCTCGAACAGAGCTCATTCCAGGCCCTGATTGCAGCGATCTGATTTTTCCGCTCATCAATCGTTCCGACCATCAAAACAAATGGTTCATCCTCCAGACCAAATGTCAGAGCAGAGACTATTGAATTCGGCGAACTTTGATACGGCAGCAGGCCCGCCGAATCCAGCATATCATGCACGCCGATGAACTCATGCGGCAGCTTCAAGACAGTCAGGGTTTGCTTGACACACTCATCGGGAAAATGCTTCTCAATATCCATTTTGCTGAACTCCGAAATTGTCATAACAAAATCAGCATTCTTAATTCCCGAGGATATGAATTTCCTGAATTTGTTACGCCAAGACTTTGGACATAGCTGAGGCATGGAAAGTGGAATAACGTCATAGACTAGGCGGAATATGCGCGCTCCCCCGAAATGCTCCCTACTGGTGGTCGCCATCCCTGCGGTCAAGTCCCACAGAAATTCCGTGAGAACCACGGCATCATTGTCACCAAATTCGCATTTCTGCATCACGGCATTTTGCGACGAGCCGAGTTGCAACAGCTCCACAACATCAATCGCCAAAAAACTTGCACTTGCGGCATTAAAGACCAGAGCCTTAACCTTACCGGAGCCAAGACGTTTCCATGCCCCAACCAAGCTGTTCAGGGTAACTCTCTGAATGCCCGTCAGAGGCCTGTTATTGATCAGAAAATGACGTATGTGAGAACAATCAAAATATAGCAATTTTTTTCCAGCTTTGCCGAAGATACTCGTAGCTTCTCTTGATATCCAAGTTGAGACAGTTCTTGCGTCACATATTAATATTATTCTAGACCCTTGTGCATTGCTCAACCAGTTGGCCATCACGTTACTGCAGAACGTGTTTAGCAGCCGATCATAACACTGCAAACAAGAATTGACGAAATGCAACTGCCCCTCCAAACCCAGCCCGTGCCATCCGCTCTTCCCTTGCGCGGGCGCATTCACATTTGGGTGCCTGGCTTGTTGAACCGCCTTGCGGCACCTTTCAGCCATGCGGCGATAGCGTCAGGCGCCAGCCAACTGCAGGAAACTGAAAGCCGCTTGCAGGCACTGGCCGGGCCCGCTGAGACCGAAGGCAGTATTCCAAAGATTTTGCATTTTGTCTTTGGCCTGAAGAAACCAGAGCCATTTCCCTTGTACGGTAAGCTCGCCATTCTCACCGCCCTGCACCACAATCCAGGTTGGCGTGCCATGTTCCACTTCACCCACGAGCCCTTGGGCAAGCACTGGGACGCGGTCAAGCCGATGCTGATCCTCAATCAAGTTCCAAGCCTTGATTATCTCGGCAAGGCACCGATGCGGCACTATGCACACAAAGCCGATGTTTTGCGTCTTCTTGCACTGTATCACGTCGGTGGAGCCTATCTCGACATTGATACAATCACCTGCAAGTCGTTCGAAGAATTGCGCGGCCAGCAATTCGTTATGGGCATGCAACGCAACTTGCCCGGCCAACCCGGTGGCTTGTGCAACGCCATCATGCTGGGTGCGCGCGGCGCGGCCTTTGCCAAACTCTGGATTGAATATGCCCATAATTGCCGTTCGGCTGGCCCCGATTGGCTCTATGATTTCAACGCCGTGAAATTGCCTGCCGTTCTGGCATATAAACGGCCAGAGCTGGTGACCGTGCTCAAGCCAATTGCCTTCTTTGACCCTCTTTGGGACAAGGTTCTTGCCAGGCTCTTTGATGAAACTGGGAAGGAAGCCCCGATGCCCGAAAACTATGCCATCCATCTTTGGAATAACATGATCCGTGAAAAGCTGGACAGTATTAACGAAGCATATGTCAGTTCATCGAATTCACTTTATGCGCGCTTGGCACGTGTGGCTGTGGCAAAGTGACCGCGCAAAATCATGTGAAGACGGATGCGGGCAACTTCACTATCATCGTCCCGGTATTTGAAGAAACGGATGCGCTGGCATTCTCAAATTTCTACTTCACAACATACAACCTTCAGCCCATCTACGCGCTCGATTCCAAACGCATCCAACGCCGCGCCGAAGTTGAAAAGCTGTTGGGCCACGAAGTTATGATTTACGACAACCCCGGCAATTGCATTGAAGCGAGCTATGACAGGCTCGCGGCTCTATCTCCCACCGATTGGATATTGCGGGTGGATTGCGACGAAGTGCCCAATGTCGAAATGCTGGCCCATTGCGCGCGCTTTGTGAGCCACCCAAAAGATGCCTATTGTGGGTACGACCGCGATGATTTGATCTGGCGTGGTGAACGCTTTGAACAACTGAAATATGCGCCACTGTTTGTCGACACACAGTTTAGGCTTTTCAACCGCGCCAAGGTGCAGTTCGTCAGCCGCATTCACACGCCGGGCTTTCATGTGCCGAAATGGAAAGTTCCCTTTGTGCCTATCTGGAATGCACCACGCAGCGCAAGGCTTTATCACTTGCAGAGACTCTTCATCACGCAAGCCCAGCGCGCCGAAAAACTAGCCCGCTACAATGGAGAGGGCCAAGACCAAAAATTCAACGATTGGCTGGCCAGGCCGAATGATACCTTCACCTGGTGTCCGTTTCGTGATGAAAACTTCGCACAAGTCTTTATTCGGTGGAAGGCGACACAAAGACCATGAAGACAGCCATCGTCACGTGCGTCAGTGAAAATTGGTTGGCACCAGCCTGCGTCACATTACTGTCGGTAGCGCGAAATTCCGCCAGTGCGATCACTGACCTTTATATCATTGCCGAAGAACTCAGTTCGCAATCGCGTTCCGAAGTTGCCGAGTTCGAAACCCGTCACCAGATCAAAATCAATCTTCTTACGCATGCGCCTGCTGGTTTTTCAAGTCTTGATGCCCATCGTTATTCCAGTGCCACCTTTCTCCGCCTATGTCTGCCTGAAATCATTCCGCAAACCTATGATCGCCTGCTCTATCTCGACAGTGACGTGTTGGCGCTGGCAGAAATTTCAACTCTTCTGACAATTGATCTGGGTGGAATGCCGCTCGGTGCTGTGCCGGAGATAAAACTTGCGCAGGGGCGCGGCATTCTCACAGACCGCCATCGCCACCAGATCGGACTTTCAAAGACCCAAGATTATTTCAACGCGGGCGTGCTGATCTTTGACTGGCAGAAAACTTGCGCCAATCGCTTGTTGGAAAAATCGCGAGACATGCTGCTCTCAGGCAAGCACTTTGAATTCCTGGATCAGGACGTTTTAAATCTCGTTTTTCAAGATCAGTGGAAGGCCCTGCCACTGAAATGGAACGTCGAACAATCCGCCGCCTGTTATCTGGGCGTGCCTCCTGCCCTGCGCCATTTCAATCATGCTGCCAAACCTTGGGATTGGCCAAATATCATGGCGTATGCCCCGCATCATGAATATTACAGACAAGCTCTCGATGGGCTGGCGCTATCACAATTCATGAACAAACCCAAGCGCGGCAGCGCCTTGTTGGCCAGCATCGAATATCATCTTCGGAAGGCCTCGCTGCATCAACGGCGTTTCTTGCGCAAGCGTTACGCCCACCTGCTATGATTTAAGCAAACCCGGGAAAGAAGTCCGTCTTGATCCGGCTCTTGGCAATGCCCAGTTCTGAAAGAACCTGCTCGAACTTCAAAACCATGCTGCGCGGGCCGGAAATGTAGAACAGCCGCTCGGCATAATCCGGCATTTCGCGCATGATGAGGTCGGCATCGATAAAGCCCTTGTGGAAATTCGTTTCCGTGTGGGCATGTTCCGCCACGGCATAAACTGTGCGCAAGCCAAGCTCATTCTCGGCGCGGTTGAACACGTCAACATAGGCAATCTCATGCGCCTTGTTGTTGCCGTAGAACAGCGTCACGTCGCGCTTCTCACGCATATCCATCATGTGCTGGATCATGCTGCGAAACGGCGTGATGCCGATGCCGCCGGCGATGAAGGCCAGCTTGTCGTCACTCTCCGGCAGCGTGAATTCACCCGCCAGCTGCGCACCATAGACCACGTCACCCGGCTTCATGTTGAGAAGCGTTTGCTTATAGGCCGATGGGTTGGGATAGAACTTCACACCAAGCCGCACATGTTCTTCTGAAGGCGCCGAGGCAATGGTAAAGGTGCGGCGGTTGCCACGGTCATCACCACGCGGCGAATGGATCGTCCAATCCAGATACTGGCCGGGCTTGAAGGTGACGGGTCGATTGGTTCGGAACACATAGTCATAGCAACCAGAAGCCGTCTTTTCGATGCGCTCCAGCGTCAGCTTGAAGCGATATTTCGGGTTGACCAGCCAAGCCAGGGCGTTGCCGACGACCAAGGCAATTTCAGGCGTGGCGTAAAAATCCATGACATGCACGGAAGGCACCGAAAGTGCACCAACCAAAGCGCCAAAGGCCAGCGAAGGCACTTTGGCAGCAGGCGCGGTCATCGGCTCAGTCAGCATGGCAAAGCCGCAGAACAGCAGGGGCGATGACAAGAAGACCTGGCTGAGTGCCTCGCCATACAGGTCCGGCGTGGTCGTAATGGCAGTGACCACAAGATTTGCCAGAACATAAACAGCGAACATTTCGAAGCGCTGCAGTTTGCGCAGGATCAACAACCCACCAATGAGTGCGATGGGCAACAGGTAGACCGAGCCCCCCACCCACCAAGTGGCAGGTTGATCGAGTGCAACGGCTGAAACGATGACACCCAAAGCGACGGGGTTGAATATATGCTTGCGGTTGATCGCCAACAGAAACTTGGACGCAATGCCCACGCCAGCGGCCAGCGCCAAGCCGCCAATGCCAACCCATTCTTTGGGGCCAACAGGTGGCATGATAAGCGCAAGGATCAAAGCCGTGATATAAACCGATTCAGCGTTGGCGGGCACGCGAAACGCGAGCGACAGCCCCCGGTTCACAACCCAAGAAACCGCCGTGATCACCGCGACAGAAAAAGCCAGATGTGCCGGATCATGTGCTGAAAGCCCAGCAAGACTCAACCCAAAATCACCGAGCAGCAACGCTGCCATATAAAGCAGCACCAGCCGGTACATCGTAATGCGATTGAGAAACCCGTCAACAAACTTCATCATGAAACAACAAAGCCTCCAAAATGCGAAGTCTGGGTGGCAATGCCCAAGGCATTGACGGCATAGCCCTCAAAACCTTCCAGCCCTTCGATGAAATAAATGCCATCCTTGCCCATGGCAAAAGCGGCAGTGGCAAAACGGTCAGCCTCCAGGACATCCGACCCGATCACGGTAAGGCTCACCACATCATCCAATCTCTCTTGCGGCGCATGTGGATTGTAAATATGCGCCCCGCGCACATAAGAGCCCGAGGTTGCAACGCCCTGCCCGCGCGGCGCGACAATCTTGATCACGTGTGAAAGCTGGAATGGGCTGCGAATGCCGACGCGCCATTCTTGGCCGTCGGCGTTTTTCCCGCGCGATTGAATGTCGCCACCCGCATCCACAAAGAAATTCTCGGCACCTTCGACAACGAGCATATCCGCGGCCTTCTTGATGGCCCAGCCTTTGACGATGCCGGATGGATCAACGCCGCCGCTTGGTGTTTTCATGTCGAAGAAGCCATCCGTCGCATCCGCAGTCGCTCGTGCAACAGCAAAAACGTCCTTCACCTCAGAGCTGAGATCGACCTCAGGAATCTGGCCTGCGTTATACAGGCTAATCTCGCTGTCCGGCTTGTAGGTGCTGAACCGCGCATCGACAGCGTCAAACCAAGAGAAGCATTTTTCCAGCAACTCACGCGAATCCGCATCCACCAGGTCAATGGTGATGGGCATGCCCATGATGATGCGGGTCTCGCGCATGTTACTTGGCCGATTGGTTCAAAGCGTCGCGCAATGATTTGATATAGGCGCGGCTGGTCAGTGTTGCTCCAGAAATGATGTCGATCTTGCCGCTCTGCGCATCTGCCACTTCCTGCTGTAAATAAGGCAAGGCTTGCGCGTTGATCGAACGGCTTGTGCGGCTGTGGTTAGGAAACTGAACCGCCTTCACATCGGAAATCTGTCCGCCTCGGATCGTAGCCTGTACCTGCACATTGCCGTAATAGGCGTCATACGTGCCCCCGGTGAAAGTGCCGTCATGCAATGTCGCCGCCTGTGCCGCTGAATGCGAAGCGATGAATGCCGCTGCGCTGCCCAGAACCAAACCAAGTTTATCTGTTGTTTTCATGTGTCTGCCCTTCATGCCCCAGCCCTAAGTCACAGGCATTGGGAAAATAAGGCAGAAAATTTACAATTCGTTGAGGAAACAATGTGGTTACGAAATTGTATAGACGTCGCGCGGCTAACTCTTGAGGCGGTAGCCTGTGCGGAAAATCCACGAAACACCGGCAAGACAAACCACCAAGAAGAGGCAGGTCATGCCCAGGCTGATGCCAAGGGATACATCCGAGACTTCAAAGAAGGCCCAACGGAAACCACTGATCAAATAAACCACCGGATTGAAGTAACTCACCTGCTGCCAAAACGGCGGAAGAACTTTGATCGAGTAAAAACTGCCCCCGAGGAAAGTCAAAGGCGTGATGATCAGCAGCGGAATGATTTGGAGTTTTTCAAACCCATCGGCCCAGAGCCCGATGATAAAGCCGAAGAGCGAAAATGTAGCCGCCGTCAAAACCAGAAACAACAACATCCAGAATGGATGCATGATCGAAACGTCTACGAACAATGTGCTGGTGGCTAGGATAACAAGCCCAATCAGAATGCTCTTGGCCGCGGCTGCACCCACGAAGCCCATCACCATTTCCATCGAGGAGACAGGAGCCGAAAGATATTCATAAATCGTGCCCGAGAATTTCGGGAAATAGATGCCGAAAGATGCGTTGGAAATGCTCTGCGTCAGAAGCGAAAGCATGATCATCCCCGGCACGATGAAGGCCCCGTAAGACACACCATCAATTTGCGTGATGCGCCCGCCAATCGCCGAACCAAAGACCACGAAATACAGCGTGGTAGAGATGACGGGTGAGATCAGGCTCTGGAACAGCGTACGAAAAAACCGTCGCATCTCATAAACGAAAATGGTGACAACGCCGCGCCAGTTCATGATTTCAACAATCCCAAAAAGATTTCTTCGAGAGAACTCTGCGCGGTAGCAACATCATGATAGCCTATCTTGGCAGCGTCGAGCCCACGCAATAACCCGCCAATATCCGGCTTCTCGTGCTTGGCATCATAGCGATAAAGCAACTGCTTGCCCGCTTGCGCCACTTCAAGGCCAAGGCTTTGCAATTTTTTCGGCACGGCGGTAATGGGCTTGTCGAGCATGATCGAAAGCCGCTTCTGCCCCATCTTTTCCATCAACGCCTTTTTCTGCTCAACCAGAACCAACTCACCCTTGTTGATCACACCGACACGGTCGGCCATCTCTTCGGCCTCTTCGATATAATGCGTGGTGAGAATGATGGTCACACCATTTTCGCGAAGCCCCCGCACAACGTTCCACATGTCCTTGCGCAATTCTACGTCCACACCAGCCGTGGGCTCATCAAGGAACAAAACCTTGGGCTCATGCGCCAATGCCTTGGCAATCAGCACGCGCCGCTTCATCCCGCCCGAAAGCGTCATGATCTTCGCGTCCTTTTTGTCCCACAGCGAAAGCTCTTTCAACACCAATTCGATCTGCCCGTCATTGCGCGGCAAGCCAAAGAGTGTGCGGGAAAACGAAACCGCGTCCCACACTTTATCGAAAATCGGCAGGTGCAACTCCTGTGGCACGAGGCCGATCAATTTGCGTGTGGCGCGAAACTCTTTCTCAATGTCGTGCCCGCCCACCAGTGCTGTTCCGGCAGATTTGGTGACAATGCCACAGAGAATGGAAATCAACGTCGTCTTGCCCGCGCCATTGGGACCGAGCAGTGCAAATATCTCGCCTTGATCAATATCGAGGTTGATGTTCTTGAGGGCGGAAAAGCCAGTGCCATAAGTCTTGGACAGGCCGGAAACATGAATGATGGGAGACATTTGGGCTATATAGGCGCTGCGCCCTATTCAAACAAGCTCGACACGCTTTCCTCGCGGCTGGTGCGTCCGATGGCTTCGCCCAAAAGCGGTGCGGTCGAAATCACCCGAATGTTTTTGGCCACCCGCACGGCTTCGGTGGGTTGGATGGAATCCGTAATCACCAGATTCTTCAGCTTCGAAGACGTAATGCGCGAAACCGCGCCGCCCGACAGCACGCCATGCGTGATATAGGCCGTCACATCCTTGGCACCCTTGGCCACCAAAGCATCAGCCGCATTGACCAACGTTCCACCCGAATCCACAATATCATCAATCAGGATGCAGCTCTTGCCCGCCACATCGCCGATGATGTTCATCACTTCAGATTCACCCGCGCGCTCACGGCGCTTGTCAACGATGGCAAGCGGCACGTCCAGACGCTTGGCCAAAGCCCGGGCGCGCACCACGCCGCCCACGTCTGGCGAAACCACGATGGTGTTGGCAACATCGCTGTGTTGCTTGATGTCACGCACAAACACCGGCCCTGAGAATAAGTTGTCGGTGGGAATATCAAAGAAGCCCTGAATCTGCCCGGCGTGAAGATCGATCGTCAAAACCCGGTCTGCCCCGGCGCGCGTGATGATATTGGCCACCAGCTTGGCGGAAATCGGCGTACGTGGCCCTGGCTTGCGGTCTTGGCGGGCATAGCCAAAATAAGGAATGACGGCCGTGATACGTTTGGCCGAAGCGCGGCGCAGGGCATCGGTGATGATCAGCAGCTCCATCAAATGATCGTTTGTGGGGAAGGATGTGGATTGGATAATAAACATATCCTGTCCGCGCACGTTTTCCTGGATCTCGACGAACACTTCCATGTCGTTGAAGCGCTTCACCACGGCCTTGACTAGAGGCAAGTTCAGATAGGAACAAATGGCCTCCGCCAGCGGCCGATTTGAATTGCCTGAAATGACTTTCATCATGCTGCGGAATCCCTTGCTTCAGCGCTCTATAACAACAGCGTGACACGAGCGCCAAGCGACAATTTGGCCTGTTGAGAATAAGGTTATCGATATTGGCCTATGAGCTTGAAAATGCCGTCAGCTGCCGCCTCGGCGGCAAAGCCCGCCGTTTGCCCCCAACTGGCATCCAGAGAATGGGCCGGAACGGCATTATTTTGTGCAACATTGCCCAAACTCTTGCCCTTGGGCGAACTCACTTCCCACACGATATGGATGGCTTGGTTCGGCCCTTGGGCAGGATCGAGCGCCACTTTGCCGCGAATCACCAATGCATCTTTGCGGGGTGCGGAAAGCACCGGCCAGCCCGCCTTCTTCAAAACCTGACGCATGGCCGCCGTCAATTCCTTGTCGCCTTCAGGTGAGGCCCCAACGACAGAAAGCACAGCCACGGCCGTGATTGTCGTTCCCCCGGTTTTGGGTTTTTCGGGCTCTGGCGCAGGCTGTGATCCAGCCTGGTCAGGCCCGGGTGACTGCACCACTGGGGGAGCATCAGCAGCTTGCGGCCCATTCAACGTTTCCAAATCAACATCCTTGGCTGCATCGGGGCCGGCCTGAACCATGGCCTCCCAAGGCGGATGAATGAGCGACTGGGAGTCAACGGGCTGCGGCGCGGGCTTTTCCAACAACGTGGAACTCGGGCTGCAAGAGGCGAGAAGCAAGAGCAGTACCAAGACCACGATCCAGATACAAAAATGGATGATTGGCCAAGCCTTTTTCATGGCGTCAGGGCAATCGCCGAAATCAATCGCCCATAGTGCTTCTCGCCCCGGTGCGTGGCGCGCCGATAGGAGAAAAACAGATCTTCGTCCGCATAGGTGCAGACTCCAAGATCAACCACTTTTCCAACTCCGCCAGCCACCATGCGGTCCTTCAAATACTGTGGAAGATCAAACATATAATGTTTATCGTTCACAGATGAGATGAAGTATTCTTGGCTTGACGTCGCCCCATTCATAAACACCTTGGGAAATTCTGGCCCCACTTCATAATTGGCCTGTGAAATGCTCGGGCCCAAAACGGCAATGATGTTTTCGCGGCTGGCGCCAATACGCTCCATCGCCGCGATCGTGGCATCCGTCACGCCTGCTGCGGCCCCCTTCCATCCCGCATGGCAGGCGCCGATCACGCCAGCTTTGGAATCAGCAAACAACACAGGCCCGCAGTCCGCCGTCAGCACACCCAGCGCGATGCCCGGCGTGTTGGACACCATGCTGTCAGCCTTGGGCCGTTCGGCCACAGGCCCCGTGATCACCGCCACATCAACGCCGTGCACTTGGTACGCCGAAACGAGATGATCGGCTGCCACGCCAAGCTGATCCGCCACCAGGGCGCGATTCCTTTTCACCACCTCAATATCATCGCCCGAGCCGAGGCCGGCGTTCAGGGACGCAAAAATGCCGTGCGAAAAGCCACCCTTGCGGGTGAAGAAGCCATGGGCAATGCCCGGAAGTTTGAGGTCCTCAGCTGTGATCATGTTTCAAACGGATAAAGTGCCGCCCGGTTCTGTTGTGCCACCGCCAGCACCTTAAACAGCTTTCCCATCTCTTTGTCATCTACCAGGCGGCGCGCACCTGCGATGAAATCGGCAAGCGGGCCGCCGGAAAGCTGCGCCGCCAATTTCGTCGCCCGCGTCTCAAGCCCCATGGAGTTGAGAAAAGCGCCCTGCGTGAGAGCGGGCAGCACGTTTGCGCCGCGAGAGCTGAAGGCCGTGGCCAACCGCGCAAAATCAACATGTGCCGTAAGATCGCTCGTCCCCGGATGTTCGAGAATGCCACAAGGCTTGTGCGCCTTCAGCGCCTGAAGCGTATCTCCCACGCCGCTTTCAAGATGGCCATAGTCAATCACCAGCCCCGCTCCGCCCAAAGCCGCAATCCGGGCCCCCAAGCCTTCGGCGATGATGCTGGAGATTGGCGAAATCTCATGCAACCCGTCTTGTTCAAATTCAAAAACAGGTGCAGGAATTTCAGCCAATTTCAAATCAGCATCTTGTGCAATAACGACCCGTTCAAAAAACTTGGCCAAACGCTTTTCAATTTGCCGGATAGGAAGCGCATCAAAAAATTCATTGGCCACAAAGATCAACGGTTCGTCAGGCAGTGTTTCAATCGTGTCATGCCAGCGCGCCTGAACGCCAAGCTTTTCCTGTTGCGTCTTGCGCAAGCTGGGGCTCATTTCCACCAGATGCAGTTGCAGCGCCCCTTGGAACTCCGGCGCGCGTGCTGTGGCCCGTAGAATGTCGGCCATCAACGTGCCCCGCCCCGGCCCCAGTTCCACCAAGGCGAACGGCGCAGGCGAACCAATGGCTTCCCAAGCCGCCACACACCATATGCCAATAAGTTCACCAAAAATCTGGCTGATCTCGGGGGCTGTGGTGAAATCTCCCGCTGCGCCGAACGGGTCACGGTTCATATAATAGCCAAAGCGCGGATGGCCGAGGCAGAGCGCCATATAGCGGTCGATCGGCAGCGGCCCTCCCCTCGCAATCAGTTCCTTGAGAAAATCCTTCATGTGTGGCGCGACCGGATGAGCAGCCACACGCCCACCGCCACCAGCGGCAAGGAATAAAGCATGCCCTGTGTGATGAAGCCAAAGTAGTATCCAATAAAGGCATCAGGCACGCGGAAGAACTCAATAAAGATACGCGACAACCCATACGTCAGCGCATAAATGCCCGAAGCCCGGCCCGGGTGGGCAAGGGCCAGAAAGCGATGCGTGGCAAGGCGCACCAACGCAAAGATCAACCCGCCTTCCAGCAGCGCTTCATAGAGCTGGCTCGGATGGCGGCCCGCCGTGTCGCCCGGAAAAATCACCGCCCACGGCACATCTGTATAGCGCCCGTAAAGTTCCGCATTGATGAAATTGGCGACCCGCCCCAGCCCGAGCCCGATGGGTGTTGCGGCTGCACCCAGATCAAGCATGCGGTCCAGCGTCACACCGATGCGGCGACCGTAAAAATAGCTGGCAATCACCACCCCCAGAAAGCCGCCATGGAACGACATTCCACCGTCAGTTAAATGAAATATTTCAAGAGGTTCCGCTAAGTATTTAAGGGGTTGATAGAACAACACATAACCAAGTCTGCCGCCGCCCACTACACCAGCAAAAAACCAGATGAACATGTCGTCAATTTGTTGCGGGTTCATGGTCGGTTTCCATGATCCCCAGAGGGCGGGCGTCTGTACCAGCCGCTTCATGTACCATGCCGCAAAGACCAGCCCACCGACATAGGCCAGCCCATACCATTTGACGCTGAACCAGCCCCATTGGAAGATGTAGGGCGAAAGCGGTGGAAAAGGGATGGCGGCAAGCATGTGGGATCAATGCCTGTGTTCGTGCGGCTCCGCAAGCTCTTGAAAGCGACGTGCGAACCCCCTAGCTATGCCTCAACAAAGGAGGCTTCCATGCCCGCAACCAATTCCCGGTTTTTTGATGAACTCGCCAAGCTGATGACCAATGCGGCAGGTGCCGCCCAAGGTGTGCGCAAGGAAGTCGACACCCTGGTTCAGACCCAGGTCGAACGCGTGCTTAATAATCTGAATGTTGTGAAGCGTGAAGACTTTGAGGTAGTGCGCGACATGGCCGAGAAGGCCCGCACCGAAAACATCCGCCTTGAAGCGCGAATCGAAACACTCGAAAAAAAGCTTTCGCAGAATTAATTGCGCATATTTCACGTAAATTCTCATGTGGAGGAATCAGTCGCAACATTGCGGCTGAACAGCCCCTCGTTCACATTCATCCCAATGCAGCGATGATTCGACTGCCGGAGATTTGAATGCGCGCTGTCGAGAATTCCGTTCGCCAAGACCATAACCCACTGGACCGGGTGGAGCGTCTGGCTGAAAATCGCAGCTGGCATTTGGACCGCACCAATGATCACGAAGTGCTCATGCTGGTGGGTGGCAGCTGGGCCGATCTCAATGTCTCGCTGACGTGGCGAGACGATCTCGAAAGCCTGCACTTCGCCTGTACGCTCGATTTGAAAGTGCCCGAAAAACGCCGCGATGAAGTGGCGCGGCTTCTGGCCATGATCAATGCCCAGTTGGTGCATGGCCACTATGATCTATGGGCCGATGGCACAATCGTCTATCGCTACGCCCTGCTGCTCTCCGGTGGCGCGCAGGCCAATGACGCACAATGCGAAAGCATCATACGCATCGGCATTGAAACGACTCAGACCTATTACCCCGCCGTGCAATTTGTCATTTGGGCGGGGCATTCAGCCGAAGACGCGCTGAAAGGCGCACTTCTTGAAACCATGGGGGAAGCATGAGCCTGTCCCTGAAAGGCACGTTGGTTCTTGCAGGGTGTGGCAAGATGGGCGGTGCCATGCTGGAAGGCTGGCTGAAGGCTGGTGTTCCTGCAGCTCAGATCGTGGCGCTTGATCCCAAGCCGCCCACGGAGATGGTACAGCTGCTCAAGCACCACGGCATCCGCCACAATCCACCCCTTACAGAAATCACCAATGCTGAGGCCTTGGTGGTGGCGGTGAAGCCACAGGTGATGGCGGATGTGCTGCCGGGTCTGGCACCACTGCAGAAATCAAAGCCTGTCGTTCTTTCCATTGCCGCTGGCAAAACCATTGCGAGTTTCGAAGCCGCTTTCGGCAAGGAAGCCAGCATCATCCGCGCCATGCCTAACACGCCTGCGGCCATTGGCCGGGGCATCACAGCACTCGTGGGCAATGCCAATGTGTCGGCAGCACAGATGGCTTTGGCTGAGGCGCTGCTTTCATCCACCGGCGAGGTGCTGAAAGTGGCCAGCGAAGAACAGATTGATTTCGTCACTGCTGTTTCTGGTTCCGGCCCCGCCTATGTTTTCCTGCTGGCCGAAACCTTGGCTGCGGCGGGCGAGAAGTTGGGCCTGCCAGCTGATCTGGCCATGCGTCTAGCCCGGGCCACGGTTTCAGGTTCTGGCGAGTTGCTACATCAATCAGCCGAGCCAGCATCCACTTTGCGCCAGAATGTCACCTCGCCCAATGGCACAACCTATGCCGCCTTGCAGGTGTTAATGGCCGACGATGGCTTGAAGCCCTTGATGGAAAAGGCCGTGGCAGCAGCAGCCAAGCGCTCGAAGGAATTGGCCGGTTGAGCGGCACCATCACTTTTGCCGATTTCGAAAAAGTCGATATCCGCATCGGCACGATTGTGGGCGTAGAACCGTTCCCCGAAGCGCGCAAGCCCGCGTTCAAATTGCGGATTGATTTTGGCGCTGCCATCGGCGTGAAGAAATCCTCTGCCCAAATTACGCAGCATTATTCGCCGGAAACCCTCATGGGCCGACAAGTGGCCGCTGTGGTGAATTTTCCACCGCGCCAGATCGGCCCCTTCATGTCGGAAGTTCTCACACTTGGCTTTCCCGATGCCGATGGTAGCGTGGTGCTGATCGGACCTTCACAAGCCGTGCCCAATGGTGGCAAACTGTTTTGATGCACAGCATCACAACACTTGAACAACTCGAAGCGCTTTATCAGCCCGCACCCGCCTTGGCCTCAATGGTCAAAGAGGTTGACTACATCACGCCAGCCTATCGCAAGCTGATCGAGCATTCGCCCTTTGTGGCTCTGGCCACGGTGGGGCAAGGCGGGCTCGATTGCACCCCGCGCGGTGACAAAGGCCAAGTGGTGCGCGTCATCGATGAAAAGACGTTGGCCTTGCCCGACAGGCGTGGCAACAACCGCATCGACTCGTTGCGCAACATTCTGGCTGATCCACGTGTGGCTCTGCTCTTCCTCCTGCCCGGAAGCGGCACGACCATGCGGGTGAATGGCAGGGCACGGCTCACCACGGATCCGGTCTTGTGCCAATCCTTCGAGATGGAAGGCAAACTGCCACGCAGCGTGATTGTGATCACCGCGGAGGCGGCCTATTTCCAATGCGCCCGCGCCATCAAACGGGCCGGGCTGTGGGAATCAGCAAAGCACATCCCGGACAGCGTTCTGCCAAGCACAGGCACAATTCTGCAAGAACTGTCGCAAGGCAAGATCAACGCTGGCACCTATGATAGCGAATGGCCGCTCCGCGCCAAAAACAGCATGTGGTAGAAGAAAGCGCACTTGAACTCGCCGGACGTTCCACGCTAGCCTCTGGCCTGCAAGGTGCTGGCGCAAGCCGGAGAATCGGGAATGCGGTGAGAATCCGCAACGTGCCCAACGCTGTAAGGCCGACGCAATCAGTTCATGCCACTGGCTTTTGCCGGGAAGGCGCTGGTGGCGGGTGAAGCCCAGTCAGAAGACCGGCCTTGCGTCATTGCCGCGTGCGCGTGGAAGGCGCGCGGGGCTTTGTCTGCCAAGGGGTGAACCATGCCTGAACCATCGTTACATCTGGGCCCAGCCGGGCCTTTCGACACTGCCGAGCGCGAAGCGGTTTACCGCGCCATATTCACGCGCCGCGATGTGCGCAGCCAATTCTTGTCCCGACCCATTCCGGACGAAACGCTCACCCGCATTTTAACCGCTGCACATCACGCACCATCGGTGGGCTTCATGCAGCCGTGGAATTTCATTGTGATCCGTGGCGCTGAAACCAAGGCACGGATCAAAACGGCTTTCTCTGCTGCCAATATCGAAGCCGCCGATCTTTTCGGGCCAGAGCGCCGCCCGCTTTACAGCACGCTGAAACTGGAAGGCATCCTGGAAGCGCCCATCAACCTTTGCATCACATGTGATCGCACCCGTGGCGGGCCAGTGGTTCTGGGCCGCACGCATAATTTCGACACTGACATTTATTCCACCGTTTGTGCGGTGCAAAACCTGTGGCTCGCCGCGCGAGCCGAAGGCATCGGCGTGGGTTGGGTGAGCATATTCAGTGACGAAGAGATCGGTGGCATTCTGGGCCTGCCCGATCATGTGAAGCCCGTGGCCTATCTCTGCCTTGGCTTTGTTGATCAGCTGTTTCAAGAACCGGAATTGGCCGTGCGTGGTTGGCGCCAAAGGATCAACATCAACGAGCTGATTTTTGAAGACCGTTGGGGCAACGCCGCCGCTAGAGCGGAACCTTGATCGCCACCCGCAGGCCACCAAGCGAGCTGTCTTCCAGATCAATGTCACCGCCATGCGCATGGGCAATATCAAGCGCGATCGCCAATCCCAGCCCAGAGCCTGATTGATCCAGGTTCCGCGCCTCGTCCAACCGCTTGAATGGTTTGAAAACTTCTCCGCGCAAGGCAGCGGGAATGCCCGGCCCGTTGTCATCCACATAGATCCAAAGGCGGCTATCTTGACGCAAAGCCGAAATCTGCACCAGTTTGCCAAAGCGCTGGGCATTGGCGATGACATTGCTGAGCAACCGCCGAAAGGCATGGGGCTTGAGCATGATCGACATATCCGGAAGGTCCTTGACCTCAATCTGCGCACCGCTACGCGCCAAACTGGCGACGACGCTTTGCACCAGCTCAGGCACGCGTGTGAGGGCTGCCTGCTCGCCACCATCGCCTCGAACAAAGGCCATATAGTCTTCCAGCATATGCTGCATTTCATTGACATCGTCATGGAGCGGTCGAGTCTTTGTGCCGCTGCCAAGGACGGCAAGCTCAAGCTTGAAACGTGTGAGAATGGTCCGCAAATCATGCGAGACGCCCGCCAACAAAGTGGTGCGCTGTTCCACATGGCGCGCGATGCGCCGCTTCATGTCAAGAAAAGCCTCGCCCGCTAAACGGACTTCGCTGGCACCCTCAGGCCTGAAATCCCCGATCTCGCGACCTTTGCCGAATTCGCGCGCGGCAGCGGTGAGATCAAGGATGGGCTTGATCTGGTTGCGCATGAAAACAACCGCGATTGCCATGAAAACCAAGGTGGAAAGCGCCATGAATAACAAAAGCAGCGGCGTGCCCACGGCTTGTGCCCGGTTGCTGTCCACGCCCAGGACGAAAGCGCGTCCCGGATCAACCAAAATGCGAATAACGAATTTTCCGCCGGAATTGAGTGCATCGACGGTGAAAGGCTTTTTCAAGTCCTGCGCCAAATACGTGTTGATGCGTTTGTCTATGACGGAAAGTACCGATGAAGATTTTGGTGCCGGCAAATCAGCGGCTGGTTGCATGTCAAAATCAATATGCAGCACCCGCTGCGCGTAGTCTTTGATGTGCCCGATTGATGCGTCAGATTTGTCGGACGTTTCGTAAAGTTCAACGAGCAGAGCGGTTTCATCAGCCAGCGAACGCGCCAGGACATTGGCAACATTGTCGAGATAGCGCGACACCAAAACGCCAGCCAGCAAGATCTGCAACAAGACGACGGGTGTGATCATGATGATCAGCGCGCGCCGATAAAGATCATCCGGCGCATAGGCTTCGAGGAGCGCGTTCAGTCGGTCGTAAAGGCTGCGCGGTTCCGCCATCAAATCGGTCCCGTCACCAAGGCATAGCCCTGCCCGCGTATGGTTTGAAGAAAGCGCGGATTGGCCGGGTCGTCCTCAATTTTTTGTCGCAGGCGGTTGATTTGCACGTCGATCTTGCGTGTGGCATCAGCGCTCGCTTCACCGGCCAGTGCCGCGCGCGAAACAGCCCTGCCCTCCGCCTTCACCAACAGGCGCAGAATGTCCTTTTCCCGTGACGTGGTCCGGACGGGCACCCCATCTTTCGACAGCTCGCCGGATGACAAGCGAAAGGAGAATGGCCCAAAGCCAACTTCATCGATCACGGCTTCCTGCATCATCGTTCTTCGCAACAGGCTCTGCAGGCGCAAGAGCAATTCTTGTGGCTCAAAGGGCTTGGCGAGATAGTCATCACTGCCTGACGAAAGCCCGGCGATGCGGTCTCCGGTCTCAGCCAGCGCGGATAGCATCAGCACCGGAACCCGCCCGGCCACATCGCGCAACGCCTTGACGAACACCAGCCCGGTTTCGCCCGGCATCATCACATCAACCACGAGCGCATCGAATGTCAGCCCTGCCATCATTTGCCGCGCAGCATGGGCTGAAGGTGCCGCCGTAACCCGAAAACCCTGTTGGCCCAAATAGCTCTGCAACAGGCTGCGCAGCCGGGCATCATCGTCTACAACCAAGATGTGTGGCCCTTCAGCCACGAACCGCACCTTTGCCATAGGCCAATCCCTCGGCCATCTCTTGGTTGGCAGGGTCAATCAGGTGCAGCAGCATGGCCGAGAACTGTTCCGGCGCAATCCTCGCCTCCGCCATTGCACGGTGGAACCGCGCCGTTTGCGGCGCAATCAATTTGCTGCGGAGGCTTTCGCCCGCGGGCGTGAGATGCAGCAACCTCTGCCGCCGGTCTTCTGCTCCTGCCTCTTGGTAGACATAGCCACCGTCAATCAGATCTTTCAAAACCCGCGCCAGGCTTTGCTTGGTGATTTGCAAAATCTCAAGAAGCCCTGCCACGGTGAGTCCCGGATTGCGGCCGACAAAATGCAACACCCGGTGATGGGCCCGGCCAAACCCCAAGCCTTCGAGAATGTGATCAGGATCCGCCACAAAATCCCGGTAGGCAAAGAACATCAATTCCACCAGCGCGACCGCTTTGGAAGTCTCTTCTAAATTTATGTCAGCCATATTGACATATTTTCCAGTCATGCTAGTGTTTCAAAACGCCTATCTATCTGATTTTCCAGCAAAGCAAAATTCTTCGGAGGAAGCCATGTCCATCATTCCATTTGACGAGCGCGAAGGGTCAATCTGGTTTGATGGCAAGATCGTCCCCTGGAAGGAAGCGAAAATCCACGTTCTCACCCATGGCCTGCATTATGGCTCATCGGTGTTTGAGGGCGAACGCGCCTATGCCGGCAAGATCTTCAAATCGAAAGAACACACGGAACGCTTCCGCAAATCTGCGAACATCCTCGATTTTGATTTACCCTATACCGATGCCGAAATCTTGGCCGCCAAAGACGCGGTGGTAACGGCCAATGGCGGCGGCGACCAATATGTCCGCCCTGTGGCTTGGCGCGGCTCGGAAATGATGGCCGTTTCCGCGCAGCATAACAAAATTCATGTGGCCATCGCCACCTGGGATTGGCCATCCATGTTTGATCCTGAAACCAAGATGAAAGGCATCAGGCTCGACATCGCGGAGTATCGCAGGCCAGATCCACAATGCGCGCCGGTTCATGCCAAGGCGGCAGGTCTCTACATGATCTGCACCATCTCCAAACACAAAGCCGAGAAGAAGGGCTATGCCGATGCCATGATGCTCGATTGGCAGGGCCGTGTGGCGGAATGCACCGGTGCCAATATCTTTTTCATCAAAGACGGTGCCATCCACACGCCAATCGCCGATTGCTTCCTCAATGGCATCACGCGCCAGACCGTCATCACATTGGCCAAACAGCAGGGCATGTCGGTGAACGAAACCCGCATCATGCCGGATGAGCTTCCAACCTATAACGAATGTTTCATCGTGGGATCGGCCGCCGAAGTGACGCCCGTGGCCGAAATTGGCCCCTATCGTTTCACCCCCGGCAACATGAGCCGCACATTGATGGATAGTTATTCAAATCTGGTTCGAAACTAATTTCCTGATATAGGACTAATTAGCTTGACAACCGTACGGTGGATCGGCTAGTCCTATCCACACTCCACCATTAGGTCTTCACTCTGCCCCTGCCCGCAACAGTCTTGAGCCCATCAGGAAGACGACGCGGGGCGGGCAGTGGAAGAGATTGGAGTTTGGCTGGCAAACGAGAACCAGACATACGCGGGACATGACATAATCTACGCTCATGACCGAGGCTGTGTAAAAACGAATATTTAGACGACGCTACAAATGGTTTGTTTGGTTGGCAGGCGATTATTTTTTGATTTGGCCGCCCTGAAGAGTTGGACGAGCAAGGTCTTCAGGCTCTGATGGCCTTGATGAGCGGTGCAATGCCGAATATCTGGATCATGCGCTTGATATTATAAGCCAGAATGTGAAGGCTCATCTCGGTTTTGACTTTTGCCAGCGTCTTGGTGAGAAAATGGGTTGCCCCCATCCAGGCCTTGAGGGTGCCGAAGGGATGTTCGACGGTGCGTCTGCGGATAGCCATGGCGCCAGGCATGTGATCAAGCCGTTTCTGCATGGTGTCGAGCACGGCTTCATGATCCCAGCGCCGGACACGGCGCAGCTTCTCCAGCGTACAGCGCGATTTGAGCGGGCAAGTGAAACAGGAGGTGAGGTTGCGATAGAAATTGACATTGCCATCCCGATCTGATCGATGCGCACCTTTGGTAAGCTTTTGCCCAGCAGGGCAGACATAGTGGTCGTGCTCAGCATTGTAGAAAAAGTCTTGCTTGGAAAATAACCCGCG
>JAYUEP010000015.1:0-2620 GCA_043739165.1 Hyphomicrobiales bacterium
GCAGAAGTGACGGAACGGCGCGGTGAATCTTGCGTATGGTCCGTGTTCCGCTCAAACACGCAGGGACCAGTTCAGGACCAATAGAATGAGCCACTGACCGGATGGTGCCAAAATGATGAACCGCCGCCAACTTTTGAAACTGTTTGTCTCGCTTGTCTTCTTGCCGGCTCTAGCCCACGCCGAAGAGGCTGCCGTTTCTGCCAAGCTGTTTCTGATCATTGATGGCATGGATGTGGAACGCCATTGGCCTGCGGGCGTACATGTGAATTGGGAGAGCGGAGAGCCTGATGGCAAGCCCGTCAGTGAGGAAGGCAAGCATACGCATTGCAGCGCCTTCGTCGCCGCAGCCGCCAAACGAATTGGTATCTATCTCTTGCGCCCGCCGGAACATGGGCAGGCCCTGCTGGCCAATGCCCAGTTTGAGTGGTTGTTAGGTGATGGACAAGGGCAGGGCTGGACGCAATTGCCGGACATGAACGCCGCGCAAAGTGCCGCCAATCAGGGGCAATTTGTCTTGGCCGCCTATCACAACCACAAGGACAACAAGCCTGGCCACATCGCCATTGTCCGCCCCGGAACCAAACCAGCCACGCAGATGGCCAGTGAGGGACCAGACATTACCCAAGCTGGATTGGACAACTTTCGTGTCACAACAATGAAGAAGGGCTTTGCCGATCACAAAAGCGCCTTTGCAGGTAACGAGATCCTTTATTTCGCCCATAGTGTGGATGCAGCCGCACTTGTGGCGCAATAACTTATAGGCGCTCACCCACCAGATCGTATTCCTCGGCCTCGGTGATCCGTACACGGACCATGTCGCCCGTCTTTAAATCCGTCGCACCGGGGATGAAGACGTTGCCGTCAATCTCGGGCGCGTCCCATTTTGAACGGGCAACTGCCTCGCCATTCTCATCGTCGATTGCATCGACGAGAACGTCAATTTCGCGGCCCACCTTGCTGGCCAGAACTTCTTCGGAAATCACCTGTTGGGTCTCCATGAAGTGGGCATAGCGCTCAGCCTTCACGGTGTCGGGCACTTGCGGCAGGCCGAGATCATTGGCCTTGGCGCCTGACACGGGTTCATATTTGAAACAACCGACGCGCTCCAGCCGAGCTTCCTTCATCCACTGCAGAAGAAATTCAAAATCTTCTTCTGTCTCGCCGGGGAAGCCGACGATGAAAGTGGAACGCACCGCAAGGTCCGGGCAGATCGCGCGCCATTTGGCCAATCGCTCCAAAACCTTCTCCTGGTTGGCCGGGCGGCGCATCGCTTTGAGCACCGTGGGCGACGCATGCTGAAATGGAATGTCGAGATAGGGAAGAATTTTCCCTTCCGCCATCAGCGGGATCACGTCATCGACATGCGGGTAGGGGTAAACATAATGCAGGCGCACCCATGCGCCAAGGTCGCCCAGTTCTTTGCACATGTCATAGAATTTGGCGCGCACTTCGCGTCCCTTGAATTTGGACTCGGCATATTTGATGTCCACGCCATAAGCCGAAGTGTCTTGCGAGATCACTAGCAGTTCCTTGACACCTGCCTTCACCAGGCGCTCGGCCTCATAGAGCACCGCAGCCATGGGCCGTGAGACGAGATCGCCGCGGATCGACGGTATGATGCAGAAGGAACAGCGGTTGTTGCAGCCCTCAGAAATTTTCAAATAGGAATAATGGCGCGGCGTGAGGTGTAGGCCCTGCGGAGGCACGAGGTCATATTTTGGATCATGCTGGGGTGGCAGCGCGTCGTGCACGGCATTGACCACCTGTTCATATTGATGCGGGCCGGTGACGGCGAGAACGTTGGGGTGTGCCTTTGTGATCACATCCTTCTCAATGCCGTAGCAGCCGGTGACGATCACCTTGCCGTTTTGCTCCATCGCTTCGCCGATAGCGGCGAGGCTTTCGGCCTTGGCTGAATCGAGAAAGCCGCAGGTGTTGACGATCACCACATCGGCATCATCGTAGCCGGGTGCAATCTTATAACCCTCGGCGCGGAGCTGCGTGAGAATGCGTTCGCTATCGACAAGGTTCTTGGGGCAGCCGAGTTGGACCAGACCCACTTTGGGCACATGTTTGTTCATGGGGCGGGCTTTAGCGCTTATCGTTGCCGGGAGCAATGAAGGGAACCGGGGGCCTTGAAGCGGACCAAATTTGGCGCAAGATTAGCAAATTCGAATTATGAGGTCCGCAATGAAATTCCACAAGTTTCTGCCGTTTGCTTTGGCGGCGATGTTGACAAGTGCCAGCGCGGAAACTTTGCAGCTTACCGGCAATCAACGCTGGCTGGCTTTGGCCTCTGACAAGGACAAGGATGTCGCCATCGGCATTGCGCGGCACGAATCTGGCCGCTCCAGTGTGGTCAAGGTCGTGAGTTCAAAAAGTGGCTATTATGGCGTGATTGCAGGGCCTTATAGTGCCAAGACAATCCAAGACTTGAAGCGTCGTGACAAGGATAGCTTGTTCGCGGACCTGCCCCAGGATGCCCTGATGTCACGCGGGGATAATTACATCGCAACCATCTGGCAGGCCCCCAAGGGCAATGGAATTGGATTATCGGCCTTTGCCTTGGATAAGGCGGCGCAACTCTCATCTGGCCCGCTGCAAGCGACTGTTTCGGCCC
>JAYUEP010000016.1:0-23532 GCA_043739165.1 Hyphomicrobiales bacterium
ATTGGAGCGGCGGATGAACGTGTTGAGGATGCAACCGACTTGCAGCACATCTTCGAAATTATAGACATCTTCGAGCAGGCGCGGCGCATGCGGCCAGCCCTTGTTGCCGCCAAGAATTTCACGGTCCTGCACATTGGAGTGATACCAAACGTTCCATTCATCGAATGAAATATAGACGTTGTGTTTCGAACGCTTGTTGGCCTTGACCAAATTGATCGTGCTTTCAATCGTGGCGATATAGGTATCCAACTTATGGTTCAAAGCCAGATAGTTCGCCGTATTCTTGGCGCGGTTGGCGAAATACATGTGCAGCGAAATATGATCGACGGACTCGTAGGTGTGTTCAAGAACCAGACGTTCCCATTCGGGATAGGTTTTCATGTCGGAATTGGAAGAGCCACAAACGATAAGCTCCAATGACTTGTCGAACGCGCGCAGCGTCTTGGCGGTCTCGCCCGCAAGCCTGCCATATTCGATGGCTGTCTTGTGCCCGACTTGCCAGGGCCCATCCATCTCATTGCCGAGGCACCACAGCTTCACATCAAAGGGATCAGCGCGCCCATTCTTCTTGCGCAAGTCGCCCCAATAGGAGCCAGTAGGGCCATTGACGTATTCAACAAAGTTGCGCGCTTCGTCGAGGCCGCGCGAACCCAAATTGATGGCCAGCATCATCTTGGTGTTGACGGTGTTGCACCAATCGGCAAATTCATGGATGCCCACCGCGTTGCTTTCAGATGTGTGCCAGGCCAGATCAAGTCTGGTGGGCCGCTGATCACGCGGCCCAATGCCATCTTCCCAATTATAGGCTGAAACGAAATTTCCACCGGGATAACGCACGTATGGAATATTCAATTCCTTGACCAACTTGGCCACATCCGAGCGCATGCCGTGTTGATCTGCCGTGGCATGGTCCGGCTCATAAATGCCGGTGTAGATCGCGCGGCCCAGATGCTCGAGAAAGGCGCTGTAAACACGGTCATCGATCTTTGAAATTGCAAAGTCTTTATGCGCAGTGATCGTTGCTTTCATGCCGCTCTCCTAACATTCCAATATTCAGGTGTGTATCGGAAAATCAGGTATATATTGGACATTGAGGTTTGAACGTCAAGTGAAAACCAAGCTGCCCTAGGGCCGCTTGGTGAGGCGTAGCACAATGTCCTGATCATAATTGCCAAAGCCACGCCCGAAGATGTTGATGCCGCCACGGTGTTTGGCATCGTCCTTCACGCCAATGCGCATGCGGATAGAATGGTGCTTGTCGATATCCAGTTCTTTCAAGGTAATCGGAGAAATCTTCATGCCGTCAACATAGGTGCCTTCGTCAGTCACGCGCCAGCTTTTCAACTTGCCATATTGGCTGCCTTTCAGCTTCCACCAATGCGGCGTGTAGACACCGCGCTTGTCACCAAAGTCGCCCGGCGAAGTCCATGTGCCAATGTCGATCCCGTTGACGGCCATAGTGATATCCGAAGGCCAATCCGCTGCTGTTCCGGGTGCCTCAGAAGAAAGTTCCAGCACGAATTCCAGTGATTCTACACTGCCGCTGCCCTGCCTTGCATTATTGGGGAACTGATATTCCAGAAAACCTCGTGTAAACCACACAAGGCCCGCGCGCATGCGGTCGGGATCCAGGAATGCGCCAGGTACATCAAGTAGGCCAATGATCCCTTCATTTGAACATAGCCCGCAGGGCGCCGAGACTTCACAACTGGTATAGAGGCCAATCGGCATGGCCACTTCAATGGTGTTTGCGCTGAGAACGTTGGTATCATCCTCAAACATCACCAGCACTTGATCAAATGAAGAGTGGCAAATCTTCTGATTGCCTTTGCGGGCCCGTTGCGTCTCGGTGCGGATGAGACCAGCCTCTTCCAGAATTTGAATGTTGGATGAAATGGTAGATTGCGGCAGGTCGAGCGCTGCCGCGATGTCATTCACATTCATGGCGCCCTTGGTATGCAACAGTTTGAGCACCTTGACCCGCGCCGCAGAAGCAAAGGCCTTGAGCACTTCCAGATGCTCTTCGGGGTCGACCACCAAAAAGTTCCGGCTCACGATTAGTGTAGCTCCAATGTTCGATGCACAGAACATGTGTATCAGACTTTTGGGTGAGGTCAAATAGCTCTTGCCAATTTGGGCAATTTGCATAGTGTAAATCGGAAAAATGGATATGCATCTCTGCATTCGGGGCATTTGATGTCATTTAAAGATCAATCACCAAATCAGTTGAAATCAATCTCCCTCGATGGCCGATGGGACTTTCGCCACGAGAGCGATGGAGCCTGGCGCAAGGCGAATGTTCCGTTGCCATGGCAGGCGGAATTTGCAGACTTGCGCCATGTTTCGGGCAGGGCCACCTACAAACTTCATTTTCAAGTGCCCGCCGAATGGTCTGGCCTTGAAGTCTATTTGCAATTTGGTGCCGTTAGCTATTTTTGCGAAATGAGCGTGAATGGCCGAGTGTTGGGCAGCCACGAAGGTGGCTATCTGCCGTTTAAGATCGTGCTGCCTTCCGATGGGTTGAAGGCGGACAATGTGCTCGAAGTCGCTGTGCTGCTGCCAGATGGAGACAACAGCAGTGCCAGCGAATTTCCCTTTGCAGAAATTCCACATGGCAAGCAAAGCTGGTATGGCCCGATTGGCGGAATCTGGCAGTCGGTCTCTCTCAAGGCCCGTGACAAGCGGCATATTGAACATTGCGCAATCAAGGCGGAATTAAATTCCGGGCGCGTTCATCTGAACGTCGAACTCTCCGATGAGGCGCTCAATGTCAACATTGCTGTGCAACTGCGCGCGCCAGATGGAACGGTTGCTGCATTCCGGGACCGCGTGGTCACTCAGCAGCATATGGGAATTGAACTTGATATTCTGCAGCCCATGCCGTGGTCTCCGGTTGAACCGAATCTCTATGCGGTCGAACTTGCGCTGCATGCGGGGGGATCAATTGTCGACACGACTATGGCCACATTTGGCTTTCGCAGCATTGAAACACGCGGCGGGCAGATCCTGTTGAATGGCAAACCGTTCTACATGCGCGCCGCACTCGACCAGGATTACTATACGCAAGGCATCTGCACGCCGCCTTCAATTGAATTTCTTGAAGACCAATTTCGTAAGGCCAAAGCGCTTGGCCTCAATCTGTTGCGCTGTCACATCAAGGTGCCAGACCCCCGCTATTATGAAGTGGCCGACCGACTGGGCATGTTGGTGTGGACGGAAATTCCAAACGTGGCAACCTTCACCGCAAATTCAGCGCGGCGCATGCGTGAAACCATGCAAGGCATTCTGCGCCGCGATGGCAACCATCCTTCCATTATCATCTGGACGTTGATCAATGAAGATTGGGGGACGCGCCTTGTTGAAGATGCCGGTCACCGCCAATGGCTGGCTGAAACCTATGACTGGTTGAAGCTGCTTGATCCATCCCGCCTCGTCGTCGACAATTCCGCCTGCCACGACAATTTCCATGTGAAGACCGACATCAACGACTACCACTATTATCGCTCTGTGCCGGAACGGCGTGACGAGTGGGACAAGCTGACGGAGGAGTTTGCATCAGGTGCCAGTTGGACCTTCAGCCAGCATGGCGATGCGCAAAGAAAAGGTGATGAACCACTGGTTGTTTCAGAGTTTGGTGTATGGGGCCTGCCTGACCCAAAGCAGATTTTGAACAGTGACGGCAGTGAACCTTGGTGGATGGAGACCGGCGCAACCTGGGGCGATGGCGTGGCCTATCCACACGGCGTGCAAACCCGTTTTGCCAACCTGCAACTGGGAAAAGTATTTGGCAGCTTTGATCAATTCATCGAGCGTGTGCAGTGGTATCAATTTGCCAATTTGAAATATGAAATTGAATCGATGCGGGCGCAGAGTTCCATCATGGGCTATGTGATCACCGAACTCACCGATGTTCATTGGGAGGCCAACGGCCTTCTCGACATGAACCGCAATCCGCGCGTCTTCCATGAAAAGTTTGCGGAAATCAATTCAGACATCGTGATTGTTCCGAAAGTACATCGCTATTCCGGCTGGGCAGGGGCGAAGTATGAATTTGATCTCGCCCTTGCTACCGGCGGCGCTATCATCCCGGAAAGCTGCACTTTGCATGTGACTCTGCCTGATGGCAAAGAACAGGTATTGAAACCACCCGCAGCCAATGCGGTGATAGTGCTCGACCTTGGTACAATTCATACGACGCTCCCTAATGTGCCTGAGAGCAAGATGTGCATGATCGAGCTGCGTCTGATGCAAGGCAGCAGTATTTTGGCCCGCAACTCATTCGAGATTGCGGTTTACGCCACACGCAAAGCGGTGGGGCTTCCGTCTCTGTCCACCAACAATGACAAGATCGCCTCTTTCGCCAAAGGGCTTGGATACAAAATTGCGGAGCAGGGCAAGGCAGACATTCATGTAACCCACGCCCTCGGCCCAACCGACATAACCGCCCTGCAGCAAGGCGGGCGCTACCTCGTACTTGCGGATGGCTCAGTGAAAACCCACAAGAACCTGCGCACCGATGCCGCCAAGCGTGAACAACCCTTCATGCCGATTTTCGACGAGGTTCCCGGCAATCTTGGCGGGCCTGAAAGCCAACTTCCCAATATCATCCTGCATGAGCGGCATGGCACAATCTGGCGCGGTGATTGGATTGCCAGCTTTTCTTGGATCAAACGGGCTGGCATCTTCGCCGCCATTCCCGGCGGGCCGATGCTGGACCTGTCGTTTGATCGCGTTGCTCCCTTTCATGTGATGACGGGATTCAGGTCTTGGGAATTTGGCGGCACGGTGCATGCTGGCTTGGTGGTGGGATGGGTGCACAAGCCTGCCGCCACCATCGCGGAACGCCGCGTCGGAAAAGGTGGTTTGGTGGCCTCAACCTTCCGTCTGCTGCGTGATGCGCCGGGCGACGATCCCGTGGCAGCGGCCCTATTTGATGCGTTGATCCGAACCGCCAACGGGCTGCAAACACAGGCCTGAAAAGCGCGATTCCGCTATGTATCCCATGCATATCAACAAAGGCGATATATATCATGGAATTGGTTGACAGTTGCAACGCCTTTGATACAGTGAGCCATGGCCATCAAGTCGAATGCGACGCGGCCAATTGTTCTGGTCGGCGCACGCCCGCCTCTCAGATGAAACAATGTGGCGCAAAGGGCCTAAGGCCCAAAGGGAGGATCGAAGTGATTAAGAATTTGCTCAAAGCTGCACTGCTCTCGACCATGTTGTTCGCGACAGCTGCGCAGGCCAAAGAAACCGTTGTTTGGTGGGACTTTCTCGGCGGTGGGGATGGTGTCCGCATGAAGCAGCTGATCGCTGACTTCAACAAGGAACACGCCGACAAGATTGAAATTCAGGCGACCACGCTAGAATGGGGCGTCCCATTTTATACCAAGGTTCAAACCTCTTCCGCAGTTGGTGAGGCGCCCGATATCATGACCTACCACGCCAGCCGCATCCCACTGGCGCTGTCGCAGGGCATTCTTCAGGAAATCACACCGGAAGATTACAAGACGATGGGACTCTCCAAGGCAGATTATCCCGATGCGATCTGGAACGCCATCACTGAGGGTGGGAAGCAATACGCAGTGCCTCTCGATACACATCCAATTGTCCTCTATTACAACAAGGACATTCTCGGCAAAGCCGGGCTGCTTGATGACAAAGGCCTGCCAAAGGGCCTGAATGGCATTGAGAATTTCAAGGCCGCTCTGACCAAGGCAAAGGGAGCGGGTGCCAAATGGGGCATTGCCGGCGTGACCGCCGACGGCAACTTCATGTTTCGCACAATCTATTCTCTGATGGGCCAGCAAGACGGTCAGTTGATGACGGACGGCAAGTTCCTTACGGGCGATAATCCCAAGAAGCTGGAAAATGCTCTGGCAGTTTTGTCGGATTGGACCAAGAGCGGTTTGCAATCACCTTACACGGATTATCCTTCCGCCGTGGCTCTCTTCACTTCAGGCTCAGCAGCCATGATGATCAACGGCGTCTGGGAAGTGCCGACGATGACCGACTTGAAAGCCAAGGGCAAATTGTTTGAATGGGGTGCGGTTGAGCTTCCAACTCTCTTTGCACATCCGTCAACCTATTCAGACAGCCACACCTTTGCCATCCCCGTCAACAAGGGCAAAACGGCGACACCAGAAAAGCATGGTGCCACTCTCGAAGTCATGAGCTGGATGGACAAGCATTCGCTGTTCTGGGCAACTGCTGGCCACATTCCCGCTTACGGTCCAGTGCGCGCCACTGATGAATATAAGAAGATGCAACCAAACGCCACTTATTCACCGCTCACCGCCAACATGATTTTCGATCCAAAGTCGAAACTTTTTGGTGTGGCCGGGCCAGTGTTTGATGTGATGTCGACCTATTTCGTGCCGACCTTGAACGGTGAAATGGATCCGGCTCAGGCGGTTGAGAAGATCAAGACTGATCTGGGTAAAATGTAAATAGAGTAACTGGGGCCGCCCATCCTCCCTGGGGGCGGCCCCGGCTTCTTCAGGCTCAAAATGATCCGCAATGTATCCAAAGAAAATTTGATTGCGCTTGTCTTTGTGGCACCGTTTGTCGCCATTTTTAGCCTGTTGTTTATTTACCCAACCATTCAGATGTTCATTACGTCCTTCACAGACGCGCCGTTGATCGGCAGCGGCAAATGGGTAGGCCTGGCCAACTATGTTCGGCTTGCAACCGATGCGAAATTTGGTCTTTCTCTTTGGAACACAGGCTACTTTGTTGTGCTTTCTGTCATTCCGGGCACATTCATCGCGTTGTTCGTGGCCCTTGGTGTCAGCCGCCTATCCGGCTGGACTCAGTCTCTCGTACTGGCACTTTTTTTTCTGCCATATATTCTGCCGGTTTCAGTTGTCTATCGGCTCTGGGACTGGGTTCTGAACTATCAGTTTGGGCTCGCCATGCACGTGCTGGACATGCTTGATATTCCGCGCGTTCCGGTCTTCAAAACCATTACTTGGTTTATGCCCGCGGTAGCGCTGGTCACCATCTGGTGGACGGCTGGGTTTTCGTTTTTGCTTTTTCTTGCGGGCTTGCGCGCTATTCCAGCCGAAATCTATGAGGCAGCGGCCTTGGACAATGCCAGTCCCTGGCTTACCTTTCGCAAAATCACATGGCCATTGCTTTGGCCAGTCACCGCGCTGGTGCTGACCATTCAATTGATCCTGCAACTCAAGATCTTTGACCAAGTCTATCTGTTCTCCGTTGGCGGTAGGCCAAATGACACACTGGTGATGGTGCAATATATTTTTGTGAAAGCCTTCGTGAACAATCAAGGTGGGCAGGCCGCAGCTATTGCCGTATCATTGTTCATCATTGTCATTGTGATTTCGGTCTTCCAATATCAACTTCTGCGTTTTGCAGGCGGTGGTGAAGCCAAATGAACTATGCCAGCGTGCAACGGTGGAATCTGGCAGGTGGGATGGTGACCTTGCTTACCCTCGCCGTTGCTGTGATCTGGGCCTTTCCACTCTATTGGGGCGTCATCACATCGCTCAAGCCTGAAGATGAAGTCATCAGGCCTGTTCTCGAGTTTTGGCCGGAACATCTCACCTTTGGACACTACATCACGGCCCTCACCCAAACCCAGATTGGCAGATGGTATCTCAATTCACTGGTCGTTGCTGGCAGTGTCACCCTGATCACGGTCTCAACATCCATGCTGTGTGGCTATGCCATTTCGCAACTCAAATTCCCCGGTCGGCAAATTCTCTGGGGCTTGATCCTCGCCAGTTTCATGGTGCCCACTCAAACGCTCATCATCAACTACTTTGAGTTGATGGCCAGTTTTAGCCTGCTGAATACGTTGCCCGGCATTATTCTGCCGCAGCTCATCAATCCGGTGGTCATCATTGTCTACAAGCAATTCTTCGACAGTGTGCCGAAAGATTTTCGGGAAGCTGCCGTGATGGACAATGCTACTGAGTGGCGCATATTTTACAAGGTCTTCATGCCAATGAATTGGGGAATTACCGCGGCACTCTCCATTGTCTGCTTCATCTGGACATGGAACGCCTTTCTATGGCCATTCCTTGCGGTTTCGCACTCGGAGTTGATGACTGTGCCTGTTGGTATCACCCAGGTGAATGACAGTTTTGGAATTTCCTATGCCAGACGCTTGGCAGCAGCCGTGTTGGCCGGCTTGCCTGTTGCTATCACCTATTTGATTTTCCAACGGCGGGTGACGCAAGCCATCACACTTTCGGCAGGCATAAAGGGCTAACTTACTGAAAGTAGTGAGCTTTGCCAGCCGCATCGAAGAAGTGGCTGTGCGCCATATCAAAAGACAGGTTGACGGTGTCCCCCGGCTGAACCGCTGAATTACCTTCATCTTGCGCGGTGAGCATATGGCCATCATCAAGCCGCGCATAAACCAACGTGCGATCTCCCAATCGCTCTACCACTTTTGCAATGCCCCTGGCGTCGCCACCCTTGCGCACAATGCGCAAAGATTCAGGCCTGATGCCGAACTCGTAACTGCCCGCAGTGAGTGCGGCTTTCGGAGATGGCAATTTGATTCCGACTTCAGTGACGACATTGGCAGCTTTTCCGGTGCCCACTTTCACTTTGATGAAATTCATCGCGGGCGAACCAACAAATCCGGCCACAAAGCGCGAGGCAGGCCGCGAATAGACTTCCATCGGCGTTCCGATCTGTTCAATTTTCCGATCATTGAGAACCACCACCCTGTCGGCCAATGTCATGGCCTCGGTCTGGTCATGCGTCACATAGATAATTGTCGACTTGATGCGCTGGTGCAGTTCTGCCAATTCGACCCGCGTGCGGACCCGAAGAGCCGCATCGAGGTTCGACAAGGGCTCATCAAACAGGAAAGCTTTGGGTTCCTTCACAATGGCCCGGCCAATGGCGACACGCTGGCGCTGGCCCCCCGAAAGTTGTGAAGGCTTACGCTCCAACAAAGTTTCCATTTCCAGAATGCGTGCGGCATTAAGAACCCGGCGCTCCACCTCACTTTGCGCCAAGCCAATGTTGTAAAGGCCAAAAGACATGTTTTCTTTGACGGTCATATGGGGATAGAGAGCATAATTCTGAAACACCATCGCCACGTTGCGCTGACCGGGCGACAAATTTTCACATCGCAGGCCACCAATGGTCAAAGTGCCGGAATTGATGGTCTCCAAGCCGGCAATCATGCGCAGCAGCGTAGATTTGCCTGAGCCCGATGGCCCCAGAAAAACGATGAACTCACCATCGCGGACCTCAAGCGAAACCTTGTCAATAACTGACACCTTGCCGAAACTTTTTGATACATTTTCAAGCCTGATTTCAGCCATTTAAAACCTCTGCAGGTTAGACAATCTCAATGCCAGTCTAACATACTTGACACTACCACAACTTGGCATGTTTGAACTTCTGGATCAAACGCATTTCACCTGTCACGTGGCCAGTTGGCTCATATTCAAGTGTTTGTCAGTGCAGAGACAGCGAGTTCCCTCAAGATATTGCGACAATGACTGAACGCCAACACGCGAATCCGCTTAGCAAACAACCCAACGTTATTGCGCATGATTGTGGGCCATGAAGGCATCACTGAGGACCGCGCTTTCATTGGCGGTACGGACATCATCAATACGCCGCCCGACAACCGCTTTGCGGCCTTCCTTAACTGGTTCGCCGGCCATGAACTTTGTCACAGCAGAAGTTGTAAGCCATAAGGGCAAGACCGTTCGTTTGGCGCTCACCGGAAATGGCCAAATCGAATTGCAGGCGCGCAATGGATTGGCCGGCATGACGGACACCAGATTGGAAATTGACATCAGGCCAGAGCTTATCCATCTGGTGGCTCGAACAAACTCACCTGTTCGATGCCAACAAAAACGCCGTTTGACCGTTTTCAACCTTTAGAATTGAATGAACTGCGGTCACTCCGCGCCCCTGGCCACCACACCGCCAGTCGCACAAAAATCCGTTCCAACCCAACGTCGTCTTCTCGAGCTTGCAAGACTTGTTCGGTATTTGGAAAATCGGGCCCACTGGTGGAGTGTGTCGAGAAATAGCACCTTGACCGTACGGCGTCAAGAATTAATGACTGCAATATGCATTTATTCTTTATTCTATTGATCGCAAACCGATTCCACCGGAAGGTTTTACCTGAGCGGAAGTTTGAACCTAAAAGCCGAAGTCACTTCACCTGAAAAAATGGACATTCGCGTCATCAAAGGCAAGTTGCAGCTTTTGTCCGCGCGAAACAGGCGCCTCACCCCGAAGTTCAACAATCAGTTTTTCGCCAGCGCCCAACTCGCAATGCGCATAGCCCAATTCACCAAGGCGTTCGACCATATCCAGCGTCACTGAAAAATTCGCAGGCCCCTTTGCCGCGGAGATATGTTCCGGCCGGATGCCGAAGGTCAGCGCTTCACCAATCTTGAATTCGAGCGGAACCTGAGTCTTGATGGCAGCACCCGACTTCGTCTGCACCGCCGATCTGGATTTCACCGTCACCTCAAACATATTCATCGCGGGCGAACCTATGAAATTGGCCACGAAGCGATTGGCGGGTCTGTAGTAGAGATCGAGCGGCTTTCCCGCCTGTTCGATGCGGCCCTGGTTCATCACCACGATCTTGTCTGCCAGTGTCATGGCCTCAACTTGATCATGCGTGACATAGATGATGGTGGCCTTGAGCAGCTTGTGCAGCTTTGCAATTTCAACCCGCGTGTTCACCCGCAATGCCGCATCGAGATTGGAAAGTGGCTCATCGAACAAGAACACCTGTGGCTTGCGCACAATGGCCCGGCCAATGGCCACCCGTTGGCGTTGGCCGCCGGAAAGTTCACGCGGACGGCGTTTGAGCAGGGGGTCAAGTTGCAGAATGCGCGCCGCTTCACTTACCCGCGCATCAATTTCGGCCCGTGGCGTTCCAGAAAAGCGCAAGCCAAAGCCCATGTTCTTTTCCACATTCATATGTGGGTAAAGCGCATAGGATTGGAACACCATGGCAATTTCGCGCTGGGCGGGCGGCAACTCATTGACCACCCGGCCGCCAATCGAAATGGCCCCGCTAGTGACAGGCTCAAGGCCAGCAATGGAGCGCAGCAAAGTGGATTTGCCACAGCCCGATGGGCCGACAAGCACAACGAATGAGCCGTCCTCAACTTCCAGGTTGATGTCTTTCAAGACATCGACGGGGCCATAGGATTTGTTAAGCGCTTTGATAGAAACGTTTGCCATGATTCAGCTCATTTGACCGCGCCAGACGTGAGGCCGCGGATCAGTTGCTTTGAGAAAAGAATGTAGAAAATTAAAACCGGAATGATGGCGGTAGAAAGGGCCGCGAGCACGGCATTCCAATCCGTGATATATTGGCCAAGGAACTGCTGCACGCCCAGTGTGATCGTCTGCTTGCCGCGCGAAGGTGCCAAGATCAGCGGGAACCACAGGTCATTCCACACCGGGATCATGGTGAAGACGGCAACCGTGGCCATGGCCGGGCGCAACAGTGGCAAGATGATGTGGAAGAAGATATTGTATTCCGACAGGCCGTCACAGCGCGCCGCTTCCCGCAGGTCTTTGGGGATTTGATTCATGAACTCGCCGAGAATGAACACGGCCAGAGGCAGGTTCTGCGCCACATAAACACAGATCAAAGCGGTCAACGTGTTGATGAGATTTAGACCGGAGATCATAGACACAATGGCCACTGAACCCAAACGGATTGGCACCATGATGCCGATGGCCAAATAGATGCCGATCAGCTTGTTGGAGCGGAACTTGTATTCGGAAAGCGCCCAACCCGCCATGCCGCCGAACAGAAGCGTGATGACGATCGTGCCCAAAGTTACGATAATCGAGTTCATGTAATAAGTGCCGATGGCCCCATCAGAAAATACACGGGCGTAGCCGATGAGATCAAAGCTCGTGGGCGTGGGCGGTGTCAACGGAGCAAGGAAGATCGCCTTCCTGGCCTTCATTGAATTCATGATGACGAGGATGATCGGGGCGAGCGCCAGCACGGTATAGCCCGCCAGAACCGCGTGGACTGCAAGTGTTGAGAACTTGATCTTCATGGCATCAGAATGAATAGCGCTGCATGCGGCGCTGAATGAGGAACAGATAGATCATCACTCCGACGAGGATGAACACGAACATCATGGTGGCGATGGTCGAACCCATGGTTGGGTCTCCCAATTGCAATTGGTTGCCGAAGAAGGTCCGGTAGAACAACGTGCCCATGATGTCGGTGGCGAAATTGGGCCCGGCCAATGCGCCTTGCATGGAATAGATCAAGTCAAAGGCGTTGAAATTGGCCACAAAGGTCAACACCGAAACCAGCCCAATGGTTGGCCAAATCAAAGGTAGTTTCACATAAAAGAAGGCGCGCCATTGGTTCAAGCCATCAACAGTGGCAGCGTCAATCAATTCATCAGGAATGGCGAGCAGGGCCGTGTAAATCAGGATCATCGGGATGCCGACAAACTGCCAAACCGAAATCAACGCGATGGTGATGAGAGCCGTGCTTTCTTCGCCCAGATAAGGCCCGAAGAAATAGCCAAGGCCCACGCTGCCCAGAAGCATTTTCCAAATGCCCCACAGAGGGCTCAGGATCAGTTGCCAGATGAAGCCGATGATCACCACCGAAAGCATCGTTGGCATGAAAATCAAAGTGCGATAGGCATTGCGCAAGCGCAGGCGCGGCAGGCTCAACAACCCCGCCAGCGCCAAGCCCACCGGATTTTGCACACACATGTGAATGAGAAAGAAATAGCAGTTGTTGCGAAAGGCGTTCCAGAAGGGAACCGACCAGGTCGTATCGCCCAGTAATGTATAGAAATTGCCAAGCCCATTATAAGTCATCGGTGCTTGGTCATGGCGCAGATAGAAGGAATCAACAATCGTGGCGATGAGAGGGTAAATCGAAAACAACGAATAGATCAAAACTGCCGGCAAAAGAAAAAATGCCAGCACCCTGATGTAGCTGCGCCGGTTGAGCCCGACCAGTTCAATTTGGCTGTCTTGTGCCATCTCCACCCCGAAAAGAAACCGCCTCCGGCATGAGTGCTGGAGGCGGCGATTGTTTGGTCAGTTATTTCTGGTGTGGCGCATACCACTTCTTCAACCCGTCTTCGAGCTGCGCGCCGGCGGCTTCCGGTGTCATGGAGCCGTTGAGAACCTGGGCCGACACGTTCCACATCTCGTTTTCAAGATTAGGCGTGCCGCGCGACAGGATTTGGTAGGAGTCACGGATGGTGGATTTGCACTCGCCGCGCCAGGAGACGAAGGTTTGCGCAACATCATCCTTGATCTCAACTTTGCCATTGCTGAGGGGGAAGAAGCCCGGCAGGGCATTGGCGAAGATCCCTGCGAATTCAGGCGAACCGATCCAGTCGAGGAACACTTTCGCGTCCTTGGCATTGGGCGACTTGGCATTCATGCCAATGCCGATATCGGTATGGTCTGAGATATAGCAGTCCGAACCCTTGGGCGGTGGGGCTTTGAAGGCACCCATATTCACCTTTTGGCCACGGAAGGTCGAAATATCCCACGATCCAGCGGCATAGATGGCGCCCTTGCCAAGGCCAAACAGATTCTGGCTGTCAGGATAAGTTTGGGCCTTGTAGCCATCGCCCATATAGGGGCCCCACTTTGCCAACGCCTTGAACGTATCTATATAGGCAGCATCAGTGAACTTGCCCTTGCCCTCGATCAAAGCCTTGCGGCCATCTTCGCCCTTCCAATAATTGGGGCCAATGTTCTGGAAGCCCATGGTTGCGGCTTCCCACTGGTCCTTGGTGCCAAGCACGAGGGGTGTATATTTGCCATCCTTCTTGATCTTGTCGAGAACAGCCAGGAATTCCTCTTCCGTCTTGGGCTCAGAGAGGCCCAGTTCCTTGAAGATGTCCTTGTTGTAGATGAAGCCATGGATCACCGAGCCCATGGGCACGCAGAACGTTGTCTTGCCATCATCGGTCGTCCAAGCAGATTTGGCCACGTCCGAGAAGTTCTTCATGCTGCCAAGGTCATTGACCGACGCCAGATAGCCCTTGTTGAAAAGTTCAAGCGAAGCATCAAATGGGCGGCAGGTGATGATGTCACCCGCCGTTCCGCCTTGCAGTTTGGCATTGAGGGCAGCGTTATATTCCTTTGGTGCGGTGGGTGTGAATTCCACCTGAATGTCCGGATGGGCTTTCTGGAAGTCGGGGATGATCTGGTCTTTCCAGATGGCCGCGTCGTCGTTGCGCCAGCTTTCGATGGTGAGCTTGCCCGCCGAAGCTTGCGCCGCCATCGCGCTGATGCCGATTGCGGCGAGGCAGGCTATTTTCAAAGTCGATTTCAACATGTTTTTCTCCCTGTCAGTGTTGAAGGTGTTGGATTTTGTTTTGCTTGAGTTGAGCCAAGGCTAATCTCAAGTTTCCCTCCGTGCCAGCCAGAATCTCTGTGGCTTTGGCAAGTGACTGTGCCCCCGCACACAAGAGGACAGCAGGCTTGATGGCACCAGCCTCCGCCAAGGCCATGCGCGCCGTTTCACTTTTCACAGTGGCGATTTGCGCAACAATGGTGGCGGCACGCATTTTCAATTTCTCATTTTCCGGGCGCATAGCAACCATCATGCCATCGTGAACCGCGTTGAGCTTAATGCCGAGCAAAGTGGACATCAGGTTCAGTGCAGCTTTTTGTGCGGTGCCAGCGCCCATGCGGGTTGAACCTGCAATCACTTCGGCACCGGACAGCAAGTTGATCTCAACATCTGCAATGTGGCTCAGCGCAGAATTCGCGACATTGCAGACGGTGATGACAAAACATCCACGTACCTTGGCTTCGGTCGCGGCAGCTATCGTGTAAGGTGTGCGGCCCGAGGCGGCAATGGCCACAAGTACGTCTTTATCTGTACAGATTTGGGCTGCAGCGCGGCCTTCTTCAACACTGTCTTCCTTGTCGGCCAGGCTTTCAAAGATCGCGGCGTTTCCGCCCGCAATCAAATAGCCCAATTGTGACTCGTCAATCCCGTAGGTGGCGGGAAGCTCGGTTCCGTCTTGTACGCCAACCCGAATGGAGGTGCCAGCCCCGGCATAATAGATCTTGCCCCCTGCCTTCACGCGCGTCGCCATCGCCGTTGCGGCTTCGGAAATGGCGGGCACCGTGCGGCGAACCGCTGCAATGGCGCGCTCCTGGCCTGCCAACAAAGAATCGAGAATGCGCCCATCGCTCCACGTGTCGATACCGGCATATTGTGCCTCGATCAGTTCGGTTTGGCGCAGGGGTTCGGACATGGGATGACAATACCACCTTACTACCAATTGTCCAGAACTATTTATTAACCTTGTTCCAGATAAAATTATATGTTGATATTTCAATGAGATAATTATGGTAAATTAATCGTTTACGCATTGGTATTGTTGTGGTATTGTATTTTCATGGATCAAAAATTCTTCCTAGGAGTCGATGGTGGAGGCAGCCGCTGCCGGGTGCGCATCCGCGATGTGGGCGGCAAGATGCTTGCCGAAGCATGGGGCGGTTCGGCCAATGTCTATCAGGATTTCGACAAGGCCTTCGCCACCATTGTCAAGACTTCGCAAGAAGCCGCAGCCAAGGCTGGCCTAGCATTGGCAGACATTCACGCGGGCCTCGGCCTTGCCGGGCTCATCACCTCGGTCGATGGTGAAAGGCTGCTGAAACTGCATCTCCCCTTTGCCTCGGTTGTCGCAGACAATGACGCCGCCGCCGCCTGTCTTGGCGCTTTTAATGGGCAGGATGGCGGCATCGTCATCGCGGGCACGGGGTCCATTGGCTTTGGCCTGGTGGAGGGCCAACGCCATATGGTGGGCGGCTGGGGTTTTGCCCTTGGTGATCATGGTTCGGGTGCCTGGGTTGGCCACCATGCAGCGCGGCGCGCCGCTCTGGTGATTGATGGGCTGCTGCAACCAACCCCGCTCATCGAAAAAGTAATGGCTGTGGCCGGGAATAACCGCAAAGACCTGACGGAATGGTCCGAGACAGCCACACCGAAGGATTTTGCACAATTTGCCCCCGCCGTTTTCCAATGCGCCGCATCGGGCGATGTTTTGGGCATGACCATCGTGATCGAGGGGGCCTCCGCCATTTCCAATCTGGGCCGCGCCTTGATTGCGCGGGGCGCACGTCAACTTTGCTTATTGGGTGGCCTGTCGCAGGTCTATTTGCCCTATCTCGATGCTGATGTGCGCCGCGCGATTGTTGCGGCGAAGGCCGATGCAATTGATGGCGCAATTCTGATGGCCCGCAAGGCGCAGGGCCTCGATTCATGGATGGCTCCGTGACAAATACTCCGGGTCAGCGCGTTTTTGCCAAAGCCAATCTCACAGCGGCCGATGATGCGCCGCTTTATATGCGGATCAAGCGGATCATCAATGAAGCGGCAGCCACGGGTGATTTGCGCGACGGCGATGCAATACCGAGCGAACGCGATGTGGCCGAGTTGCTCAATGTCTCGCGTGTCACGGTGCGCAAGGCTTTTTCCGAATTGGTGCGTGAAGGCGTTCTCAATCAGAAGCGGGGCTCCGGCACCTATGTGGGGGGACCGGTAATCAGGGTCGAACAACCCTTGTCGCGCCTGACCTCATTTACCGAGGACATGAAACTGCGCGGCATTGTCACAAGAGCGGAAATCCTGTCGCTGCGAACTGCTCTGCCCACACCGGAGGAAGCATTGAAACTGTCGCTCTCGCCCAGTGAACGTGTGTCGCGCTGGCGGCGCTTGCGCTTTGCCAATGATGTGCCGATTGCCATTGAACACGCCGTGATCCCCGAACGTTTTCTGCCTGATGCCACTTTGGTGCGTGGCTCGCTCTATGCAGCCCTGGATGCAGGCGGTTTCAAGCCAGTGCGCGCCTTGCAGCGCCTCCATGCCGTGGCACTGGATGATGATGAAGCCGATCTGCTGGATGTGCCAACCGCCAGCCCCGCGCTTTTCATTGAGCGCATTTCCTATCTGGCCGATGGCCGCGCAGTTGAATTTACCACTTCGCACTATCGCGGCGATTCCTACGACTTTGTCGCGGAGTTGAGTCTGGCCAATGAGGCTTCACCATGAGCTTGATGGCCCAGGAAGCAGCCGAAGCCCCTGAGGCAGTTGCTCGGTTTCTCACGCAGAACGCGGTCGCACTGCATCACCTTGGCAGGCGCCTGAGGGAAAATCCACCCTCCGTCATCCTCACATCGGCGCGCGGCAGTTCGGATCATGCGGCGACTTATTTCAAATATTTGGTGGAGATCACACTGGGTGTGCCTTGTGCGTCAATCGGCGCATCGGTGGCTTCGGTCTGGCATTCAAAGTTAAAACTCAACAATGCTGTCTGCATCACCATTTCACAATCAGGCAGAAGCCCCGATATCGTGAGCCTGCAAGAAGCAGCGCGCAAGGCCGGAGCGCTCACTGTGTCCATCGTGAACCAACCGGATTCACCCGCAGAGCAGGGTGCTGATTTCTATCTGCCGCTCTGTGCCGGTGCTGAAAAAAGCGTTGCCGCCACCAAGAGTTTTATCTCGTCTCTGGTGGCGGGGGCGGCGATTACTGCGCAATGGTCTGAAGACAAAAAATTGGCGAACGCCCTTGCCGACTTGCCGGAAAACCTCGAGGCCGCAAGGGCCCTGCGCTGGCCAAGCTTGGTGCAGCGGGTTGCCAGGGCGCAGTCGCTTTATGTGCTGGGGCGTGGTCCGGGCCTAGCCATCGCTGCCGAATGCGCCCTGAAGCTGAAGGAAACTTGTGGTCTCCATGCCGAAGCGCTTTCGCTGGCCGAAGTGATGCACGGGCCGTTGGAACTGGTGAAGCCCGGCTTTCCGATCTGGGCCTTCTCGCCCAATGATCCTGCCCGTAGCAACAGCCAGCAAGCCTTGGCGCGCCTGCGCAACACGGGTGCTGATGTTTTTGCCGTGGAACAAGGTGGGTTGGAGTTTGTTGAAACGGGTCACGCGCTGCTTGATCCCGTTTCAATGGTGCAATCCGCCTATATGAACATTGAAATTCTGGCGCAGAGTCTGGGTCGCGATCCGGACAGGCCGCGCATGCTCTCCAAAGTGACGGAGACAGTGTGATGACCACGGCCCTCAAAGCCAAGCGCATCTTCACGGGCGACAGATTGCTTATTGATCATGCCGTGATCATCGCTGGCAAGATCATCGAAGATATTGTGCCTGTTGGCGAAATCGCCATCGCGCATGACGTCAAGGATCTGGGTGACAGCATCTTGGCCCCGGGCTTCATCGACGTGCAGGTGAACGGCGGCGGCGGCGTGAATTTGAATGATACGCCCACAGCAGCAGGCGTCATCACCATGGTGGAGGCACACCGCCGCTTTGGAACCACGGGAATGCTACCCACCGTCATCACTGACATGCCAGAGGTGCAGCAGCAAGCGGTGAATGCCGTAGCAGAGGCGCGTAAACAAAGACCCCAAGTTTTGGGCGTTCACATAGAAGGCCCGTTTCTTGATCCGGCCCGAAAGGGCGCGCATGATGAAAAACTTATTCGCTCCCTCATGCCGCAAGACATTGCCTGGCTCACCTCGATTAAATGCGGTGAAGTGCTGCTCACGTTGGCACCGAACAAAGTGTCACCTGCAGATATCAAACACATTGTCGATGCGGGAGTTCATGTTTCCCTGGGTCACGCAGAAGCCAAGGCGGTTGAAGTCAATGCAGCTTTGCAGGCCGGCGCATCCGCTTTCACCCATTTGTTCAACGCCATGAGCCAACTCGGCAACCGCGAGCCTGGCATGGTGGGCGCGGCATTGACGGCAGATCAAGCCTATGTCGGCCTCATCGCCGATGGCTTTCATGTGCATGAACAATCACTCAAGTTGGCCTTCGCCGCCAAGCGCCATGATCACATCATGCTGGTGACCGATGCCATGTGCACCGCAGCTGGCGGGCCTGATCATTTTACGTTGCAAGGTCGGGAAGTGCGCCTGAAGAGCGGCCGTTTGGAATTGCCGGACGGCACGCTGGCGGGTTCAAACCTCACCATGGATGAGGCGGTACGTTTCTGCGTGAAGCGCTGCGGCATCAAATTGGAAAGTGCGCTGGGCATGGCTTCCACCAATCCGGCGCAGTTCCTTGGGCTGGGGGCAAGACTGGGCCGTATCGCGCCCGGCTATCTGGCCAGCCTCGTCAATCTTGATCCTGAATTGCACGTCAAACAAACATGGGTTGAAGGCCAATGAAAAAAATCCGGGTTCTCGTCGTCGGTGTGGGTGGCATGGGGGTGAGCCACGCGCGGGCCTATGCCGCCAATCCCGGGTTTGAATTGGCCGGGCTGTGCAGCCGAAACATTGACCAGCGCGAAGATTTGAAATCCGAATTCTCAGGTGTTACGATGTTCTCGGATTATGCCAAGGCGTTGAAGACCGTGAAGCCCGATGCGGTCTCGATCAACACCTGGCCCGACACCCACGCGCAATATGCCCGCATGGCACTGGAAGCCAACTGTCACATCTTCATCGAAAAGCCTTTGGCGGATACGGTGAATGAAGCCCGCGCCATTGCAGCCTTGGCAAAAGCAAAATCGCGCAAGTTGGTGATTGGCTATATTCTCCGCGTCCACCCCTCATGGGTGAAATTCGTTGAGATCGGCCGCATCCTGGGCAAGCCTCTGGTCATGCGCATGAACCTCAATCAGCAATCATCCGGCCCGCAATGGGAGGTTCACAAGCATTTGATGGAATCGATCAGCCCGCTGGTGGATTGCGGCGTGCATTATGTGGATGTGATGTGTCAGGTCACAGGTGCCAGGCCTGTTGCGGTTCATGCAGTCGGCGTGCGCCTCACGCAGGAAATTGACGAGAAGATGTATAACTATGGCCATCTGCATGTCACTTTCGATGATGGCTCGGTGGGTTGGTATGAAGCGGGCTGGGGCCCAATGATGAGTGAAACGGCGTTCTTCGTCAAAGATATGATTGGCCCCAAAGGCTCGGTCTCCATAGCCATGGATGAGGCCAAGGCGGGCTCATCCGATGTGGACAGCCACACCAAAACCAACGCACTGCGCGTTCATCACAGCCTGCTCGGGATCGATGGAAAGTTCTCCCACGCTGATGACTTGATTTCGATGGAAGACGAGCCGGGACATCAGGACCTGTGCAACCGCGAACAGGCCCTGTTTCTTGACGCGATCATCAACAACCGCAACATGGATGTCCATGTGGAAGATGCTATCCGTTCACTACAAATCGTTTTGGCGGCGGACGAGAGTGTCAGAACCGGCGAAGTGGTGAAGATCAAATCACTTGGGTCGCTTTGAGCCTGCTGTAAGCGACGAGGCAACAAGTGGCCTGTCGCATCACTCAAGCATCATCAAGCTCGCATTCCCACCTGCTGCGGCTGTATTGGTTGAAGTGGCAACTTCTTCCAGCAAAAGATTCAGCGAATATGGCTCCAGGCCATTTGCCGCCTGGGACAGAACCAAGGGGCCGGGCAGGCCCGCTAAAGCAATACCGCAACCACGCACCCGCTCTGCGTCACCCTCAATCAGGGCGCCAGAAATTCCTGTTTCAGTCTGCCAGTTCTGCGTCTTCACCAAGCGCTGTGAAGCAATCGCAGGCAGACCCTCCAGTGATAATGCCAATGCTGCGTCGATGCCCAGCACGCCAGAGTTCCCAGTGGCCAGAACAGCAGCAATTTGCATGAAAAGTCCATCGCGCGTCTCCGGCAGCAATAAAATCTTGCCTCTTGGATGAAGCGTGTAATGATTGGTTTCACCAACCGGGCCGGGGAACTCAGTTTCGTAACCAAGCAGAGAACTCTGCGTCATCACACTGGCAGCGGCGCTCGCTCCGGTGTCTTTCAGCCACTTCACGAATGCTGCGAAGCCAAGATCAATCGAAGGCCGATCCATCGGTAAAGCCGCCGGTGCATTTTGAACCAATCGTCCGAGATAGAGCGGCCCGCCCGCCTTTGGCCCGGTGCCCGAAAGCCCTCTGCCGCCGAAAGGCTGCACACCCACAACAGCGCCGATCACGTTGCGATTGATATAGAGATTGCCTGCTTGGATGCGACTGGTCACAAAGCGGATGGTTTCATCAAGCCTTGTGTGCAACCCAAAAGTGAGGCCATAGCCGGTGGCATTGATGGCATCAATCAGTTTGCCCATGTCGTCACGCTTAAAGCGAATGACATGCAGCACCGGGCCAAAAACTTCGCGGCCCAGTTCGCCAATGCTGTTGATCTCGATAAGTGTGGGCGCCACAAAACTACCCCTCGCCGATTTCGCGGAATGGGGAATCTGGAAAACAGCGCGGCCTAGTTTTCGCATGCGTTCAATGTGAGCTTCGATGTTAGACGCTGCCTCCGCCGTGATCACGGGCCCCACATCAACCTTCAACGCATCGGTGTTGCCAAGCTGCAATTCCTGCATGGCGCCCTTGATCATGGCGAGAACGCGTTCGGCAATGTCGTCCTGCAAACATAAAAGTCGAAGCGCCGAACAACGTTGGCCCGCGCTGTCGAAGGCGGAGGCGATGACATCGGCGACAACCTGTTCGGCCAGCGCCGAAGAATCCACAATCATGGCATTCTGCCCGCCGGTTTCAGCAATGAGCGGAATCGGCTTGTCCGTGGGGCCAACCCGCTTGGCCAGTTCGGCTTGGATCAAGCGCGCAACTTCGGTTGAACCTGTGAACATGACTGCTTGGGTTTCAGCACTGGCGACGAGGGCCGCTCCGATGCGACCATCGCCCGGGAGGAACTGCAATGCCGACTTGGGAATGCCCGCTTCATGCAGAATGGCAATCGCCCTTGCCGCAATGAGCGGTGTTTCCTCAGCGGACTTGGCCATCACCGGATTTCCGGCAACCAGCGCCGCCGCAACTTGCCCCGTAAATATCGCCAGCGGAAAATTCCACGGTGATATGCAAACCACTGGGCCGAGCGGTTGGTTTTGCGGGGTCAAAGTGCGCCGCGCTTCCGCCGCATAATAGCGCAGAAAATCCACCGCTTCGCGCACTTCGCCCACGGCATTGGCCGCGGTCTTGCCCGCCTCGCGCATGATCAAGCCCATGAGGCTCATCATCTGTTGCTCCATCGCGACAGCGGCGCGCTCAAGGCAGGCGGCGCGTTCGGCGACATCTACCTTAGGCCACTCTGATTTTACTGCGTGTTGAACTGCGTTAAGAACATCTTCTGGAAGCGCCTCGGCAACATGCCCCACAATGTCCAATTGATTGGCCGGATTTCTCACTTCGCTAGAAGTCCGCTTCAATGCAACATCGGCCAGCACAGGCAAGGCCACATGCAGTGCTTCGACTGTAGTGGCGAGAGCTTCCGCCAGTTGGCTCAACGCGATTTCATCTGAGAGATCGAGGCCTTTTGAGTTTTGTCGGGTTGGCGCAAAAATATGGGAGGGCAAGGCAATATGCTCATGGCCAGCACCCGGCTTGACCATCAAGCGCACTTCATCCGCCGGATCAGCAACCAACTCATTGACCGCCACTGCGGCATCGCCAATGCGATTGACGAAGGATGAGTTGGCACCGTTCTCCAGCAGCCGCCGCACCAGATAAGCGAGCAGCGTTTCATGCGTTCCGACAGGCGCATAGATTCGGCAGGGACGGTTTAGTTTCTCCAGCCCAACCACCTCGTCATAAAGCGGTTCACCCATGCCATGCAGACACTGAAACTCATAGTCGCCAGTTTCGAAAGCACTTCCCGCCATGTGATAGATTGATGCGAGAGACTGCGCGTTATGTGTGGCGAATTGCGGGAACACATAGTCCTTCGCCGCCAAAAGTCTCTTGGCGCAGGCGAGATAGGAAACATCCGTATAGACTTTGCGTGTAAAGACCGGAAAGTTCTCTAACCCATCCATTTGTGCGCGCTTGATTTCAGCGTCCCAATAGGCACCCTTGACCAGCCGCACCATGATGCGGCGATGGCTGCGCTTGGCGAGGTCAACAATATAGTCGAGAACGAAGGGACATCTTTTGCCATAGGCTTGCACCACAAATCCCAAGCCGTTCCAGCCCGCCAAGGCTGGATCAAGCGATAGGTCTTCGAGCAGGTCGAGGGAGAGTTCCAGTCGATCTGCTTCTTCAGCGTCGATATTGAGACCGATATTGTAAGACTTCGCCAAAACCGCCAAGGATCGGACGCGGGGCAATAATTCCGTCATCACGCGTCCGGCTTGCGATCGGCTATAGCGCGGATGCAACGCGGAAAGCTTGATGGAAATGCCCGGGCCATCATAAAGGCCACGCCCGCTTGCTGCCTTTCCAATGGCGTGAATGGCATTTTCGTAAGACGTATAATAGCGCGCCGCATCAGTTGCAGTGGTGGCGGCTTCTCCCAACATGTCATAAGAATAACGATAGCCGCGTTGTTCCAGCGGGCGCGCGCGCCGCAGGGCTTCTTCAATCGTCTCACCGGTCACAAATTGTTCGCCCATGAGGCGCATGGCGAGATCAACGCCGCGCCGAACGATGGGCTCGCCCGCACGCGCGAGGAGCCGGGTGAGCGATGCCGCAAGTCCGCCGTCATTGGCGGTCGCCGTCAATTTTCCGGTGACCACCAAGCCCCATGTTGCGGCAT
>JAYUEP010000017.1:0-23403 GCA_043739165.1 Hyphomicrobiales bacterium
GGGCCATCTCTACCTTGCCGTGCCGCCGCTCTATCGGCTGACGCAGGGTAGCAAGACGGTTTATGCCCGTGGCGAGGCTGAGCGCGATGCCCTGCTGGAGAACTTTGGTGGACGTGGCAAAGTGGATGTTGGCCGCTTCAAGGGCTTGGGCGAAATGAATCCCGCACAGCTCAAGGAAACCTCGATGGATCCAGCCAAGCGCACTTTGCTTCGTGTGACTGCCGATGACGCGGCACAGGCCTCAACCGCGCGCGTGGTCGAACAATTGATGGGCAACAAGCCGGAAGAGCGGTTCAACTTTATCACCGCCCGCGCCGCCTTTGTGAGTGAGGCTGGGCTGGATATTTAGCGCAACGGAGTTAACTGGGCGTTCTGGCATGCATCTAGCATTTGAACGAGACGCGAAGCGCAACTATATAGGGCCATGGCAAAGCCTCCCTCAAAACGCGACAATGATTCTGATACGCAGGTCATCACCCGGTCGAAAGCCCGGACCCAGAAGCCAGCGCTGTATAAGGTGCTGTTGCTGAATGATGACTACACGCCGATGGAGTTTGTTGTTGAGGTGTTGGAAGCATTCTTCAACAAGTCGAGCGAGGATGCCTATACAATTATGATGCATGTGCACCAAAAGGGTGTTGGCGTGTGCGGAGTCTATACATTCGAAGTGGCGGAAACCAAAGTCACCCAAGTGATGGACCATGCGCGGCAGAACAATCATCCGTTGCAGTGCACGTTGGAACCGGCGTGAGGGAACCCGCCCCAACGAATTAATGCGTGGGGGACTCCCCAAACCTCCATTCCTACCTATATAGTGTGTCTGTTCTTGAGGTGACCCACCGTGCCAACATTCTCCCGCAGTCTCGAAAAAGCCCTTCACCGTGCGCTGTCCTATGCCGCCGCGCGCCGCCAGGAGTTGGCCACACTGGAACATTTGCTTTTGTCGCTGACGGAAGACCAAGATGCGATCGCCGTGATGAAAGCTTGTGGTGTTGATATTGAAGAACTCAAGGAAAACCTTGAGGATTATATCGACAATGAGCTTGCCAATCTGATCACTGACAATGTGACAGAAGCCAAGCCCACGGCTTCCTTTCAGCGCGTCATTCAGCGCGCCGTGATCCATGTGCAGTCATCGGGCCGCGAAGAAGTGACCGGGGCCAATGTGCTCGTTGCCATTTTTGCCGAACGTGAAAGCCACGCCGCCTATTTCCTGCAGGAGCAGGACATGACGCGCTATGACGCGGTCAACTATATTTCCCACGGCATCGCCAAGAAACCCGGACTGTCCGAAAGCCGCAGCGTGCGCGGCGCTGAGGAAGACCATGAATCAGCGGGCGAGGAAGGCCCCGGCCCCTCCAAGGGTGGCAAGCAGAAAGAGTCCGCACTAGATGCCTATTGTACTGACCTCAACAAGAAGGCCGGCGAGGGCAAGATTGATCCGTTGATTGGCCGCATGGCGGAAGTCAACCGCACCATTCAAATCCTGTGCCGCCGCACCAAGAATAACCCGCTGTTTGTGGGCGAACCGGGTGTGGGCAAAACGGCCATTGCCGAAGGCCTCGCGCGCAAGATTATCAAGGGCGAAGTGCCCGCGGTGCTCAAGGATTGCACGATTTATTTGTTGGATATGGGATCGCTCTTGGCAGGCACGCGCTATCGCGGCGACTTTGAAGAACGCCTCAAGGCGGTGATGAAGGAAATTGAGTCCAAGCCCGGCAGCATTTTGTTCATCGATGAAATCCACACGATCATCGGGGCAGGGGCAACGTCTGGCGGTTCAATGGATGCTTCCAATTTGCTGAAGCCCGCGCTGGCTGCAGGCACGCTGCGCTGCATCGGCTCCACCACCTATAAGGAATATCGCCAGCACTTTGAGAAAGACCGTGCCTTGGTGCGCCGCTTCCAGAAGATCGATGTCAATGAGCCGTCGATCCCCGATGCCATTGCCATCCTGAAGGGCCTCAAGCCCTACTATGAAGACTATCACAAGGTGAAGTTCACCGACGCTGCGGTGGAAAGTGCTGTGCAGCTTTCTTCGCGTTATATGGCGGACCGAAAATTGCCGGACAAAGCCATTGATGTGATTGACGAGACGGGTGCATCGATGATGCTGCTGCCGGAGGCTGAGCGCAAGAAGACGATTGATGTTCCGGAAATTGAGGCCACCGTTGCCACGATGGCCCGCATCCCGCCCAAAACGGTTTCACGCGATGATGCGACCATTCTTAAAAACATCGACACCGAATTGAAGCGCATGGTCTTTGGCCAAGACAAGGCCATAGAACAGCTGAGTGCTGCCATCAAGCTCGCTCGCGCGGGTTTGCGTGAACCCGAAAAGCCCATCGGCTCTTATTTGTTCTCGGGCCCCACGGGCGTTGGCAAGACCGAAGTCGCCAAACGCTTGGCCGAAGTGCTCGGCGTTAAAATATTGCGCTTCGACATGTCGGAATATATGGAGCGCCATTCAGTCTCGCGCTTGATCGGTGCCCCTCCCGGCTATGTTGGTTTTGATCAGGGCGGACTGCTCACCGACGGCGTTGACCAGTCGCCCTATTGTGTTCTGCTGCTCGATGAAATCGAGAAGGCCCACCCAGATCTGTTCAACATCCTGTTGCAGGTGATGGACCATGGCAAGCTGACCGACAACAACGGCAAGCAGGTGGAATTCCGCAACGTCATATTGATCATGACGACCAATGCGGGTGCTGCCGACATGGCGCGCTCTGCCATGGGCTTTGGCCGCACGGTGCGCGAGGGCGATGATCACGAAGCGATCAACCGGATGTTCACGCCAGAGTTTCGCAACCGTCTGGATGCCATTGTTTCCTTTGGGCATTTGCCAAAGGACGTAGTGCGCAAAGTCGTCGAGAAATTCGTGCTGCAACTGGAAGCGCAATTGGCGGAACGCCAGGTCAATATCGAGCTTTCAACCGAGGCCGCCGATTACCTCGCCGAGAAGGGCTATGACCAGCAGATGGGCGCAAGGCCTTTGGCCCGCGTCATTCAGGAAGAGATCAAGAAGCCGCTGGCGGAAGAACTGCTCTTTGGCAAACTCACGAATGGTGGCACGGCGCGCATTCTGCTGAAGGATGGCAAGCTGGTCTTCTCTTACCTGAGCCGCGATGATGAGAAGCAGCTGCCCAAGCCGCCAGAGCGCAAGGCTTTGCCCCGCGCCAAGGCGACAACCAAGAAGCCACCCAAAAAGGCGGCGAAGGTGAAATAGCCTGGTCGTGATGAGGGGCAGCGGAAAGTGAACGTGGCGCGTTCAAATGTAGTGCTGCCCACAGCCTTGGCCATGTTGGCCTTTGCGGGCAATTCCATTCTCTGCCGCTTGGCCCTCAAAACCACGACGATTGATCCGGCAAGTTTCACCTCGGCGCGGATGATGTCTGCCGCCATCACACTGGCGATCATCCTGCGGCTGCGCGGGCAGCGCTCTCTTGCCAGCGGAAGTTGGGCCAGCGCTGTCGCCCTCTTTGCCTATGCGGCGGGGTTTTCACTCGCCTATGTCAACCTGACAGCGGGCACCGGGGCGCTGTTGCTGTTCGGCGCGGTGCAACTTTCGATGATCAGCATCAGCCTGTGGCGCGGTGAGAGCTTGTCGTCCTTGCAGATTGTTGGCTTTGCCCTGGCCCTCATCGGCCTCGTGATATTGGTGTTGCCCGGGCTTGCCGCGCCACCACTGACCAGTTCGGCCTTGATGATCGGCGCAGGCGTGGCCTGGGGTGTTTATTCCTTGCGCGGACGGGGTGTTGGCGACCCAACGGGTGTTACTGCAGGAAACTTTATCCGCACTGTGCCGATGACATTGCTCTTCAGCCTCTTTGCGTTTTACACATTCAAGCCCGATGAGACGGGGCTTTTCTATGCGCTGCTCTCAGGCGCTGTCACGTCCGGCATCGGCTATGCCATTTGGTACAAAGCCTTGCCCGGCCTTAAAGCCATGGAAGCCTCTATCGTGCAATTGAGCGTACCAATCATTGCGGCCTTTGGCGGGATTTTGCTGTTGGGGGAGGTGCTATCCCTGCGCTTGGTATTGGCCGCCGCTGCTGTGTTGGGTGGGATATTGTTGATGACGGTTGAAAAGTCGCGCGCTGCTGAGCAACGCAACTGAACCTCAAAGTGACGTACTAATCTTCTTCGCCATCAGCGCCAGAACCTTATGATCCGCCATCTTGCCCGTATGAGGCTTGAGTGGTTCGCCTTCGTTCATCGGCAGGATATGAAAGTGCAGGTGAAACACGGTTTGCCCACCGGCGCTCTCGTTATATTGCCGGATTTGAAAGCCATCAGCGCTTGTTGCGGCCACGGCAGCCTTGGCCACTTTCTGCACCACGGCCATTGTGCGCGCGAGCGCTGTGGGATCAGCATCCAGCAGCCCGCGTGATGCGGCCTTGGGGATTACCAGACAGTGCCCATCACATTGCGGCATCACATCCATGAAGGCCAGTGTGTGCTCGTCTTCATAAATCTTGTGGGCTGGAATTTCGCCACGCAGGATTTTAGCAAAGATGTTGTTGGGATCATAAGCCATGGCGAACCTCATTCGCGTTCAACATGCCGAAATGGGGCGTGTTCGGCAAGTTCCTGCTGGCCATCGGCGATGGCAGCGCGCTCCTGTTCAAGATATTCGGCCACCGCCCGCGCCAGGCCGGGATGGGCCAGATGGTGGAAGCTGCGGGTTTTCACCGGCACATAGCCCCGCGCCAATTTATGTTCGCCCTGAGCGCCAGCTTCAACCACGCGCAGCTTTCGCGCGATGGCAAAATCAATTGCCTGATAATAGCAAGTTTCAAAATGCAGAAACGGGTGTTGCTCAATGCAGCCCCAATTGCGTCCATAGAGCGTGTCCCCGCCGACCAAGTTCAAGGCTCCGGCGATGATCTTCGTGCCGCGTTGGGCCAGGACCAGCAGTACATGTTGGCGCAGGTTTTCATGCAGCATTTCGAAGAAGCTGCGCGTCAAATAGGGCTGGCCCCATTTGCGTGAGCCCGTATCCATATAGAACTGCCAGAAATGATCCCAATGCCGTGGTTGAATATCATCGCCGGTGAGTGCCAGGAACGTGATACCCGCATCGCGCACTGCCTGGCGTTCCTTGCGCAGGTTCTTGCGCTTGGATGACGAGAGTGCGGCGAGGAAATCATCAAAGCTCCCATAGCCTTGGTTGAACCAATGGAACTGGATATCATTGCGTTCCAACCATGCCGGGCCAGTGAGCGCTGCAGCATCCGGCTCCAGCGCGAAAGTGACGTGTACTGATGACGTCTTGAGCGCCTTGCATTGTGCCAGCAATTCGTTGGCCAAGGCGACGCGGAGCGCGGGCGTTGCGGCCAAGAGTTTTGGAGCCGTCACCGGCGAGAAGGGAACAGAGACTTGCAGCTTGGGATAATAACGCCCGCCTGCCCGCGCGAACGCATCGGCCCAACCATGATCAAACACATATTCGCCCATGGAATGGGGCTTGAGATAGCACGGGGCGACGGCGACCGCTTTACCGGCATTTTCCAGCACCACATGCCGCGCCGACCAGCCCGAACCTTCGGAGGCGGAACCGGATTTCTCCAAGGCCCACAGAAAGGCATGAGAGACAAAAGGATTGAACGGCCTGTCACTGGGGTTGGCCAGCCCATCCCAATCTGTTGCTGCGATCCCAGCAAGCGAAGAAAGAATGCGCGGGCGGAGATTCATGCCGGAACGAAATTCTCAAAAGTGATCTGATCGCACCAGCGCCGCGCCTGCGTCGCATCGGCCTCATTTTCGATGGTCCATGTGAGGATCGGGAACCCTGCGGCCTGAAATTCCGTGATCCGTTGAAATGGTAATTGGTGAAAGTCGAAAGAAATGAAATGCGGCTGGCTCTGTGGCAAGTGCAGCATCTCACGCATGGCAACACGTTTGGAAACGGGCAGGGGATTGTAATAGGGATCAATCACCCTGTCTGCGGTGATGCCACGGGTTGTTTCGGGCGCTGTTGCTGCCACCCGCGCAATAAGATCGGGATCGAAGGACATCAGGCAACATGGTCCGTTGTAGTTTGCGAGAACATCGACCACCCGATCCGTTAAGGTAAAATCATCATCCCAGAAGGACTTGATTTCAATCACCAGCGTCGTCCGCCCGGCCGTTTGTTCGAGCAACTCCGCCAAAGTCTGAATGCGGTCTTTGCCCTGCTTGAAGGCCATGGCTTTGAGTTCTCGCGTCGTGAACCGCTTCACTTTGCCTTGGCCATCCAAAACGCGGTCCACCACATCATCATGAAACACCACGGCCTCGCCGTCGGCAGTGAGTTGAATATCTGTTTCAATTGAAAAACCTTGCGCGATGGCAGCGGCAAAGGAACTTTCGCAGTTCTCGACACGCCCGCTGGCCTCATGATGGAGACCACGGTGCGCAATGGGCCTGTGCACCAACCAATCCAAGGCGCGAAGTTGCGGCGTAAAACGCATTAGGCGATTTCCACCACGGCTTCAACTTCAACCGAAACATCGAGCGGCAGGGAAGCGGAGCCCACGGATGAACGCGCATGTTTCCCTGCCTCGCCGAAAACAGCTACCATTAAATCGGACGCGCCATTCATGACTTTGGGAATCTCGGTAAAATGGGCCGCGCAATTGACAAAGCCCACGAGTTTCACAATGCGCTGCACCCGGTCGAGATCGCCACCACAAGCGTCCTTGATCTGGGCAATCAGATTGATTGCGCATATTTGCGCCGCAGCGGCACCTTGTTCGACCGTGACGCCTGCGCCCAATTGGCCCAATTGTTGGGGCTTGCCATCAATCAAAGGAATCTGCCCGGCCAAGAATATGAGGTTGCCCGTTTTCACCCAAGGCACATAATTGGCCACGGGCTTTGCGGGCAAGGGTAGATCAATCCTCAGCGCCTTTAATTTCTCATCAATCACACCCATGTGAGGCCCTCCTAAGGCACTGGCATCTGTTCAGTTATATGCTAGCTTTGATTCAGGACCCAGCACCATGCGCTTTTTGCCCCATCTCCCCAAATATCTCGCCCTTCTCATGCTCGGTACAAGCCAGGCCCATGCCGCGGAGCTGGCTTCGTTTCGGGTGTTTTACACTTTTCTGCCGTCACGGATCGATCAAGCTTCCGGCACGGTGCCCATTGATGGTGCCCTGGCCTATGAGGCGCATGGTTCGAAATGTCTTGGCTATACCGTCGATTCGCGGATGGGTAATCACTATGCGGATGAACATCAGGGCGGCAAACTGGTTGATTTGCAGGCATCCACCTTTGAAGCTGCGGATGGTGCGGATTTTGAAGTCAACCAAACTGAATATGTGAACAAGGAGGCGGGTGAACCCGAGCGCATCAGTGTGTTGCGTGATTCGACTGCGAACACCGTTTCGGGAGAGATCAAGGGCGCGAAATCTTCCCGATTTGCACTGAGGCCGGAAATCATTTTTCCGACCGCTCATGAAATCAAACTTCTCGCCGCGGCCGCGAAGGGTGAAACCCGCGACACGACCTATGTCTACGACGGTTCAGACGGCGAGAAATTCTTCCGGGCCTTTACTTTCATCGGCAAAAAGCGGGAAGCCGGAACCTATGCGCCGGACATGAATAATCCGCAGACAAAGGCCCTGCAAAATTTCGCATCATGGCCGTTTTCGATTGGCTATTATCCGGGTGAGGACCCCAAAGCTGACGCGCCGGTTTTCCAGGCCAATTTCAATATGTATGAGAACGGGATCACGACTGAACTGGTCTTTGACTATGGCACCTATGCAATGAAAGGCACCTTGCAGAAGCTGGAACTCCTGCCAACGGACCCTTGTGATGGGAGAAGTCTGGCACCGCAGACCAAAGAACCCGAGATCGTGCCGCAATAATGCCGGGGATTTTTATCGCTGCAATTATTGTCTTTGGTGCGCTGTGGTTTTTCCGCCAGGTGGGCCGCATGTCGCCGCAAGATGTGCGCGGCTTTTCAACAAAAGTATTTGGGGCGGCGTTGATGGTGTTGGCGGCGTTCCTTGCACTGCGCGGGATGATCGTTGTCGCCGTGCCCGTCTTTGCCACAGGGGCGGGGCTTTTTGGTTTGGCGAAATATTTGCCGCAAGCCTTCAATGCGGCCGGGCAGGGCCAATCAGGGCCGATGCCAGAGCCATCTTCGAAGATGAGCGAGAAAGAGGCGCTGTCGGTTTTGGGGTTGACTTCATCTGCATCGCGCGAAGACATCCAGGCCGCACACAAGCGCCTGCAACGCGCCAACCATCCAGATGTAGGCGGCAGCGACTATCTCGCCGGGAAGATCAATCAGGCGCGTGACGTTTTGTTGAAACGTTAGTCTTTGTCGCTTTAGCCCTGTGGCGCGATCGCCATGCAACGCGAACCAAGTCGCGTGAGCCTTGCGCAGGCCTTCTTGGCGCTGGCTGCATCAAAGCCTGCAAAACGGGCGTGATAGATTGTCTTGCCTTTGAGATCAGCCGCAACCGTGAAACCCTGCTTGTCTTGGAGCATGCCTCTTGCCTTGCCACGCAGAGAAGCGATCTTGGCATCGGCCTGATTTTTTTGCGGATAGGCGCCGATCTGGATGTTCCAGCTTTCGGCCATCACGCTGGCGAGGTTGCTCGGCGCGTCATTTGCCGAAACGACAGCGAAGGGCAGCTTTGAAGGCAGTTTGCTGTTATCGAGACTGGCTTCGATGACTTTCGGGCCAGCAGGCGACGTGGTGCTGGTCGCCAACGCATCGCTCTGATCCTCTTCGGCAGCACTGGTATCGACGGCACCCTGCGAGGCATCTGCGGCGGCAGCGGCGAGATCCATGTTGGCCATGGCATCGGCCTGATCAGTTTCAGGCTTGCTGTTTGAGGCAATGGGGTTGATCACGCCTTTGGACGAGCCAGCAACCGAGGCAATGGTTTCGCCTTCCTTGGCCTTGTTGAAATTCTTCTCCAACATAGCGCGCATGAAACGCTCACGCGATGGGGCGGTTCGTGCGCCGAGAACAACGCCGACCAAGCGCTTATTGCCATGCTTGGTGGAGGTCACAAGGTTATAGCCCGAGTTGGCGATATAACCGGTCTTGATCCCGTCTGTTCCCGCATAATGCTCGACCAAACGATTATGGGTGCGAATGATGTGGCCGTGGAAGTTAAAGGCGGTGATGCGGAAGTAGGGATAATACTGCGGGAAGTCGCGCATCAAATGCAGGCCCAATGTGGCCATATCGCGCGCTGTGGTATATTGGCCCGGGTTGGGCAGGCCGGAGGCATTCATGAAAGTTGAATGGTTCATGCCGATGCCGTGGGCAACACGTGTCATGCGCGCGGCGAAATTGCTTTCAGTGCCACCAAGATTTTCAGCGATAGCGGCGGCAACGTCATTGGCGGATTTTGTTACCAGCGCCTTGATGGCTTCATCGACAGTGATTGTCGAGCCAGCCTGCAAATTTAGTTTCGATGGAGCCATAGAGGCTGCGCGGGACGAAACATGCAGCATGCTCGATCGGTCGATCCGCCCGGCTTTCATGTCTTGAAACAAGACATAGAGCGTCATCATCTTGGTCAAGGATGCGGGGTGGCGCAAACCGTCTTCATGGTCTTGGAACAGGATTTGGCCAGTGCGGGCATCAACTGTGATTGCCGAAAATTGCGGAGAAGCAAGGGCAGCACTGCCCGCCAGGACAGAAAGGGCGAGACCAGCAAATGCTGACTTCATAAACGAAGAAACAGATTTCAATTCAAAACCCCACAAAGCGTTGCATCGGTCATGCAAAGTCCAGAGCATAGTGAACAAGGCCTTACCACCCGGTAAATCCGGACTGGCCTGAATCACTCCGACAGCCGCGCTTCTAGCCCGAAGAAGATATTTTGTGCAATGCAATATTTTCTTCTTGACTTCATGGTGCAGTGCACATATATCACCCTCAACGACGAAATTGAACCCGCTGCCCACAAGGAGAATACCATGATGAAGTCATTTGAAGATCTGCAGACCATGAACAAAGATGGCATTGAAGCTTTTGCAGCTTCGAGCGCTGCTCTCACCAAGGGCTATCAGGCCGTTGCTCAGGAAGTTGCTGATTTCTCGAAGAAGTCCTTCGAAAAGAGCACTGCTGTTTTCCAGAGCGCTGTTTCCGCCAAGTCCTTCGAAAAGGCCGTTGAAGTTCAACAGTCTTTCGCCAAGGAAGCTTTTGATGCTGGCGTTGCTGAATTCACCAAGCTCGGCGAGCTCTATGCCGCTGCTGCCAAGAGCGCTTTCAAGCCATATGAAGCCACCTTTGCCGCTTTCGGCGTGAAGGCTCCAGTTTCTACCAAGTAATTCACTTTGTGAGTTTGTAAGTTTACGAAACCCGCCGGAGCAATCTGGCGGGTTTTGCTATTTGAGCTCAATCACCACGGGCACGTGGTCTGAAGGCTTCTCATGGCCTCGCGCGTCGCGGTGGATTTCTGCGGCACCCAGCATGTCAGCGGCCTGCGGCGACAAGAGATGGTGATCGATTCGGATGCCATTGTTCTTGGGCCAGGCCCCGGCCTGATAATCCCAGAATGTATAGGCGGCTTCTGCGGGGTGCAGGGCGCGGTAAGCATCGGTCAGCCCCAGATTGATCAATTCCTGAAACGCGGCCCGCGAGGGCGGCAGCCACAGCGCATCATTCACCCAAGCCTCAGGGCGCTTCATATCCAGCACTGCGGGAATCACATTGTAATCGCCGGTCAGAACAAAAGCCTCTTCCTCACGCAGCATATCCCTGGCCAGGGCATGCAAGCGCTTCATCCAAGAAAGTTTGTAATCATATTTCGGCCCCGGCACCGGGTTGCCATTGGGCAGATAGAGCCCACCCACTGTGACAGGCCGGCTGGCGCCAAAGATTGTCGCCATGACAAAGCGGGCTTGTTCATCAGCGGCATCGCCCGGAAGCCCGCGCATTACGGCCTCAACTTTACCCCGCGCCAACAGCGCCACGCCATTGTAGGTCTTCTGGCCGTGAACGGTACAGGAATAGCCCAGTTCTTCAAAGGCTGCGGACGGAAAGGCATGGTCTTCACATTTGATTTCTTGCAGGCAAAGGACATCGGGCTTTTCGGCCCTCACCCATTCGGTCACTTGTTCAAAGTGGGCCTTGATGGAATTGACGTTCCAGGTCGCGATGCGCATGTTACAGCGAGAAGCTGGTGCCGCAGCCGCAGGATGACTTGGCTTGCGGATTGGCAACGCGGAAGGATTGGCCCATCAGGTCATCGACAAAATCAACGGTTGCGCCAGACATGTGGACCAGCGAAATGGAATCAACCAAAAGGATCGCGCCACCTTGTTCCACCGCCAAGTCATCGGCCTCACGCGCAGCATTGAGAGAGAATTCATATTGAAAACCCGAACAGCCACCCCCATTGACCGCAATGCGCAGGGCCGCAGCCTGATGGTTCTTGGCAGCTACTTCGCAAATACGCTGGGCGGCGCGTGGGGTGAGGCTGATTTGGGCTTCGCTCATGGCCCAGATGTTGTGCCTTCGGACCTAAAAGTCAATGGGCGGTGTGATGCCTGAGCGCCTCGCCACATTTGCCAGCCACGCCGCCCAATCGTTGGGCCGGGCCATTCCTGAGCCCAACGAAGCCCATCGTTCCTGCTTTGCGCGGGACCGCGATAGAATCATCCATGCTTCGGCCTTTCGCCGTCTGAAACAGAAGACACAGGTTTTCGTTTCGCATGAAGGCGATCACTTCCGCACGAGGCTCACCCATTCCATCGAAGTGGCGCAAATTGCCCGTTCTCTGGCGCGGAGCTTGCGCCTTGATGAGGACCTGACCGAGGCTTTGGCTTTGGCGCATGATCTTGGCCATACGCCTTTCGGCCACGCGGGTGAGCGCGAGCTGGACAAGCTGATGCGCCCCTTTGGCGGCTTTGATCACAACGCGCAGACGCTGCGCATCGTCACCAAGCTGGAGCGCAAATATGCAGATTTTGATGGTTTGAACCTGACATGGGAAACGCTTGAAGGATTGGTCAAGCACAATGGCCCCTTGATAGACGAGAAGGGCCACGCCGTTGGCCATTACAAAGAGCAGGGGCTTCCTGCCGCCATTATTGAATATACCGAAGCGCATGATCTGCGCCTTGCCACCTATGCTTCGGCCGAAGCGCAGGTTGCGGCCTTATCGGACGACATTGCCTATAATGCCCATGATATTGATGATGGTCTGCGGGCCAAACTTTTCGACGTGATTGATTTGGGGGACGTACCCCTTGTCGGCGTGGCCTTGGGGCATGTGCTCAAGACCTATCCGAAACTGGAAATACCGCGCGTCATTCATGAAACAGTGCGCCGTATTATTTCCACCATGGTGCAGGATGTTTTGGAACAAACCTCCCGGAACATCAAGGCCATCAAGCCCCATTCACCGGATGATGTGCGCCTATTGGGAAAGACACTCGTTTCATTCAGCGCCCAGATGACGGAAAACAACCGCATGCTGCAAAGCTTTCTGTCCGCGCATATGTACCGCCACCCACGTGTGCTGGCCATCATGGACAAGGCGCAGCGCATCATCCACGATCTCTTCGAGGCCTATATGAATGATGAAACTTTGCTGCCGCAGGAATGGCGCGAACTTCATCCGCGCACGGATAAACCGCATTATGCCAGACAGGTCTGTGATTTTCTGGCGGGGATGACTGACAATTTTGCGTTGGAACAACATCGCCGCTTGTTTGACCTTGACCCGCTTTTTCGTTAGGGCAGGGGCAGAAGTGTGAATTGAAAAGCCGATGAATATATTTGCAGAATTTCAAAACGTGGTTGTTGCCGCTGTGGCGCAGCTGGTTGCAGCGGGCAAACTTCCCGCTGGTCTCGACATGAGCAAGATCACGGTGGAACCGCCGCGTGATGCCACCCATGGCGATGTCTCCACCAATGTGGCCATGGTGTTGGCCAAGCCCGCCAGCTCCAATCCGCGCGCGCTGGCCGCGTTGTTGGAACCCTTGCTGGCCGCCCATGCCGATGTGAAATCTGTTTCTGTGGCGGGCCCGGGCTTCATCAATCTCACACTTAATGGTTCAATCTGGCCGCGCGCCTTGCAGTCGGTTCTGGTGCAGAAGGACCAATATGGTTCATCGCGGCTGGGGCAGGGTAGCAAAGCCAATGTGGAATATGTCTCAGCCAATCCCACAGGCCCCTTGCATGTCGGCCATTGTCGCGGCGCTGTGTTTGGTGATGCACTGGCCGCCCTTCTTGCGTTCAGCGGTTTTGACGTCACCAAGGAATATTACATCAACGATGCTGGTGCGCAGGTTGACGTGCTCGCCCAATCGGCGATGCTGCGTTACCGCGAGGCGTGTGGTGAAGTGATCGGCGAGATTCCGGCTGGGCTTTATCCCGGTGATTATCTCAAGCCCGTCGGCGAGGCGCTGAAGCGGGAGTTCGGTACGAGTCTGCTTTCGAAGAATGATTGGCTGCCGCCCGTGCGTGACAGAGCCATCGCGATGATGATGGACATGATCCGCGATGATCTCGCGTCCCTCTCCATCAAGCAGGAAGTCTTCTTCTCGGAAAAGTCCTTGCAAACATCTGGTGCTGTTTCAAGCGCGCTTGCCACGTTGGAGAAGACCGGCCAAATTTATGTGGGCAGGTTGCCCCCGCCCAAAGGGGAAGTCCCGGTAGATTGGGAAGACCGCGAGCAAACCTTGTTCCGCGCCACAAACTTTGGTGATGATACAGATCGTCCACTGAAGAAGTCTGATGGCTCGTTCACTTATTTTGCCTCCGATGTTGCTTATGCTGAAAACAAGATCGAGCGGGGCTTTAAACAGCTGATTTATGTGCTGGGCGCTGATCACGGCGGCTATGTCAAACGGCTGCAGGCTGTTGGTGCGGCTTTCTCGGGCGGCACAGTTCAGGTTGATGCCAAGCTCTGTCAGCTCGTGAAACTCTTCCGCAACGGCGAGCCCGTGAAAATGTCCAAGAGGGCGGGGGAGTTTGTCACATTGCGCGATGTGGTGGATGAAGTGGGTGCCGATGTTGTGCGCTTCATGATGCTTTACCGCAAGAACGAAGCGCCGTTGGACTTTGATTTTGCCAAAGTCACCGAACAGTCAAAGGACAATCCGGTGTTTTACGTGCAGTATGCCCATGCCCGGATATGCTCGGTTCTGCGCAATGCGCCGAAGTCCCTTTCAGGGGTGCCTGACTTTGGGCTCTTGACCGATGTGGCCGAAACCGCAGTCATCCGGAAAATTGTTGAGTTTCCACGTCTTGTGGAGGCTTCTGCACAGGCCCACGAACCCCATAGAATTGCCTTCTATCTCTATGAATTGGCAAGCGAATTCCATTCTTTGTGGAACCGGGGCAAAGAACTGCCGCAATTAAGGTTTATTTTGGAGGGACAAGATACTGTAACCTTAACGCGTCTCGCTTTCTTGACAGCGATTCGCTATTGTTTGGCCAATGGGCTTCGGCTGTTGGGTGTCACACCTGTCGAAGAGATGTAGGGTATCATCGGGATGGACGAGAATTCGGGCAATACGACGGACAAGCGCAATTGGCGCGAACGCCTGGGCATCGGCAAGACGGCGGGCAGCACAGACTTGCCTAAACTTTCGGGCGATTTCAAACCAGTTGACAAGATTTCCGAGGTGCAGGCCGCCGCTGCCTCACGGCCCGGTACAGCGCGCCCGGCCATGCATATCCCAGTCAAGGCGGCTCCCATGGCACCACGCCCTGCTGCAAAGCCAGTGACCGCCCCGTCTGTACCAGCGGCGGCTGGTGCGCGGCCTGCGGCAGCGCATTCTCCACCGATAGCTGCTGAAAATCTTGCCGCGAAGCTGCGGGACCAACGCGAGGCCGCAGAAAAGCTTGCAATCCAGCGCGTACAGGCCGCCAAGCAAAAGGCCGAAGCCACGTTGATCACTCCGGGGGCTGGAAAGCCCAAGTTTACCTTTGCGGATGAGGCTGCGGGAGCGGCACCTGCCGCTGCCAGCCCGGTCGCGCGCCCTGTGCAGCCAGCACCACAGCCTGCTGCGGCGCCACGGCCCGCACAGGTTCAGCCACCACAGCCGGCTCAGTATACCCCACAGCAACAGCCGACGTTCCAGCCGCAAATGCAGCCACCCCGGCCGCCATTGGGGACCAACCCCGGCTATGCGCTTCCACCGGGCTATTCACAGCAGGGGCCGGGTGGTTATGTGCCGCCGCAACAGCCACAATATCAGCCGCAGCAATATCAACCGCAGCAGCCCTATGCCAATCCTGGGTTTGGGCAGCAACCGAACTTCCGCCCCATTGACCCGCAGACAGGCTATGTGCCGCCTCCGGGTTTCAACTCTGCGGCGCGCCCCGGCTTCCAGCCACAACAGCCCGGTGCCAATCCGCGTGGTGGTGCCATCACCCAGCGCACGGGGTTTCAACCTGTTGCGCAACCAAACGCGCGCCTTGCCAATCCGCCGCGTGGCCCGCAATTAAAGGTGGGGCCCGCTTCTGGTGGCGTTGAAGGTGAAAGTGATGATGTGTTTGAGCCATCGCCGGTGCGTGCGCCGCGCCGCGCCACGGCCAATGAATATCAACAAGCGTACCGCGATGAAATGGCGTTTGATGACGAGGCACCGCGCTCAAGCAAACTCGGCGTCATTCTCGGGCTGGTCTTGCTGGGCCTGTTGACAGCCTTCGGGGCAATCTATGCCTATTCGCATTATGCCAAGACCCAACACGTGGCGGCGGGCGCAAATGTGCCCGTGGTTGCCGCACCGCTAAACCCAACCAAGGTTGTTCCGGATTCCACCGCCGCAGGTCAGCCCGCAGATTCTGGCAAGAAGCTGATCTATGATCGAATTGAAGGCGATCATGAGGTTTTGGGTGGTCAGTTGAAGTCCAATGAGGAAGTGCCGCTGCAGCCGCAAGGCAGCGGCACCAATATCGCGCCTGTGGGGGCTGCACCGCAGCCAGCGACTGGTGATGGAACACCTTTGCCTCTGCCGCCTCCGCCGGGGGCGACGACGGGACAGCAAGGGGCGCTGACGCCTGATGGCAAGACGGATATTGCAAATATAACCCCAGCCGCCGAACAAAGTTCGGCGGCAAATTCATCTGCACCCGCAGCGGCCAATGCACCGCTGCCTGTGCCGCCGCCGGGCGATACTGCCGCCAAGGCCTCGCCGCCACCCGCAGTTGTCGCCCCCACCTCAGCCTCTCCGCCAGCTCCCTCAGGCATTGCCGCTGACAAGCCCTTGGCCACGTTGAGTGCGGAAAAGCTTGCAGCCGCTGCAAACCAATCTGCCACAGGCGAGGCCATTGACAACACACCAGCACAGCCTGCTGTTGTGGCCCCGGTCAAGAAGCCTGATGCATTGAAGAAACTTGTACTTGGCAAACACGCCACCAAGTCGCTGGGTGCCAAACCTTTGGTTTTGGTGCCCCCGGCCAAAGTGGCACCTGCGCCTGTAGTGGTTGCCAGCAATCAAACCTTGGCACCAGCTCCAACGACGTCGGCGGACAACAGCCTTTATGGCGATGCGCCGGTTGTGACACCTCCCGCCACCAAACAACCAACCACAGTGGCTACAGCAGCTCCTCTCAAACCCATTGCTGCGGCTCCTGCGACCCCCGTGGTGGCAACTGGGGCCTATGTTGTACAACTCGCATCGTTTGCTTCAAAAGCGGATGCGAGTGCTGAGTACCAGAGACTGGCCGCAAAACATGGCGCGATTATCACACGGTATGCGCCGATCATTCAGGCTGCACAGGTTGCAGGGTCGACACGCTTTCGCCTGAACTTGGGGCCGATGACATCGAATGATGTCGCTTCAAGCGTTTGTTCGTCGCTTATAGCTGCTGGCGAAAGGGATTGCTTGGTACGTCGGCAGTGATATAGTGGGTTAATTCGGGGGCCTACAGAAGTTGAAAATACGCGCTTTTATTTCGGGCTGCGCGGGAACTGCTTTATCTAAAGACGAAACGCAGTTTTTTGCGAAGTTCAATCCATGGGGTTTGATCCTATTCAAGCGCAATTGTGAAGCGCCTGATCAGGTGAGGTCTCTCATTGCATCCTTTCGCAAGGTGGTTGGCCGCCCAGACGCTCCGGTCTTTGTGGACCAAGAGGGTGGTCGTGTGCAGCGCATCGGCCCGCCACACTGGCACAAATATCCTGAAGCCCGAAAATTTGGAAGTCTGTACCAAATCAATCCGGGGCTGGCGCTGCGCGCGGCGCGCAACATTGGCCGCTTGATGGCATCTGAACTTTATGATCTGGGCTTTACATCTTCGTGCCTTCCAGTTCTCGATGTGCCTCAGCCGGGTGCTCATGATGTGATCGGCAACCGCGCCTATGATACGAGGGCCGAACGGATCATGATCCTGGCCAATGCCCATGTGGCGGGCTTGATGGAAGGCGGAATTCTGCCTGTGATGAAACACGTGCCCGGCCATGGACGTTCGCTGGTGGATAGCCATCACAATCTCCCAGTGGTGACAGCGAGCAGACTGGAGTTGGAGAGCGGAGACTTCGTTCCCTTCACCGCACTCGCTGGTTTGCCCATGGCGATGACTGCGCATGTCATTTACCAGGCGCTTGACCCTGAAAATCCCGCCACGTTGTCGCGCAAAATCGTGCGCCATGTGATCCGCAAAGTTATCGGCTTCAATGGCCTACTCATGACTGACGATCTTTCGATGAAGGCCCTGAGCGGCAGCTTGGCCCAGAAATCCCAGATGGCCTATGATGCCGGGGTGGACATGTTGCTCCATTGCAGTGGTGTGCTTGCAGAGATGGAAGAGGTCGGGGCCGCCGCCACTGAACTTTCAGCCAAGACCGCGCGGCGTGCCAAGGCGGCGCTTAAGCTGCGCCGCAAGCCGCAACCTTTCGATGAAAAGCAGGCGGTGGCTGATCTCGAGGCCTTGATGACGGGCTAAGGCTCTCCACCGGTTCACTGCTGATTCTGGGGATAAATCAGCCTAAACTGTCGAATCATGTGGCTGTTTCTGCGAAACAGTCGGGACTGAATTGACGCACTCGCGTTCAACCACAAGCCGAGATCGAAAGACCCAATTGCCAAATGAACAACCAGCACCTGATCTGTGGGCCGACGGCGGCAAGCCGGACCGGTTGATTCCGCCTGTGCCAGCTGATGAATTGATTGTTGATGTTGGCGGTTTTGAGGGGCCTCTGGATCTGCTGCTCGAATTGGCCCGCGCCCACAAGATTGATCTGGCGCAGGTTTCGATTCTGGAATTGGCCAATCAATATCTGGCGTTCATAGACCGCGCCAAAGTGATGCGCATCGATGTCGCGGCAGACTATCTGGTGATGGCGGCATGGCTTGCCTATTTGAAATCAAGGCTTCTGATTCCCTTGCCGCCTTCAGCGGACGAGACTGCCCCTCACGACATGGCCGCACGATTGGCTTTTCGGCTGCAACGCCTCGCCGCCATGCGTGAAGCTTCTGGGCAGTTGATGAAGCGCCCGCAATTGGGCCACGACGTGTTTGCGCGCGGCGCCCCACAGCCTTTGCAAGTTGATGTCACGCGTGAATATGCGGACAATCTGATTGACCTGCTCAAGGCCTATGCCGAGCGCCGCCAAAAGAAGGTTGTGCACCAAACCTATACCGTCAAACGCCAGCGGACCTGGAGCATCAAGGAAGCCCGTGAGGCGATGGAACGCCTGGTTGGGGGGATGGATGACTGGGGCACCTTCGATCATTGGCTCGAGCACTATATGGCCACGGCCGAGACACGCCGCTCGGTGCGTGCTTCCAGCTTTACCGCCAGCCTTGAATTGGCGCGCGATGGCCGCATTGAACTTCGGCAAGAAGAAGCCTTCCGGCCCATCTATCTGCGCCGCCGCATTTCTGATTTGGAAAGCCAGGATAATCCAGTATGAGCCCCAGGCAGATGATGATTGAAGCTTCAGAAAACGAGATCGACGAAAACGCAGCAGAGTTTTCCGCTGATAGCGAAGCCATGGTTGCGCGCCATCCGATGGCCGACCGTGCCGAAAACTTGCGTATCGTTGAAGCCATGCTTTTCGCGGCAGCGGAGCCTTTGAGCGTTGAGGCCTTTGGGCAGTTCCTGCCACAAGGCACCGATGTCGCACTGTTGTTGGTGGACCTTGCCGAGAATTATGTCCATCGCGGCGTCAACATCACGCAGGTTTCCGGCAAATATGCGTTGCGCACTGCGCCTGACATGGGCGCACTTTTGCGCCGCGAAAAAACCGAACAGAAGCGCCTCAGCAAGGCGGCCCTCGAGACACTGGCCATCATAGCTTATCACCAGCCTGTTACCCGCGCTGAAATCGAAGACGTGCGCGGTGTAGCGATATCCAAAGGCACCTTGGATAATTTGCTGGAAATAGGCTGGGCCAAAATGCGCGGCCGTCGGAAAACACCGGGCAGGCCTGTCACCTACGGCACAACTGAAGCTTTTCTCAGCCATTTTGGCCTCAATGAGTTGACTGACCTTCCAGGCCTGCAGGAGCTCAAGGCTGCAGGCTTGCTGGATGGCAACCTGCCGCCGGGCTTTGATGTGCCCATGCCCAAATTGGGCGACGCGCTGACCGCCGAAGAAGAGCCTTTGGACGGCACCGAAGAAGTGGCGCGCGAGCTGCCGCTTGAGATGCATTATGAGGTAGATCCGGCTGAGGCCGTGACTAGGGCGCAAGAGCAGCCCGAAAACTGAGAGCTCTCAATGGGGTGGTAGCTGACTGGCTGTGTCAGAGTGGGTGCGCTGTTTACCCTAACTGTTCATCCTTAATTTTGTTTTACCATTATTTACCATAGGTTTAACTGGCATTTTAGATGCAATTGCTTCACATATTGTGAACCGAATTGAATGCGTCCCGTAACTCCTCTCCAGGCCCGGGACTATTTCCAAAGGGACGGTGCCTGTCAGCACCAGCGTGCCGTCCCGCAGCACTTTCCGGCGCCTTGCGCCAAACAAATGACGGCGAAGAAATGCGGCCCGGTCGCGAACCGATTTCGATTTCATCGCCAAGTGAATGCCTTGAGGTCAGGTCCGCCGCATCTCCTGATTTTGAGGCTAGCCGGTCCGGGCCTGAACTGAGTGGCCTCCTCGTTCTGGACCACCCGGGCCGGCACCCTTCCCACGTCTGCAAACAAAAAAAAGGCGCCAGACAAGCTGGCGCTTTTCATTTGTCGCGAAGCCAAGATTACTTGATCTTGGTTTCCTTGAATTCTACATGCTTGCGCGCCACGGGATCGTATTTCATGAATGAAAACTTTTCCGTCTTGGTGCGCGAATTCTTCTTGGTCACGTAGAAGTAACCGGTGTCGGCGGTTGATGCCAACTTGATCTTGATCACATTGCCTTTGGCCATTTGAAACTCCAATATCTGGGGCGGATAGAGCCGAAAGTGCCAGCGATGTCAAGTTTAACGAGGGGGCAGGGCCTATTTCGGCCCAAAGGTGCTGGGTTCCTCATGGCTTTCGCCAAAGCCATGCATCCGCGCCGCCCACTGCAGGCCCACAATTGCGCCTTTGACGCGAGGCAGCAGCCAGAGCGACAAAATCACAATGACAACAGGCCAAGCCGCCATTTGCCACCACATATCGGGCGACCAGAGTTTCTCCACCACCCACATGGCGGGAATGACGATATGGCCAACAATGAGAATGGTGAAATAGGGTGGTGCATCATCGGCCCGCTGGGCAGAGAAATCCTCATGGCAGTGTTCGCAGGTCTTGGCGACCGTCAGATAGCCCGAGAGCAAATGGCCTTGACCACAGTCGGGGCAGCGTTTGCCGAAGCCACGCCATAGGGAAAGCCAGATGGGCCGGGTCATCTCCGGCGGCCCTTGGTCTTGAAGCGCGGCAAGCCTTTTCCGGCGCGGCCCTCGGAGACCATTTCGAAGCGCAACCCGCCCTTGACCGGGGCCACTTCAATCAGTTTCACTTTGACCTTGTCACCCAACTGAAATGTCTCACCTTGCTTTTGCCCAACCAGTCGGTGCGCGGTTTCATCATAGTTGAAATAGTCGCGCCCCAGTGTGGCCACCGGCACGAAGCCATCAGCGCCACTTTCATCCAACGTGACAAAAAGACCCGCACCCACCACGCCTGAAATCTTGCCGGAGAAAGTTGCTCCAACTTGCGGTGCGAGAAAGGCGGCGATTAGGCGGTCGGTTGTTTCGCGTTCGGCCAACATGGCACGGCGCTCGGCCACCGAGATCAGATCTGCTGTTTCATCTAGTTGCGCAATGTCTTGTGGCGAAAGCCCGTCATTGCCAACGCCAAGTGCTGTGATCAATGCACGGTGCACGATCAGGTCGGCATAGCGGCGGATGGGCGATGTGAAATGAGCATAGCGTGCCAGGTTCAATCCGAAATGTCCGGCATTGGCGGGGCTGTAGGTGGCCTGTGCCTGCGAGCGCAGCACGACATCATGCACCAGACGTTCAAACTCCTCACCTTTGACGGAATGCAGAATGGCGTTGAAATGTTTCGGACGCACCACTTGGCCCAACGAAAATTCGCGGTTCACGGTTTTCAAAAATTGTGAGAGTGATTTGAGTTTTTCCGGGCTGGGTGTTTCATGGACGCGGTAGAGCAGCGCCACTTTGCGTTTTTCCAATTCTTCAGCAGCGGCCACATTGGCCTGAATCATGAATTCTTCGATGAGCTGATGGGCTTCCAGCCTTGGTGGAACCATCACGCGCGCCACATTGCCCTTGTCATCCAAAACGATTTTGCGCTCCGGCAAGTCCAGAGCCAGAGGGGAGCGTTTGTCACGTGCCTTTTTCACGGCGTGGTAGGCCGCCCACAAGGGCTTCAACACATCGTTCAGGAGGACTTCAGCCTTGGGCGAGGGCCTGCCGTCAACGGCGGCCTGGGCTTCTTCATAGGAAAGCTTTGCCGCGGAGCGCATGGAGATGCGCGCGAAAGAATGATCGAGCTTGTGGCCCTGCGCGTCGAACCGCAAGAAACAGGCGAGAGCGGGGCGTATTTCCTTTTCGCGCAGTGAACAGAGATCGTTGGAGATCCGCTCAGGCAGCATCGGTACGACGAGATCGGGGAAATAAACTGAATTGCCGCGAAAGCGCGCTTCTTTGTCGAGCGCAGAACCGGGGCGCACATAGGCCGCAACATCGGCAATCGCCACGATCACTTTAAAGCCACCCGCGTTGCCGGATGTACCATCAGGTTCGGCGAACACTGCATCATCATGATCGCGCGCATCGACGGGGTCGATGGTGATGAGCGGAACCTTGGTTAGATCTTTGCGGCCCGCTGAACTGAAGCCTGCAAGCTTTTCTGCTTCGCTCAGAACTGCTGCCGGGAATGAATTGGGAATGCCATGCTGGTTGATGGCGATGAGCGAGATGTTGCGCGGATCATTGAGATCGCCCAAACGCTCGCGCACGCGAGCTGCTGGAAGGCCAAAGCCACGCTCGCGCATGATTTCGATGGAGACGAGTTCGCCATTCTCGGCCCCGCCATCATCGCCACTGAGAACCTGATAATCATGGCGTGATTTCTTATCGACGGGGATGAGCCTGGCACCCTTGCCTTTGATCAAACGAAACACAGCGAGGATTTTGCCGCCGCCTGCGGGAAGCACGCGCATAACTTTTGCCTGATGCTGATAGGCATGATGGCCGGGCAGGGCTTCGATCTTGGCCACCACACGGTCGCCGCGCTTGGGGGCTTTGCCTTCGCCGGGAACGACCAACAGCTTCGCATCACGTGCGGTGCCATCGGCATCGATGTAGGCCCCGAACAGGTCGTCATCCTTATCCGCGCCCAGAACTTCGACCACGCCGACGGATGGCATGCGGCCACGTTGTGTCAGGCGTTTGCGCCGTGAAGCCACGTCGCCTTTCGTAGCCATGTCCTTGATCAGTTTCTTCAGGCCGATCTTGTCGGCGCCTTTGATGTCGAAAGCCGCTGCAATCTCGCGCTTTCCCACCTTGCCGGGCGATGTAGCAATGAATTGCAGAATATCATCCGCGCTGGGCAATTGGCCCTTGCGCGGCTTGGCTTTCTCGTTGTCAGGCTTCTTGGGCAACGGGGGTCTTTACTGCTTTTTTGGCAGCCTTCTTAGCGGGTGATTTTTTGACGGCCTTTTTCGCAGCCTTTTTTGCGGCTGGTTTTTTCTTGCCGCCACCGGATTTGGCCTCGCGCTCACCAATCAAGGCCACGGCTTCATCCAACGTGATTGTCTCAGGTGTCTTGTCTTGAGGAATGGTGGCGTTGGTCTTGCCATGTTTCACATAGGCACCGTAGCGGCCCGAGAAGACTTCGACATTTCCGGTGCCATCTGGGTGCGCACCCAGATTCTTGAGTGCACCGGGACGGGAACGCTTGGATGGGCCCTTGGCGCGCTTCTCGGCCAAAAGGTCAACCGCGTGGTTAAGCCCGATCGTATAAACATCTTCCGGGCTTTCCAGATTGGCATAGACACCATCATGCAGGATGAAAGGCCCGAAGCGGCCA
>JAYUEP010000018.1:0-7795 GCA_043739165.1 Hyphomicrobiales bacterium
GAGTCAGAATCCGCTGTCCTACCATTAGACGATCTCCCAACGAGATGGCGTGGTGATAGCGAACATGGGCCACCTTGCGCAACCCAAAAATCAGGTGCGAAATTGGCGGATCAGGCTGGCGAGGCTTGGCTGGTTCGGGTCGGGCGGTGGAGCAGCAGGGGGAGGCGCTGCCGCGACTTGGGCGGGCGCATAGCCTTCGCGGCGGAGGCTGGGCCGTGGTGGGGCCACCGGCGGTGGCGGTGCAGGCACGCGGCCAAAGCCCGTTTGCGGCATGGGCGGCGGCGCAGGGACAGGTTGCAGCACAGGCGCAACAGCAGGCAAATCTTCCAGCGAATAGGACACGCTATCGGGATTATAGGTTTGGGCGCGCCAGCGGCTGACCACATCGAGCAGGAATGAATCGTCCGGCAGGTCCTTCGCCCAGTTCTTGCTGAACGACGCGGTGTTGGAGCGCGGCAATTCATTGGCGGGCAGGAGATCAAACTTGATGCGGGTGGGGAGGGCCACACCTTCGCCGAAGGTGACGGCTTCGCCCGCACCCATGGTGGGCATGAATTCCAAAAGGCTGGCGGCGGCGTCGGAAATGCCGGCGCGCAGAATTTCCTGATCGCGCTCATTGGTGAGGCGCATGGAGAAAACCGTGTTGCATTGGGAAAGGATCGTCGGATCAAGTTCTGCCGGGCGCTGGGTTACGATGCAGAGGGAAACGCCATATTTGCGGCCTTCCTTGGCGATGCGGGAAATGGCGCGCTTGGTGGGCTCAAAGCCGGTGGTTTTATCGCTGGGCACGTAGCGATGGGCCTCTTCGCATACGAACGTGATCGGCACGCGGCCACCGCTCCACAGGCCGAAATCAAAGGCGAGACGGGCGAGAACGGAAACGGCCACATTGATAATTTCAGATGGCAAGCCGCCGAGCTCGAGAATGGCGATGGGCTTGCCGTTGACGGGAATGCGGAACAGGCGGGCCAGAACCTGTGCCATGTTGTCCTGCACCGTGAGCGAGCCGAACATGAAGGCATAGCGTGGATCGCGGCTGATGGCTTCGAGGCGGGCCTTGAGGCGCTTGTAGGGCGAGAGTTCGCCGCGCAGCTCGAGCTTGCCGATATATTCTTCGAGCACACCGACAAGGTCGGACGTGCGGTAGGGAATGGGGGTGTCGACGCCGATGTTGTTGTCGATCAAGACATCGCGGCCGCGCGGCGTGGTGCTTTTGTCGCGGCGCTGGTTGGCCATATAACGGGCCTTGGCGATGGGGATGATTTCGCGCAGGATTTCGATATCGACTTCGCGGTGCGCCTGACCGCCGATCAAAATCTCGACGGCCTCGTCGAAATTGAGAAGCCAGAAGGGCAAGGCCATGTTGTCCGGCGTGATGATTTCCGACATGCCTTTGAAGGATTGGGCATATTCGCGGTGAACATCGAGCAGAAGGATATGGGCTTGCGGGTTCTTCTCGAGAATGCGGCGCAGGATCAGCGCCACGGTGCAGGATTTGCCTGTGCCGGTGGTGCCCAGAATGGCGAAATGCTTGCCCAGCATTTCATCGACTTTGATCATGGCGGGGATTGATGGGTCCTGCTGGATGTAGCCGACGCGGACAGCACTTTCTGCGTCGCAGGCATAGGCCATGGCAAGCTCGCCCCTGTCGGCACGGAAAACGGTATCTCCCAGTGACGGATAAGACGAGACGCCCCGGCGAAAATTGCCCAAAGTGCCATCGCCTTTGCGCGGAAGTTCACCGATGAACTCAACCTCGACAATGCGCATCTCTTTGTCGTTGGGATTATGCGAGGGCATGGGCGAACTGAGCGCTGAAATCAGTGCCAAGGTGATTGAGCCTGAGGTTTCGACCTTCAGCAATGTGCCGATTTCAGCGCCGCGTTTGCCATCATCGAAAACATCTTCATGGCTGTCCAATAAGATGACTGCCTTTGCCCCGGTGACCGCAACAATGCGGCCCATGCGCTCGGCCGAATGAAGCAACGGCATGGTGGAGGTTGCCTGAAGTTGAAGTGCCGCGTTTGCCGTTGTCATGTGTACTATTGCTCAATGCTGAACTTGGTTAGGTTTGAGGTTCTGGTCGGTCGGGCTGGCCAGTGGAATTTGAATCGTGACACGCGTGCCCACGCCCTTGGTGGAGCTGACCTTCATGTCTCCGCCATGGAGCTTGGTCAGGGCTTGGGCAATGGGGAGGCCAAGGCCGGTGCCTTCATGGCGCCGATTGAAGCCGGACTCGACCTGACCAAACGGGCGCAGGGCGATGTCGACGCCTTCAGCCGTCATGCCGACACCTGTATCAGTGACAGCAATGGTGACGAAGCGCGGATCGCGCTGATGGGCTTCCAGCAGAATGCGACCACCTTCGGGGGTGAATTTGACGGCGTTGCTGAGCAGGTTGATGAGAATTTGTTTGAGGCGCAAGGGGTCTGCCCGCAGGAATGGGAGACTTTCGTCGATGTGCAATTCCATGGCGATGGATTTGTCACGGGCCTTGGCTTCGGTGATCATCAAGCACGGGGCCAGCACGATCTTCAGGTCTGTCGGCTCCAGATCCACGCCCAATTTTCCGGCCTGAATTTTGGAGACATCGAGAATTGAATTGATCAGGGCGAGCAAATGCTCTGCGGCCTGACCGATATAGCCCGCATATTGTACGACTTTTGCTGGGTCGGTGACGGTTTGATGCTTGAGCATTTCCGAAAAGCCGATGATGGCATTCAAGGGGGTGCGCAATTCATGGCTCATATTGGCGATAAATTCGGACTTGGATTTGGAGGCAAGTTCGGCATCCACGCGTGCGGCATTGAGCGCCACAGCCTGCTTTTGCATGCCCATGCCGTGTCCAAGGCTTTCGCCAAAATCAGCAATCAATGATCCTTCGTGAAACCATGATTTGCCAAACGTACGCATTTACCTGCCCTTCCCTGAATTAATGTTTAGGGACGAGAACCTCAATTCCGGGTTAACGCTTCGGCCAGAGGGCGAAGAACAGTGGTTTAATGCCCGGCCCGACTGTGTTAAGCTTGCTTTAACGCAATGGTTTGAGGGCGTGCTGGTGGCGTCTGCCGCGGCCGTCCTCGGGAAGTTTAAAAGTGGATGCATCGGCCAGGCGGGGCAAACCCGCCAAGCGGCGTGCAACGACGGGCGATGATCGCGGCCGAGGTGGCAAACCCTCCGGGCCCGTTTCGGAGCCCTATGGCGCGCTGGATTTGGGCACGAATAATTGTCGGCTGCTGATTGCCAGGCCCACGGGTTCTGGGCTTCAGGTGGTTGACGCGTTTTCGCGCATTGTCAGGCTGGGCGAAGGGCTGGGGCGTTCCGGCCATCTCAAAGACGCAGCGATGGACCGCACGATTGAAGCGCTGCGGGTTTGCGCCAACAAGCTCAAATGGCACGATGTGGGGCCAAGGCGGTTGATCGCCACGGAAGCCTGTCGTCTGGCGCTGAATGGCGCGGAATTCATTGCGCGGGTGAAAGACGAAATCGGGCTGGAGCTCGAAATCATCACGCGCGAGACGGAGGCGCGTCTGGCGGCCTCGGGGGCTGAGCCTCTGATTGAGAAACAGGCGCGGTCTGCTGTGGTGTTTGATATTGGCGGCGGCTCCACCGAAGTGATGTGGATGGAAGCAGAAGGCCCACGCCATCAGATCAAGGCCTGGGTTTCGCTGGCGGCGGGGGTTGTGACACTGTCGGAACGGCTGAATGGCGGCAAGGATGTTACGCCGGAAACATTTGAGGCGATGCGCGCTGATGTGCGGCGGCTGCTGGAACCCTTTGTTGCCGAAGTCCGCTCGATGGTTGGGGAGGAGCCTGTGCCGACGCATTTGCTCGGCACCAGCGGTACGGTAACAACCATTGTCGGTGTGCATTTGGGGCTTCGCTATTATGACCGCGCCAAGGTTGATGGCACGTGGATTTCAAATGAGGGTGCGGGCGCTGTGACGCAAAGATTGCTGGCCATGGATTATGAAGCGCGCGTCGCCAATGGTTGCATTGGCCGCGAGCGGGCCGATCTGGTTCTGGCGGGTTGTGCGATCCTCGAGGAAATCCGTATGGCCTTTCCTTCGCCGCGCATTCGTGTGGCAGACCGGGGGCTTCGTGAAGGGATTCTCATTCAGATGATGCAGGCCGATAATGTGTGGGGCAACGGCTGATGGCGCGGCCCGGGCAAGGTTCAAAGCCATCGAGCGGCAAGCTCAAAGTGCGGGTCAAAACCGGCAAGGGCCGCACCGTGGCGCAGAAAATCTGGCTCGAACGCCAGCTCAATGATCCCTATGTGCATGAGGCGAAACGCCTGGGCTATCGCAGCCGCGCGGCCTTCAAGCTCATCGAAATTGATGACAAATACAAATTCCTGAAAGTCGGCGGGCGGGTGGTGGATTTGGGTGCGGCACCGGGTGGCTGGAGCCAGGTGGCGGCGGTCAGGGTCAAGGCCGATGCCGGCAAAGGCAAAGTTGTGGCCATTGACATGCATGGGATGGAGCCTCTGCCGTCGGTAATCTTTTTCAAGAAAGACTTTTATGACGAGGATGCGCCGCAAGTTTTGATCGATGCCTTGGGCGGGGAAAAAGCGGATTGTGTCTTGTCCGACATGGCGTCCCACGCCACGGGCCACCGGCAGACGGATCATATCAACATCATCGCGCTGGCCGAGGCGGGTTATGATTTTGCACGCGGGATTTTGAAGCCGGGTGGAACTTATTTGGCCAAGGTGTTGCGCGGTGGCACCGAAGGGCAATTGCTGGCGCTGATGAAGAAAGATTTTGCCACCGTGCGCCATGTGAAACCGATGTCGAGCCGGGACGGTTCGGCGGAGCTGTTTGTTTTGGCGACGGGGTTTCGGGGGTAATCGGCATTCCGGTTCTGCGTTTACTTGGAGGCTTGGTCGGCCACTGCCACCGCATCATCCACGCTGTAGCTGCAGCGCGTCACCAGATCTGTAAGGCCACCCGCCAGCAACACATCGCGCACCTGATCATGCACGCGGGCGAGGAGAAGGTGCTTGCCGGACTTGGACATGGCTGCATCAAAGGCTGAGATCACTTCAAAAGATGTACTGTCGAGATCGAAAGTTTCTTCGAGGCTGACGATCACGGCCCGCAAGCCCGGCTGGGCCAGGGTTTCATTTTCAATGGTGCGGAAGATGGCATCGGCGTTCGCGAAGAGCAGTGGCACCGACGGCCGCCAGATCGCCACATCCTTCACCTGCTCGGTGTCGTCATGGCGGGCGATATCGACATAGTCTCTGGTGTTGTGAAGACGGCCGAGGCGCACCACGCGCGGATGGGCGAGGCGCTGGACGACCAGAGCAATGGAAAGTGCTATCGCAATCAACATGCCATCGAGCACGCCAAAGAGAATGACTGCGGCGGCTGCGGCGAGTGCCAGAAACAAGTCGCGCTTCAATTGCCAGAGTTGCAGGAAGGGTTTGATGTTCAAAGCATGAACCAAGGCCGCAATCACCACGGCGGCCAGCACCGGCTCCGGCAAGTGGGCCACCAAAGGCGTGGCAAAGGCGACCAGCAAAGCAAGCCCGAGGGCCGCGACCACGGCAGTCCACTTGCTGACGCTGCCTGCGGCCTCGCTGGTTGACCCCACTGAAAAGCCCGCGCCCACTGGCATGCCTTGCACAAGGGCGCTGGCGAAATTGGCGAGGCCGAAGGCGGTCAATTCGCGGTTCGCTTCCAGCTTGTCGCCATGGCGCAGCGCCAGCGCGCTCACCGTGCCCCAGCTTTCGGCCAGAAGGATGAGCGCCAGAGGAACGGCGAGTTGGGCGAGGCGCGACCATTGCGTGTAGCTGAATGCAGGCAGGCTGGGCCAATTGAGGCCGGTGTCAATTGTGCCGACGGTTGCGACGCCAAGGGCGGGCAGATTGAAGAGCATTGAGGCCGCGATGCCTGCCGCCAAGACGAAGAACGTTCCGGGCAGGGCGGGGATCCGGCGCAGGGCGATGAGGCTTGTCAGGGCCACGAGGCCTACGGCGAGGCTGAATGTGTTCCAACCATTTATTTGGGCGAGAAGTCCGCCCGCGAGTGCAAAGATATTGGCAGCTTGAAGTGGCAGCCCGGTGAAGGCAGGCAATTGTTTGATGATGATGGTGATGGCAAGGCCAAAGGAAAAACCGCGCAAGACTGGCCTTGCAATGAGGCCCGTGAGGCTGCCCAGCCTTGCTACACCGGAGATCACAAAGAATAGCCCGGTCAGCAGAATCGCCGCTGTTGCCAGGGCGGATTTTTGTTCGGGTGCCACTGGAACCGCAAGCAAAATGGCCGCGAGGATGGCGGCGGACGATGAGGTTGGTGAGACGATGGCAAAGCGGCTTTGGCCATAAAGCGCATAGGCAAGGCAACCTGCTATGCCCGCAAAAATCGCGCGTTGCGGCGGGAGGCCCGCAATGGCGGCATAGGCGACAGCTTCGGGGAGGAGGAGGCTGGCGACCGAGAGGCCAGCAATGATGTCGCTGCGTTTCATCGCATGATTTGGCATGAAAGCGCTGGATGAGACAAGGCTGTGCGGTTTTTTCAGGCCATTCTAATTTGCAGCTTCACATCGGTCGGCCGGCCTTCAGCGGCGCGCTGGAAGGCAGCGACAGAGTCTGCGAACATGAAGGTTTCCGAGATCAGCGGTTTGAGATCAATCTTGCCGGAGGCGATGAGGGCAATGGCGCGGTCATAGACATTGGCGTAGCGAAAGATGGTTTTCAGCGTGGCCTCTTTCACCTGCAAAGCGACGAGATCAATTTCGGCTTTCTCGACAGGCATGCCCACCATCACGCAGGTTCCGCCGGGGCAGACGAGGTTGGCGATGTCCTTGATGGCGGCGGGGGCACCGGTCGCTTCGAAGACCACATCTGCGCCCCAGCCGTTGGTTGTTTCACTGACGTGATCAGACAGTTTCTTGTTGCGCACGTTGACGGTTTCCACGCCTGCATATTTGCCGATGATATCCAACTTCGGCTGGGCCACATCGGAGATGATCACGCGCGAACAACCTGAGGCGAGGGCAGCCAGTGCCACCATCATGCCGATGGGGCCAGCACCCAGAACCACCGCCACATCACCAGGCTTGATCCCTGCTTTTTGTGCGGCCTGAATGCCCACCGCAAGAGGCTCCACCATCGCGGCTTCTGCGAAGGAGACATTGGCTGGAATCTTGAACGTATAGGCGGCCGGATGGGTGACTTCCGGCATGAGGCAACCATGAACCGGCGGCGTGGCCCAGAAGGTGACGGCGGGATCAACATTATAGAGGCCGAGCTTGGCGGCGCGCGAATTGGGATCGGGAATGCCGGGCTCCATGCACACACGGTCGCCCACTTGCAGGTGTTTCACATTTGCGCCGATGGCTGTGATGGTTCCTGCGGCTTCGTGGCCCAGCACCATGGGTTCCTTCACGATGAAGGGCCCGATGGCGCCGTGGGTGTAATAATGCACGTCCGATCCGCAAATGCCCACGGTGTGAATGGCGATGTGGACATCATTGGCGCCCATGGTTTGGGGGAGCGTGATGTCACGCAGGGTGAGATGGCCTTTGGATTCAAGGACGAGGGCTTTCATTTTGGCTTCACTCCCACTCAATGGTTCCCGGCGGCTTGCTGGTGACATCATAAACCACGCGGTTGATGCCTTTGACTTCATTGATGATGCGCGTTGCCGTGCGACCCAAGAACGCCATGTCATAGGGGAAGAAGTCTGCCGTCATGCCATCGACCGACGTGACAGCGCGCAGGGCCAGCACGCGGTCATAGGTGCGGCCATCGCCCATCACGCCCACGGTTTGCACGGGAAGCAGA
>JAYUEP010000019.1:0-23281 GCA_043739165.1 Hyphomicrobiales bacterium
GAGTATTTATCGCCCGGGACATAACGTGAAACGTGCTCGTCCTCGCCACCAAGGTTTTCCAAGATGGTGATGGGGCTTGGGCCAAAGCCTCGCGCCGCCAGACGCCGCGCAATTTCAGGAATGGTTGTGGCATCAGCGGTCAACACGATCAGTTTGGCCCCCGGTTGGATGAAGGCTTCGAGATTGGCAGCGGGGCGTCCATGAAGGGTCAGCGTATCGCAATCCGGCAGGCTCCAACCCATGCGGCTGGCGGCCAGTGAGAAGGCCGAGAGACTTGGAATGATGGTCATGTCTTCAAACGGGATGAACTCCATTAGCTTGCGGGCCACGCCATAGTTCATCGGATCGCCAGTGGCGAGGATCACGGTATTACGGCCCACCAAGGGCTTGACGCGATCAACCACAGCGGCAAAGGGCTGCGGCCATTCGTGAATTTCGGCCTTGGTCTTGGGCAGAAGGGCAAGCAGGCGCTTGGAGCCGACAATCACGTCCGTTGCGCTGATGGCCAGGCGCGCACGATTGGAGAGGCCCTCCCAGCCGTCTTCGCCCATGCCGATGATGGTCAGCCACTTGTTCATGGTTGATCCCCGGTCAGTGCGTTGATCACCGAAGATGCCATGGCCGATCCGCCCTTACGGCCCTTGATCGTCGCGAAGGGCACACCACGCGGATTGGCGATGAGTTCGGCCTTGCTTTCTGCAGCCCCCACGAAGCCCACGGGAAAACCCACAATGGCGGCAGGCTTGGAAGCGCCATCATCAATCATTTCGAGCAGGCGAAATAGCGCAGTTGGCGCATTGCCGATGACGACGATGCTGCCTTCCAGCTTGTCGCGCCACAGTTCCATGGCGGCCGCTGTGCGGGTGACCGCGTTTTCGATTCCAAAATGGCGGGCGCGTGGATCGTTCAGTGTACAGATGATTTCTACACCCGGCGGCAATTGGCGTTGGATGATGCCATGGCGGGTCATTTCGACATCGACCAGAATGGGCTTACCGTCAGCGAGCGCCGCTTTTGCCGCATGTATAAAATCTGCGGTGATCACCAGGTCACTGGCCGCTTCGACCATGCCGCAGGCGTGAATGATGCGGATGGCGATGGCGTGCGCGGAAGCGGGAAGATGTGACAAGTCTGCTTCAGCCCGGATGATCTCGAAAGAGCGGGCATATATGGCAGCGGGGTCGCGGAGATAGGGCATCATTTTTTCAGCGTCACCGGGCCAAGCGGATGATTGGCATGCGGGTAGGGCGCGTGAGTGTGATCATGCCCATGCTCATGACCATGCGGGTGGCTGTGATGCTGCGGCAGGCTTTCCAATGTGAAAGGGCCGTCTGATTTGGCGTTGATGCCCTCCACATGGTGGTGGTGGCTTTCTTGTACCGCGCCCACATCTGCCTCGAAACCCAGAACGGCGGTGCGATATTTGCACATTTGGCAATTCATCGCGATGTCGCCGGTGGTGATCTGCGCGATGCGTTCCACAAATGTATCGATCACTTGTGGATGATCATTGAGATAGGGGGCTTTGATAAATTCAATGTGCGGATGGGCCTCGGCCACTTCATCAGTTGCGTCGTAAATCCGGTCCACCAAAATTCCGGTGAAGAGGAAATAGGGAAAGACGATGATGCGTTTGTAGCCGAGCTTGGCTGCATGTTCGAGGCCGGGCACGACGAGGGGGAAGGTGACGCCGGAATAGCACGTCTCGGCCCAACCAAAGCCAAAGCCTTCCCAGAGAATGCGGGTGACTTTTGAGACGTTGGAATTGGCATCGGGATCAGAAGCGCCGCGCCCCACTACCATCAACATGGTTTCATGCAAGGGAACTTGTTTGTCGGCCCCATTGAGCGCCTGTTGAATGCGGTCGCCCGCGGCGCGGATCATTTTGGGATCGATGCCGAGTTCTTTGCCATATTCGATCTTCAGACTGTTGGCGGCGGCATAGGTGTTGAGCACCGAAGGGATATCATTCTTGGCATGGCCAGCCGCAAACAACATGCCGGGCACGGCCAAAACGCGGGTCACGCCTTGGGCTTTGAGGCTATCCAGACCGGAACGGATGATCGGCGTGGCAAATTCGAGATAGCCGAATTCGACCGGATAGTGCGGCAGGCGCTTCTTCAAATGCTGGGCCAGCACCGCAAATTCCTGCACAGCGCCTTCATCGCGGCTGCCGTGGCCGCAGAGCATTACGCCAAGTTTTTCCTGCATCTCATGCCTTCCCATATTGCAGCGACGCCAGAACCGGCGTTGGAAGGCAGCTCCATCTTGGCGCCCGTCAGGGTCCGCCGCACTGGAATGTCTCTCAGCCTGCGTCTGGGCAGGCGCTGCAGATTATGGGGATTTAGGCCAAAGCCTTGGGGGCGACAAGGCTGAAAGCGGCGCGGTGGGGCGGCCCGCGCCCTTCATGTTAACCTTATATCAACCATTTTCTCGCGCCAGGTTGGGTTTTAAGTTAGAAATTTAATCAAGAGGGAAGTTTTCGCTTTTTTCTTTTTCAACGTTAATGCCTTGTTTTGGGACGGCCCAGGCGAGGAGACTACCATGGCTTTTTCAAAGGTCATTTCATTCCTGTCCGGGTCAGACCGGACGGCAGCGCATCAGGATGATCTCGCCGATGTCTTTGATTTTGACGAGGCGGATGCGCCGGGCGGTCGGCTCCGCAATGCACTCAAGGAAACAGGTCCAGCTGATGGCCTGATGCGGCAATTGCGCGACATCATCGTCGGCCCGCAGACGCGGCTCAATGAAGCCCGGTTCGAAGAGCTTCTGGATATTTTGGAAGAGCAGAAGGACGAAGCGGAAGACCATTTTGATGCGGTGGAAAAGCATCTGAAAGACACCACCGACAAAGCCATGCGCCTGTCCGGGTTGCTTGACGGGCAGGATGCCGAAATTGGCTTGTTGAAACAGAAGCTTGATCAACAGGTTCAGGCAATTCGCGAAGAGCAGGTTGAGGTTCTGGCAGAATTGCGGGTTGGATTTCAGCAGCGGCTGGAAATTCTTTCTGATGTCTTGGAAAAGCGCGTTCAGGAAATCGAATTGGGAATGCGTGGCGAATATGCCGAACTTTCCAGCGCCTTCATGAAGCATATTTCCGAAGAAGACAAAAGATGGGACACGGAGCGGGACAATTCATTGGCGACGCTGGAACAGCGCATCGCGCAGTGGCGGGCTGAACTCGACGATGAACGCCGCCACGACATGGAACAGCTGGGCAATTCGATGATGGAAATGGGCCGGCGCCTGATGGCACTGCAAGGCCCCACGCCTCCAGTGCGCTGATAGCAGTTAAAACTCGATCCCAGCTTGGGCTTTGACGCCTGAGCGGAACGGGTGTTTGATCTGCTCCATCTCCGTGACCAGATCGGCCAGTTCAATCACTTCTTCGCGGGCATTGCGGCCGGTGATGATGATGTGTTTGTCCATGGGCCGCGCCCTCAGTATCTCCAGCACTTCTTCGAGCGGCAGATAATCATAGCGCAGCACGATGTTGAGCTCATCGAGCATGACCAGACGGTAAGATGGATCGGCGATCATGCGCTTGGCCTCTTCCCATCCCGCCCTTGCATGGGCGATGTCGCGGTCCCGGTCTTGAGTCTCCCATGTAAAGCCTTCGCCCATGGCTTTGATGGTGACTAGATCAGGGAACTTTTCCAATACGCTGCGTTCGCCCGTGCCCCATGCGCCTTTGACGAATTGGATAACGCCGGAGCGCATCCCGTGGCCCACATGGCGGAACACCATGCCGAAGGCGGCGGTGGATTTGCCTTTGCCCTTGCCGGTGTGAACAATCAGCAGCCCGCGCTCAATCGTCTTGCCCGCCATGATCTTGTCACGCGCGGCCTTCTTTTTGGCCATCTTCTCGTTGTGGCGGGCGCTGTCTTCAGTCATTTCTGCAAGTCCTTCAGAATATCATAGGCCGAGTTGAGGCGCGGTTGCCAGAGGTTCCGCGCGATGGCTTCCTCCAGGCGGGCGGCGATTTCTTTCAACGCTGCGGGATTGTTGTCGGTGATAAAAGCGCGCGTTTCCAGATCGGCAATATAGGCCTCGTAGGCCAAATCGAAGTGATGGGTTTTGACGGCACCCGTCGTGGCGGCGAAGGCGAACATGTAATCGACAGTGGCGGCGATTTCGAAAGCACCCTTGTAGCCATGGCGCTTCACGCCTGCGATCCATTTGGGGTTGACCACGCGGCTGCGCATGACCTTTGAGATTTCTTCTTCCAGCGTGCGGATCATCGGGCGTTCGGGGCGGGAATGATCATTGTGATAGGCGAATGGCTTGCTGCCGGAATGGGTTTCGACGGCCGCCGCCATGCCGCCTTCGAATTGATAATAGTCATCCGAGTCCAGCAGGTCATGTTCGCGGTTGTCTTGGTTGTGGATGACGGCTTCGATGGCGGCGAGGCGGCGCTTGAACGTGGCTTCATCATTCACGCCTTGGGCTTTTGCGCCATAGGCATAAGCACCCCAGATCACATAGGCCGCGGCGAGATCGGCCTTGGTGTCCCAAATCTTTTCGTCGATCAGAGCCTGCAGCCCAGCGCCATAAGCGCCGGGCTTGGCGCCGAAAATGCGGTGGCCTGCCATCGTGGTGGCATGCTCGGCGGCGATCCCGGAAGCGATCAAGGTTTGGGTCTCGTGGCGGGTTTTCGCGGCAAGCGGGTTATCTTCTTCTGGCTCATCGAGCGCGGCCACCGCGCGCATTGCCTTGTCCAAGAGTTCGATCTGGACCGGGAAGGCATCGCGGAAGAAGCCGGAAATGCGCAAAGTGACATCGACGCGGGGGCGGGCGAGTTTGGCGAGAGGCACGATTTCATAGCCTGTCACACGCCAACTCGAAGTGTCCCAGACCGGTCTTGCGCCGATCAAAGCGAGGGCTTGGGCAATGTCATCGCCACCGGTGCGCATATTGGCTGTTCCCCAGGCAGAAAGCCCAACTGTTTTAAGATGTTGGCCATGATCCTGGAAGTGGCGCTTCAAGAGCTCATCGGCGGATTTCTGCCCCAGGGTCCATGCGGTTGGGGTGGGCACGGCGCGGTTGTCGACGGAATAGAAATTCTTGCCGGTGGGCAGAACATCAAGGCGGCCCCGGGTGGGCGCACCCGATGGAGCGGGGCTGACGCGTCGGCCGGAAAGGCCTTTGAGGAGGGCCGCGATCTCGTTCGGGCCGCAGGCAGCGAGGGCGGGACGAATGGTTGAAGCGATTTTGGAGAGCACTGCTTGTGTTGAAGGGGCGAATGAGTTCCCTTTCAACAGGTTCGACGCATAGAGTTCCAATCGCTCCACTGTATCGCCATTGGTACGCCAAGGATCATCTGACAGCGCGGCGAGTACATCAGGCCTCTCGCCTTTCCAGACCTCCTCAAACTTGCAAGTCAACGGATCAAAAGGTGCAAAGCCGAAGTCATTGCTCAGTACACGGATCAAAGAGGCATCGCCGCCTTCACCGAGGCCGCGTGGAACGCGGGTCAGGGCCACCAGCAGATCGGCTTCCTGCTGCCCGGTCGGCGACTTGCCCAAAATATGCAGGCCATTGCGGATTTGGGACTCCTTGAGGTCACATAAAAATCCATCGAGTTTCTGCAGGTCGCTGTCGTCTGTGCCGTTTAGGCCCGCGTCCTTGTCGAGATTGGTGCGGTGGGTGAGGTCAAAGATCTGGTGGCGCAGCGTGGCCACGCGGCGTTGGTCCAGGCCTGCGGCCAGATAATATTCATCGACCAGCGCTTCCAAATCTTTCAACGGGCCATAGGATTCCGCGCGCGTCAGGGGCGGCGTCAGGTGATCGATAATGACAGCAGAGGCGCGGCGCTTGGCTTGGGTGCCCTCGCCGGGGTCATTGACGATGAAGGGATAGAGCTGGGGCACTGGTCCCAGAGTGATTTCTGGATAGCAGGTTTCGCTGAGCGCCGTGGCCTTGCCGGGTAGCCATTCCAAATTGCCGTGCTTGCCATTGTGGATGATGGCATGGGCTTTGAAGTGATGGCGGAGCCAGAAATAGAAGGCGAGATAGCCATGCGGCGGCACGAGGGCAGGATCATGGTAGGTCGTTTTCGGATCGATGCCATAACCGCGCGAAGGTTGGATGGCGACGGCGATTTTGCCGTAGAGATTGATGGCCAAGTGGAATGCGCTGTTATGGACTGAGGGGTCAGATTCTGGGGCACCCCATTGCGCAGTGATCTGGGTGCGGATGGATTCGTGGAGGGAATTAAAATGCTTGCCGTATTCACTCAATTCCAAATGTCCGTCATCCCGACGAAAGTCGGGACCCGGGCTGTCAAACTCCGAACCTATTGAAGGTCTGGGTCCCGACTTTCGTCGGGATGACGATAGAAATTGAATGAGTTCATTACCGCTCTTGGGAAACTCTCCAACCGCATACCCTTCACCCTTAAATGCCCTCAATATCTCAATCGTACTGGCGGGGGTGTCATAGCCCACACCATTGGCGATGCGACCATCCTTGTCGGGATAGTTGGCGAGGATGATGGCGACGTGTTTTTGCGGGTTAGGTGTTTCGCGCAATTCAGCCCAGTTCTTGGCAAGGGCCGCGACGAAGGCGACGCGGTCTGGCACGGGCTGATAGGTGACAACGCGGCATTGGGTCTTCTCGTGCCACATTTGATCTGCCTTGAATGAGATGGCGCGGGTGTAAATCCGGCCATCGAGTTCGGGCAAGACGACAGACATCGCCAAGTCAGTGGGGCGCAGGCCACGGGTTGAAGCCTGCCAATCTTCCTCGGTATTGCCCGCAAGGGTGACTTGCAAAACGGGGCAATCAAATGCGGCAAGCGGATCGCTTTCTGCATCTCCAACCGCAAAGCTCGTGGCGTTGATGATGACGGAGGGGGATTTGAGATTGCCGCGAATAAAACCGGCAGAACCCTTGTCTTTGAGGCTGGCGACAAAGATGGCGCAGCAATTGCCGAGGGATTTGATCAGCGCGTCGATGGGGGCGGTCTGCCCGCCTTCAATCACTGAGCGATAGAAGATGACCGCGAATTTGGCGTCTGGCCTTTGGTGATAAAAGCCAACGGAAGCCAAGGGTTTTGCGGCGTCAGGAGAGGGTCCTTGGTTGAGGATGTGGGTGCAGAATTGAAAAAGCGCCTTGGCATTTTCAGTTCCGCCAAAGGCCAGATATTGCCGAATGCGCTCACACTCTGCCAGTGGCAGGGTTGACCGCGCCGTGAGATTTTGGTCGACATCACTGCCGCCCGCCAGAAGCACAAGCTTGATGTTGCGTTCGCGGGCCAAAGCTTCGATCACATCAATACCGTGAGTCCAATAGGCCGCACCACCAAGCACACGGATGATGATGAGTTTTGATTTCGCCAAGGTTCTATCGGCGTAGAGATCGACGGCAAAATGGTGTTGCAGCTGCATCAAATTGGCGAGGCGGACAGAGAGCGCGGTGGGGCCAGCCGCACTGGCCAGATTGGCAAGTTCGCTGTCGGCGGCCGAAAGGACCACCACGTCGGCAGGCGTTTGTTTGAGATCAATGGCCTCAGCTGCGCCATCAATCACGCCGGATGTGGTGGCGAGAAGATGCATCAGCCCTTGAGCGCTGCTGCAATCGCCGCCTGATCCATCGTTTTCTCGCCGATCACAACAAGCTGGGTGCGCATTGCTTCACCAGCAAGCCAAGGACGGTCGAAGTAGGAATTGAGCCGTGGACCAACGGCCTGGATGAGCAGGCGGGCAGTTGAACCCGCAACGGCAGCGAAGCCCTTGAGGCGCAGGATGTCGTGCCGTTCAACGGTCTTGGCAATGCGTGCGAGTAAAGCATCCTTTTCCTGCGCACCTTTCAGTTCCACAATGAAGGTGTTGAAGTCGTCATGGTCATGCTGCTCAACGCCTTCCATTTCGTGGTTGGATTTGCGGTTGTGCAAGTCATCTTCAGCGCTGGCCTTTGTGCCAAGCAGAATGGCCGCGTCAATCACGCCCTGTTGCGTGGGCACCAAGTGGCTGCCCTTGCGCATTTGGGCCTTCAAATCCTTGGTGACGGTGGCCAGTTCCAAGCCTGTGAGCAGGTCAGTCTTGTTGAGGATCACCATATCGGCGCAGTTCAGTTGGTCTTCGAACAGTTCTTGAATGGGGTTCTCGTGTTCGACATTGGGATCGCTCTCGCGCTGGGCGGCAATTGCCTCTTCATCGTCGGCAAAGCGGCCTTCGCTCAGGGCCTTGGCATCGAGTACGGTGACGACGCCATCTACTGTCACCCGCGATTTGATTTCCGGCCAGTTGAAGGCGCGCACCAAGGGCTGGGGCAGAGCGAGGCCAGAGGTTTCGATGATGATGTGGTCAAGCCTGTCTGTGCGGTTCAAGAGCTTGTTGATGGTCGGTACGAAATCATCGGCAACGGTACAGCAGATGCAGCCATTGGCCAGTTCGACAATGTCGTCTTCCCTGCAAGCCTCCTGACCGCAGCCCTTGAGGATTTCAGCGTCCACACCGACATCGCCAAATTCATTGATGATCAAGGCAATGCGGCGGCCGCCCGCATTTTGCAGGAGATTACGGATCAGCGTGGTTTTGCCCGCACCCAAAAAGCCTGTGATCACGGTGGCGGGGATTTTCTCAGTCATGAAATTGTTCCTGAATGTTGAGGCGTTCAAAGGTCAGGCCCAGAAAGAGGCCAAGCAGACACCAGAAAATGGCGGCGGCACCCAATGAATTGGCGGCAAAGCGGCTGGCCAATTCTGCGGGCACTTGGTTTGGTGTATTGGGGGCAACGGGTGCCCCTATGAGATGGGGCACGGCCAGCAAAGCCACGGCAGCGAATGTCGCCCAGGCTTCATGCCGCAGGGCAATCAAATAGATGCCGAGGCCTGTTGAAGCCACGGTGCCCAGCCACCAAAGCTGCCGCGCGGTGAGGTCTGCCACAGCCAAGCCCGGCACTTCCGGCGGCAAGCCCATGGCAGGAGCAAGTGCGCAGGCAAGAAAGCCGCAGAGGCCATAGATCATGCCATTGCGGCGCGTCAGGCTTGCGCCGGAAACGAGTGCGATGCCCGCCAGCATCACGCCATAGCCTGCGCCCAGCAGCATGGAGGCAGCAGACGTTGAAGCGATGCGTTGAAAGCCTTCGGCGGGTTTCCAGCCCTCCCCGGCGTCATCACCACACATTTTCATGCCCGCCATGTTTTCAGTGCAAGCGGGCTTGGCCGCGTTTGCCGCTGTCTCATAGACCTCGGCCTGCGCAATCAGCGGGGTCAGCCGTAGGTGTTGGATAGCCGCGAGGATGCCACCAGCGATGAGGCCGGCGATCAAAGCGGAAAGAATGAGTTTCCCGAGCATGGTGGATTGTCCAAATCAAACCTTTGTCGTCATGTCAGCGAATGCCGGCACCCAGCTTTTCAATTCAAGTTAAAGCCAAAAAGCTGGGCCCCAGCTTTCGCCGGGGTGACGCGTCAAAGTTTCGTGTGATTTCTGCTCAGTGGCAGGGAAAGCCCAGCGCGTGGCGGGTGTCATGGGCGGCGTTGTGGGCCGCCGCCATGTGTGACAGGCCCACGGTGAAGACCATGCTTGCGCCAAGAAAAACGCAGATCAGGCCCGCAGCAATGCGCCTCGAAAGAATATGGGAATTGGACTTTATAAGTGTGGTCATGTCACCCTCCGTGAGACCGGTTGAACGCTTTACTCATCCGGCAGGTCTCCTGACTTGCGGGTCGATGGTCTCAAAGCGCCTTCCCGGTTTCCCAGTGGCATTAACTTCAAAACCTCACCGCTCACAGTTGCGGGGGCAGTCACGGTTTCGGCCCCTTTTGGGTCGTCCTCACCGTATTCCCTCTTAGGCCCTTTGGCGATTGCCTTGGGGCACCGAATGAGATGGTTTGGCCAGATTTGCAGAGCCTTGTCAACGCGAAGAATGGCATTTCGCCGGGATGACGCGGGAAGTGTTGGTGAATAAAACTATTTGCTGTTCTGGTGATGAGGTGAATTGGCGCTGATTTTGTCGAGCTGTGGCACCCTTCGCACAAGATGCCCAGGCGGGCCAAGGCTTCATCCGTTTCCCAGTGAAGGCAGGGCGCCGCATCGTTTACTTTCTCTTCACCAAAAACTTCAAACATGGCAACGGAGTTTTAACCCTAACACTTCATGATGAGCCTCATGATGGTTCGTCGCGTACACAAGGCGTTTGTTTGTTCCGTGTTTTTTGCAGCGTTGGTCGCAAATGCCGGCTCTACAGGTGCAGTCACAACCCCGGCCAATTCGGTTTCAGTTGCCGCCTATGCCGCGCTGAACGGTGGCGATGCCGCCAAGTCGGTTTCACTTTTCACACAAGCAATCGAGTCCCGTTCCTTGGGGCCAGAAGTTCTCGCCAACGCTTTCCTCAATCGCGCCTTGGCCAATCAAACCCTGGGCCAGAACCAGAATGCGGTTGATGATTATTCGGCAGCGTTGGTTTTGGATGCCATGCCCAGCGACTTGCGGGCGCGGGCACTTTACAACCGCGGCCTTGCCCAGCAAAAACTTTCCAAGCCGGCATTGGCGATTGAAGATTTCACCAGCGCACTGTTGGTGGATTCCAGCTTTTCCTATGCCTATTTGGCACGCGCCAATGCGCTGCGCGAAAACGGCCAGTATCTCTTTTCGATCTCGGACTATGAGCGGGCGTTGAAATATCATCATCCCGATGCAGCGCGGGTTTATTATGGTGAGGCCTTGGCCTTTGAGTTGTTGAAGCGTCCGACTGAGGCCAAGCATTTCCTGAAAGCCGCCGTTTTGGCAGATGGCAATTTTACCGCCGCCATTGAGAAACTAAAGGCAATGGGCGATGTGGCAGAGCTCGACGATGCCGCAACCGATCCGATTTTGACGGGCAGCATCAGTGCCAGCCCTGCGAACAACACCGAAGTGATGAAACAAAGCCTGCCGCAGGCTGTTGAACCGCCGGCGGCCCTGATGGCAGCGGCGGAAGACAGTCTGACAGCGACGACCGCAGATTCTGCAACCGCCGAAGATGCCCAAAATGAAGTTGCCGATCCCACGGATCCTGCGATTGCTGATGCTCCCTCCAAAGCCGTTGACACGAAAGTCGAAGTGGCTTCGGTGCCCAGCATTCCCGCCAAGGCGGAAAAAATTGCGATGACTGAAACACGCAAGCTCGCGGCTGCTGTTGAAGTGCCTGCCAAGAAGCCCATTGTTGTTGCAAGTGTAGTTCCCGCTTCTGAATCAGTGTCAGAGCCTGCTTCAGGTTGGGCGGTGCAGATTTCATCTGCTACGAGTGAAGATGCCGCTTGGGCCAACTGGAAATCCCTGCAAAAGCGCCACAAGGCCTTGGCCGATGTGAAACCCTCTGTGCTGAAGGCTGATCTTGGGGCCAAGGGCACGTTCTACCGGGTGCGCCTGCAAGGCTTTGCCGATCAAACCGCTGCGCAAGCGGCTTGTGCCAGATTCAAACATGGCGGTGTTTCCTGCTATATCGCAAAGGCGAATGGTTAGAATTCCTCTTTCGATTTGATCTGCAACAAGAGTTCAGACTCTACCCATTCGCGCAGATAGTGTTCGGCCTCGCCGCGCATTGCCCAGGTTGCCGAAGGACTTTGTCCCCGTTTCACGTGGTCCAGAGCCAGTGCTTCCTCGTCGCCCAACATGCGAAACCGCGCATTTTCTCCCTGCCGCCAGACGAGAACGGCTTGGGGCTTGCCCAGCAGGTAGGGCGCGGGCGCGCGCTCACCGCTTCTCAAGGCCGACCAGATGCTCGTTGTGTTGCGCTGGAAGCGCAGCAGCTGAACGGAAGGATGCAGGGTCCACGGCAGGGCAGAGGTTTGTTCTTGTCGTAGATGTTCAATTTGCTCCCATTTCAGAGGTGGCAGGTCGGGGGCTGAAGCCGCGGTATTCATGGCCAGTTCCAGGCTGGCAATCTCGGCGATTTCGGGATGGGAGGACCAGTAGTGATCGCAGCCAAGGAACGCGGGCAGGTGGTTGCACAGCCCGCGGAAATCGGTGCTGCTGGCAGCATTGGCAATCCCATGGCTTCGCGCAATGGTGGAAAATGCGCTGTCCCCGAGGTAGGTATAAAGCATGGGGAATTCTTGGGCCAGGAACACTTGGTGGTTCAAGCCGGATGACTCTGATACGACCTCACGCGAGGTCGAGGTGTGTCCTTTGGCAACAAGCAATATCCGCTCCTTCAGCAGCTGGGCTGATGTTGCACAAGGAACTGCGCTTTTGAGTACGCCAAGGCCAATCACGAACAGGCCTTGGGCTTCAACAGGTTGTGATCGTTTTGGCCCAATCTACCGCGACTATTTCAACAAGAAGGTCACTTTCATGTTGATGCGCCATTCAGCCACTTTGCCGTTTTTGACGATGCATTTGATATCCTGCACCCAAGCGCTTTCGATATGGTCCAGCGTGGCATCAGCCTTGGCAATGCCGATTTCGACGGCATCTTCGATGCTCTTGGATGATGATGACGTCAGTTCGATGACTTTGGCGACGGTTGTCATGATGTACCTCAATTCTGCTGGGGAAAGATTATAGGGGAGGCCTTTGCATGTCCACACTTTGGTGATTAAGGCATTGGCCATGGCATTGCATTTGATAAAGCTCTGTGTGGGGGTGAATGAAATCGCCGAGCTTGAGGCTTGGGTGGTCGAGGCCGTAGCGGGCCGCGACAGTCTTGACCATGTGACGCGCATGTTCCCCAAGCGCCGCGACGAGATCCTGGCGGGAGGTTCACTCTATTGGGTGATCCGGGGCATGGTTCTGTGCCGCCAACCCATCGTTGATCTTGAAAAAGTGACGGGTCAGGATGGGATCGAACGTTGCCGCATCGTATTCAAACCGCAAATCATTCCGGTGCGGCCCATTCCCCGACGACCCTTTCAAGGTTGGCGTTATTTTGAGGCTGCGGACGCACCGCCGGATTTGAAGAAGTCTGCAGGGTCAGCCGGGCTCTCGGAGAAAATGCGGCGTGAGTTGGCGGCGCTCGGGCTGCTCTAAACCGCGATATTGTCGATGAGCCGCGTGGTACCGAGCCAAGCGGCGGCGAGCAGACGCAGGGGCTCGCCTGCCGACTGTGGCAGGGCCAGGCTTTGGGCATTGCGGGCCACCACATAATCCACCTTGAAGCCCAACGTGGTGAGCGAACGGGCAGCGGCGCGGGTTGCAGATTGCGGCTTCGCGCCCGATCGGATTTTCTCTGCGGCTTGCATCAGGTTCTTGTGGATCGCGCTGGCCTGCTTGCGTTCGGATTTTGAGAGGTATCGGTTGCGCGATGACAGGGCGAGGCCATCTTCTTCGCGTTCGGTTTCGACGCCGATAATCTTTGTGCCGATGCAGAGATCAGCCGCCATGCGGGTGACGACCTGCAGCTGCTGGTAATCCTTCTTGCCAAACATCGCAAAGTCAGCGGTGGCGGTGATCAGGAGCTTGGCCACAATGGTGGCCACACCATCAAAGAACTGCGGGCGGTATTTGTCTTCAAGCCCGGCCTTGGCAGGGCCGTCAAGGTGAACGGTGGTGGCAAAACCCTCGGGGTAAATTTCCGGTGGGGCGGGGGCAAAGATCGAATTGACGCCTTCATCCGTCAGCAGGGCAAGATCAGTCTCTTCGGTGCGTGGATAGCGCCCGAGGTCTTCATGGGCCGCAAACTGCTTGGGATTGACGAAAATGGTGGTGACGACGCGGTCAGCCCGCTGGAAGCCTTGGCGGACCAGTAGCAAATGGCCCAGGTGAAGTGCACCCATCGTCGGCACGATGGCGCTGGTCAAACCCTGGGCGCGCCAGGCGGACGTTTCACGGCGCAGGGATTCAAGGGTGCGAAGGATTTTTGGTGGCATGGCGATCTAAACACTCACGCTTTTTTAATTTTCATACATGCCAATTTTCGCAGTAGTTGCAATGGGTTGAAAATGATCAATCAAATTGAAACTTAAGTTTTGGTTTAGGTTTTCGGCGGTATATTTCAAAACCGACGAGGGCCTTATGTTATCGCTGACGGCAGACCAAAAGCAAACGTCTTTCCACAGTATAGAGGAAGCCACGGGTTTCCTCTTGGAAAAGGCTGCCCAGGAAGATGTGCTGCACTTGTCCTATTGGTACTTGCAATACAAGGACGGCATGCCCGACCAGGTCATCTGGGTGGCAACCTATGACCCAGCCTATATGAGCCACTACATGAGCAATTTCACGCCCCTGGATGATCCGGTGATCACCAGTGTGATGGAAGACAAATATGTCGATTGGTCAGAGTGGTTTGATGTCGATCATCTGGCCCAGTCGGTCGATTCCATTGCCACCCGCTATGGGATCACGCGTTACGGCATCTCCATGCCACTGCGCGGGCCAAACGAAGACAAAATCATCTTTTCAGTCTGTATCGAGAGCGATGCGGAATCCTGGCCAGAGGCACGCAATAATTTGGCCAAGCGCCTCCTGCCCATAGCCAAAATGTTTGACAGGCGGATGCGCGCGTTGGTTCTGGCGGGCGAAGAAGGCGAGAGTGTCTTTCGCCTTTCGGCCTAATCAGTGTTGCGCCGTGGTTTGCCGCGCAGGCTGATGCCTTTGTCGACCGCCCTTTGACCAAATTTCTCGCGGATCTTATCCATCGCGGCTTCGGCCTTGTTTTGGGTGAGGCGGCGTAAATCCAGACCCTCGCTTGGAATGCCTTTGGCCTCCTGCAAATGTGAGAGGCCAATGCCGATCAGGCGAAACTGTTGTTGGCCCACTTCCTTTTGCAACAGCTGTTTTCCCGATTCAAAGAGAACATGGGCAAGGTTGGTGCCATCTTCCAGTGACATGGCCCTTGTGCGGGATTGGAATTCCCTGGTTTTGAGCTTGAGGGTAATGGTCTGGCCAACCTGACCTGCCTTTTTGGCGCGGCGCGAAACGCGCTGACAGAGATTCCACAGCTTTTGTTCGAGTTGATCATATTCCGCCAGATCGTCATCAAATGTGGTTTCGGCGCTGATGCTTTTGGCCTCGCCTTCTGTATCGACCTCGCGCGTGTCTTCGCCACGGCTGAGATGATAAAGCCTCGCGCCCATCTGTCCGAACTCGCGGAACAGGTCATTGCGGGCCATGGTTTGCAGCTGGGCAATCATGGTGATTCCCCGTTTGGCCAAATGCTGCTGGGCGGCTTTGCCCACCCCCCAGATCGCTCCCACTGGCTTTGCCGCGAGAAGGCTCATGGTTTCAGCCTTGCCAATCACCGAAAAGCCACGGGGCTTTTCCATGTCTGAGGCAAGTTTGGCGAGGAACTTGTTGTGTGAAAGGCCAACAGATGCGCCAACCCCCACCTCGGTTTCGATGCGTTTGATCAGCCGGGCCAGCGAGAGGGCTGGCGAAGCGCCGTGCAGACGCTGTGTTCCAGAGAGATCAAGGAAGGCCTCGTCAATCGAGACGGGTTGAACCAAGGGCGTAAGCTGCAACATCAACTCACGCACCGCCCGGCCAGCTTCGGCATATTTGGCCATGTTGGGTTTGACAATCACGGCTTCCGGGCAGAGTTTGCGGGCCTGAAACATCGGCATGGCAGATTTCACCCCATGGATACGCGCGATATAGCAAGCGGTTGAAACCACACCGCGTTGTGCCCCGCCGACGATCACGGGCTTGTCGCGCAAGGCGGGGTTGTCACGTTTTTCAACTGAAGCATAAAAGGCGTCGCAATCGATATGGGCAATGGAAAGCAGGTGCAGCTCCGGGTGGCGTTTAATTCTTGGACTGTGACAGGTAGGGCAACGCGTCGCTGTTTCGGCCACGGCAGTCAAACAGTCGCGGCAGAAACCCAGGTTTTCAGACGACCTTTCCATGAGACAGGCTTACTGCCTTTTGGACGCTTCGTCTTGGACTAGAATTGTGCGCCGGGAAGATGGCGACGGGCCGCGAGCAGGGCCTCTGGCTTCAGGTTGTGCGTTGAAGCAAATTCCAACACAAGAGATTGATCCTCCAACGTATAGTCCATGACGAAGGCCTGGAATCCGGTCTCGTCCATGCGGGTTTCGAGGTCACCTCGCGTGATACCGGTGAGCGCCAAAAACCGCTCAAGGCGGACTTCGTCCGACAGCAGAAAACCCGTGAGCAATAAAGGGATTTCGCTCGTGGCGGTTGAATGCGGTAAAGTGGATTTAAGGTACATCTTCAGGATCAATTAACCAGTGTTGGAACATGCTGGCGTACTTAAAGATTTTGGTTATGAGCCACGGCCCAATGTGAAGTTGGGGTTGTAGACGAGTGTTGGGCCAATTGCAAAGTGCGTGGGACAAATATTGATGGAAGTTGCTTCATATGAAGATACTGTTGGCCAAACTTCCTCGGGGATCGAATATTCCATGAAGAAAACTGTTTTGGTTGTCGAAGACAATGAGTTGAACATGAAACTGTTCAATGATTTGCTGGAGGCACATGGCTACGCCGTGGTGCAGACGCGTGACGGGCTTTCCGCGCTGGAACTGGCGCGCAAGCATCGGCCCGATCTTATTCTGATGGATATTCAGTTGCCTGAGGTTTCGGGCATTGAAGTCACCAAGTGGTTGAAAGAGGATGATGAGCTGCGCAAGATTCCAGTAATCGCGGTCACTGCCTTCGCCATGAAGGGCGATGAACAGAAAATCCGGGAAGGTGGTTGCGAGGCCTATATCTCGAAACCCATTTCTGTCATGAGCTTTCTGCAAACGATTGATGGGTTTTTGAAAAAGGCATCATGACCGCACGCGTCCTCGTCGTTGATGATATCATCGCCAATGTCCGGCTTCTCGAAGCCAAATTGGCGGCGGAATATTTTGAAGTCGTGACTGCGATGAACGGATTGGACGCGCTTGACGCTGTCCAACGCACCAAACCTGATATCATCCTGCTGGACGTGATGATGCCCGGCATTGACGGGATTGAAGTTTGCACGCGCCTCAAGTCCAACCCGGCCACACAGCACATTCCCATCATCATGGTGACAGCGCTTGACCAGCCGGAAGACCGGTTGCGCGGATTGCGCGCCGGGGCAGATGATTTTCTGACCAAGCCGGTCAATGATATTTCCCTGTTCTGCCGCGTAAAATCGCTGGTCCGTCTCAAGATGTTGACGGACGAGTTGCGTTTCCGGGCAGAGTCTGGCGGCACCCTTGGCATGTTGACGCGCGGCGAGGTCTCCGATCTAAACCGCGAAGGCAATATTCTTCTGGTTGATACGCGCGAGTCTTCGGTTGAGCGCATTCAAGCCGCACTGGAGAGCAGGCACCGCGTGTCGGTTGCCGCTGATCCGCCGAAGGCGGTTGAACTGGCGGGGGCCGCAACCGAACCTTTTGAACTGGTGATCGTCAACCTCAGTGCCGATTCTTTTGATGGCTTGCGTCTGGTTTCACAATTCCGTTCTTTTGAAGCGACGCGTCAAACGCCCATTCTGGTTGTCGTCGATCCGGCGGAGCAGCAACAATTGCTGCGTGCGCTGGATATGGGCGTCAACGATTATCTGATCCGGCCAGTGGACCGGCAGGAACTTCTGGCCCGCGTCAATACGCAAGTCCGGCGCTGGCGTTATACCGAGCAGCTGCGTTCCAGTGTAAAAGCCTCGATTGAATTGGCAATTACCGATCCGCTGACCGGGCTCTATAATCGGCGCTATCTTGAAACCCATCTCAGTCATTTGATGGAAAGCTATGTCAACCGGGGCAAAATCCTCAGCGTGCTGGCCATTGATGCTGATTATTTCAAGGCCATCAATGACAGCCATGGGCATGATGTGGGCGATACGGTGCTGAAGGAACTTTCGGCCCGTATCAAGCAATCGACCCGGTCGGTCGACTTGTGCTGCCGCACAGGCGGCGAAGAATTTGTTTTGGTTTTGCCGGGCACCGATCTTCCCGCCGCCTTGGCCATTGCCGAGCGCATGCGCAAGTTGATTGCCAACAGACCGTTCACCATCGGGCCAGCCAAGGCCATTCCGGTGACGGTGTCGATTGGTGTTTCCAGCCTGGAAGGCGTGGAAGATACACCAACCCGCATTCTGAAACGCGCCGATGAAGCGCTCTATTCTGCCAAGCGCGAAGGGCGCAACCGTGTTGAGGTTGCGGCGGCTTAGCGCAGACGCAGTTTTGCTTTTTTCCTCTCGCACCTATAAGGGCGGGCCATGAATATCGTCTCTAACCATGAATCAGGCTGGGGGGTGCGTGGCACGGCAGGAGCCACGATCGCGGGCGAACTGGTTTTTGAGCACGTCAATTTTGACGTTCGCGCCAAGGCGATCCTGCGGGACATCAATTTTCGTTTGGCTCCGGGTGAAATCGTTTCGGTGCTGGGGCCCTCGGGCTGTGGCAAAACCACCTTGCTACGGCTGGCGGCGGGGGTTTCGCGGCCGACACAAGGGCGCATCGTGCTTGATGGCGACGTGGTTGCCGGGCCAACACAGTTTGTGCCGCCAGAGGCGCGCAGCATCGGCTTGGTGTTTCAGGATTTCGCCTTGTTTCCGCATCTCACTGTTTTGGACAATGTGCGTTATGGGCTGCACCGCTGGCGGCGCGAGGAGGCCGATGCGGCTGCCGAACGGGCTTTGGCGCGGGTGGGGCTGGCAAATCTGGTGAAAGCCTATCCGCATCAGCTTTCCGGCGGCGAACAACAGCGCGTGGCGTTGGCTCGGGCGATCAGCCCAAGACCACAAATCCTGCTGATGGATGAACCTTTCTCGGGGTTGGATCAGCGCTTGCGCGAGGATGTGCGCGGTGAGACGCTGGCGCTTCTCAAGGAAATCCGGGCGACCGTGATCCTGGTGACGCATGATCCCAAGGAGGCCCTGGAAGTTTCAGACCGCGTCATGCTGATGCGGGAGGGGCGCATTGTGCAACAGGCCAGCCCGCGCGAAATTTATGCTGCACCCGCAGATGCCGATGCGGCGCGGTTCTTTGCTGCCAGCAATGAATTTGAGGGCAGGGTTTCACGTGGGTTTGTCGAAACCCAGTTCGGCAGGTTTGCAGCCCGGGGACTGGCAGAGGGCGAGATCGCACTCGTGCTGCTGCGGCCAGAACTTTTGGGGCCAACCCCAAAAGGCCTGGAAGCCTTGGTGAAAGACAGCCAATATCTTGGCAATATGGTGCGGTTGACACTGGTTTTTCCCGAGCTCGAACAAGAGGTTTTTGCCACAGTTCCTGCACATCTCGCGCCAGAACGGGGGCAGATCACAAAGTTTGGCCTCACTTCACCAAATCATGAGCACGGCGTTTTAGTCTTTAAAAAGGCCTGATCGCTGTCTATAGTATTATCATCGCAACAACAGCACTGCGTTTCAGGAGTTACAGATGGGTTCGCTTTCAATTTGGCATTGGTTGATCATTGGTGTGATCGTCATGTTGGTCTTTGGCGGGAAGTTCAAGTTCTCCGAAATGGCGGGCGATGTGGCCAAGGGCATCAAGAGCTTCAAGAAGGGCATGGCTGAAGATCCGGTCGATGATAAGACAATCGAAGCTGCTGCTGAAGTTCCTGTGGCCAAGGCCACAACCAAAGCCAAAAGCTGAGTTGACGCGCGGGATTTCTCGCACGGCGTTTCATGTTTGATTTCGGCTTAAGTTTTTCGCACATTCTGGTGATTGTGGTTCTGGCTGTCATTGCCATTGGGCCAAAGGATCTGCCTGTCGTGCTGCGCCGCTTTGGCCAGTTCATGAACAAGATGCGCGGCATGGCGCGCGAGTTTCAGGGGCAGGTTGATGCCGCGATGAAAGACGCAGGCATGGAAGATGTGAAGCAGGATCTGATGAACCTCAAAAGCGGTGTCAGTGCCGCCATGTCTCCAGTGCAATCGTTGGTAACGTCCACCGTATCATCGGTCACGGCATCGCCTGCTGCATCCTCGCCGGTTTCGGCAGCGCCGCAGATGATGAAATTGGATGGAGCTGCGGGCAATGATTTCGCGCGGCTGTTTGGCGATCAAACGCTCGGTGAAACGCGCGTGGCCGGGCGCGGACTGGAAGATGCCAAGCCATGAGCCAGGCTGACATCGATGCCAGCGAAGCGCCGCTCATGGATCATTTGGCGGAGCTGCGCCAAAGATTGATCTATTCAGTTGTGGGCTTTGTCGTGGCCTTTCTGACGGCCTTCTTTTTTTCCAGCAACCTTCTGCATTTTTTGATTCTGCCATTCAAATGGGGCACGGGGACGGATGTCGGCCTGATCTCGATCAAGCTGCTCGGCGTGTTTCTGGTCAAGCTGAAGATTGCCATGTTCGGCGGCTTGTTCGTGGCCTTTCCGCTTATTGCCACACAGATTTACGGTTTCATCGCGCCCGGTCTTTACAAGCATGAGCGCCAGGTACTGTTGCCCTATCTGATCGCCACGCCGGTGTTTTTCATTTTGGGCGCGGCGCTGGTTTATTTCATGCTGCTGCCGGTGGCGATCAAGTTCTTCTTTTCGTTGGCGGCGGCGACGAGCGATGGCAATGGCGTTGGCATTCAACTGATGCCGGATATTGAAGCCTATCTCGATTTCGTAATGACGTTGATGCTGGCTTTCGGGGTCACATTTCAATTGCCCGTTGTGCTGACACTATTGGGCCAGATTGGCATTGTGAAACAGGACCAACTTAAACGCGGGCGTCGCTTCGCCCTGGTCGGCGTTGCGGCCATTGCAGCGGTGATCACCCCGCCGGACCCGATTTCGATGCTGGCCATGTGCCTGCCGCTGTTTGCGCTCTATGAAGTGGCAGTGTTGGCGGTGGGCTTTCTGGAGAGACGGCGGAACAAGGCTTCGGCCAGCACGGATGTGACGCCGCAGTAGGGCCGCCTCACTTCACCACAATCCGCCCCTCAAGTTTGGCCTGAATGCCGCCGTGGGCCTTGATGTAAACAAGTACATCATTGGCCATCAGCTTGCCCGCCGCAGTGCCAACCAGTGTTTTGCCATTGCCCAGTGCAATGAAACCATCACCTGCGCCCAGCATGTAGTCATTGGTGGCGACTTTATATTTGGCTTTCAAATCCAAGGCCGCACCATTCACAGTGACCGACAAGACGCGGGACATTGGTGGCTTGGATTTATCTGCGGTGACAATGAGGCCGGAGACTTGCGGGAAGCGGCCTGCGCCATCTTCAATTTTGCTGAAGCCATTTTCCAAGGCGTCGAGAATGTGCTGACCATCCAGCTCTGTCACCACCGTCATGTTGCCGAAGGGCAGTTCGTTCAACACATCGCGGCGGGTGAAATCTGCGCCTGCGGCATATTGCTTGTCACCGCGAATGCCCCCTCCATTGGTGATGGCTATATCTGCACCAGACTCTTCGCGCATTGCATCGGCGATCAAATTGCCCATGGCTGACTCTTGGGTGCGCACAATATTTCGGCGTGTGTCGATGGGGCCTTCGAGCTTGCCCACCACCACATCAAGTTCCTTGCCCAAATCGGCGGTGAATTGATCGACGATCTTTTGCGTTTCTGGGTCGGGCTGCACGGTGGCCGTGTCGATGAAGCGGAAGGAGGGTTGCCAGGAAAGGCTGCGCTTGCCGTCCTTGGTTTGCACATCCACACTCACATCAATCGGCACCAGATAATTGGCTTCGGTTGAGGTTTCGACATAGGCAGTGATGCCATTGTACTGCGCGATCAAATCATGATCATGGCCCGACAGGATGACATCAAAGGCCTTGCTGTTGAACATGGTCTGGTCATCCGAATGCGGCGCATGCACCACGCCAACGACGAGATCGGCTCCGTCCTTGCGCGCCTGTTTGGCGGCGGCAATGGCGCTTTCGGCTGTCGGTGCAAAGCGTAAATCGCCGGGCGAAGAGTCTTCCGGCGTGCCGTCATCACCCACAGGGATGAGGGCAATTTTCACGCCTTGCACATCTTTCACCATCATGCCGCCCAAGCCTTCAGGGGCTTTGCCATCGGCGGTTTGGATATTGACCGCAGCCCATGGAAACTTTGACGCCTTCACCTGAGCGAGAAAATTGTCCGCCTTGGCATCATATTCATGATTGCCGGGCACAGCCAAATCAAAGGGCACGATATTGGACAGGGTGATCATGTTGGCGCCCTTGTCGAAACCCGACATGAGCGAAGGCGACAACATATCTCCATCCATCACATAGATCGTGTTGGGGTTGGCGGCGCGCTCGGCGCGGGCCACGGCATTGAGCCTGGCCATGCCGCCGCGCTGTTTGGAGCCATCGAATTTGTAAATGTCACCCACGCCGAGAAACGTGATCTTCACAGTCTCGGCCTGTGCCATAGGCACCGCGATGAGAAACGTGGAAATGAGGAAAGCTGCGCGCGTGGTTTTGAACATGGGAACCTCCTGCGAATTCGGTCATAAAAAGCCTCTTGGCTGTCGATGTCAATTCGACATGTCCAATGTCACAATTGTATTGCGGCGCTCTGGCTGTTCACAGGCCAGGGATTGATGGCTAGACTGCCTGCAGGAGGCACCATGGGCTGCAAACTATCCGTCAACGTCAATGCCATTGCCTATTTGCGCAACAGGCGCCAAGTGCCGTGGCCCGATCTGGTGCAGCTGGGGCGCATTGCCTTGCGGGCTGGGGCTGTGGGCCTCACGATCCATCCGCGCCCGGATGAACGCCATATCCGCCATGCTGACGTGCCGCTGTTGCGCGATTTGATCCGCAGCGAATTTCCGGGGCGTGAATATAATATCGAGGGCTATCCGGATGAACGCTTTCTTCAGCTGGTTGAAGCCAATCGGCCAGACCAAGTGACATTGGTGCCGGACCTGCCGGGGCAGGGCACGTCGGACCATGGCTGGGACTTCGCGCAGACGGGCCATCTTCTGCCGCCGATCATTGCGCGTCTGAAGAAGGGCGGCATGCGTGTGGCGCTTTTTGTTGATCCTGATCCTGCACTGGCCGCACTGGCCCGGAAAACAGGTGCGGACCAGATTGAGATTTTTACCGGGCCGTATGGCGGTGCGCTGGAAACAGGTCCAATCAATGTCGAGTTCGACAGGGTTGTGGCGACAGGCAAAGCCGCCGCTGCCGCAGGTATCGATCTCAACGCCGGGCATGATCTCACCCGTGAAAACCTGCCGCGCCTCGTGGCCGCTCTTCCCAACTTGAAAGAAGTCTCGATCGGCCACGCGATCATTGCCGACGCACTGGAATTTGGCTTGAGTGCCACTGTGCATAAATTTCGGGAGGCGATACATGACATCTGAACTTCTCACACTTGCCAGCATTTGGGCTTTTCAAATGGTGGCTGTGGTCTCTCCGGGCCCGAGCTTTCTGATCACCGCGCGCACGGCGGTGGCCGCATCGCGGCGCGATGGTTTGAAGGTGGCGCTCGGACTGGGGGCCGGAACGGTGATTTGGTCGAGTGCTGCCCTTTTGGGCCTGAAGGCC